>JBCCPS010000004.1:0-76011 GCA_039024775.1 Pseudomonadota bacterium
TGCTCTCCATGGACCAGCGGCGCTGCCCGCTGCTCAATGCGAAATTCTCAACCAGCCGGGGCATTCTCCAGCAGTTCTATGCCGAGAACGAGGCGCAGCTTTTTGCGCTGACGGCGCGGGACGCGGTGGCGGGGGAGTTGGTGAATTCGGTCTATGACGTCTCCACGCCTACGCGGCTTTTCGACATCCGGCGGATTACGGTTGATGCGGATACCACCGGCGGCACCGTCAAGGACGCCAAGAAACTGGGGCGCATGGTGGGGCGGTTCAAGAACGATGAAGACGGCTGGTACGACGATGTGCTCATCGCTCAGATGATCGAGCTGGCGGGCAAGACCGGGGATGTGGTGCGCAACCCGGTGAAACTTTCCAACATGGCCTTCGACCAACGCAACTTCTGGACCGCGCATTTTGGCGGGATGTACATCTTTCAGGACGTGGCGCACCCGGCGGTGATCGCGCCCTCGGGCAAGGAAGGGCTGGGGGAGCTGCCGCTGGCCCATGTGTTTGACGCAGGCGACCCCAACAACATCGCCAAGTTCTTTGAGCTGAATGGCCTGACGGAGACGATCGTGGAGGCGCGGGGGATCAACTCGGCAGCGATCCTGCGCCAGAAGATGGATTTCATTCTGGTGGATGCGGTCTCGGACCAGGGCGTGGATCTCACGGGTGCCACCCGGCGGGACATGCGCCGTCTCGCGCGGCAGCACAGCGACAAGCTGCCGGAGGCGTTTCATGCGCTGGGCAGCCTCGTCAACTGGGCGGAAAACGGCGGGGCCTGGCCGCGCATCACCTCCGATCACCCGGCCTACTTCTATACCTTGCGCGCCGCGGATACGCCGTATGCGGCGTTGGTCAACATGCTGCTGGCAGAGCTTGCGCCCAAGGACATCCGGCAGCTTTTCATCTGCCACAAAGAGCTTTTCTATGACACCTACCGGACCTGGCCAGATGCCAAGCGCGACTACGTTGTCGAATTCCTGAAAGCGGAGTATCAGGTCGATAAGGCGGGCGCGCGTGCGGCGCTCTTTGGCCATGAGGCGCCGATGGAAGAGCCGCGCGTGGCGGAGGTGGTCCCCGATATGATCGCACGCGTGGGCCCCTGGGGCGCAGTGAGGAGAAGGTAGATGATCGCACTCGCAAGACTGGTCGTGATCGGCTTTGTCGTTCTCACCGTGGTCTATGTCTGCCTGTCGTTTTATTCGCGCGCGGTGCGCCGCGGCAAACTGCGCGACAAGTGGGAGGTAGGGCCCAAACGCGTGAACCGGGAGACGTTTGTGCAGCGGGGGTTGGAGAAATACGACAACTCGATCCGCCGCAAGCTCATCCTCGGTGTGTATGTGGTGCCGGTTGTGGTGGTGGCGACGATCATTTATCTGACGAACTACGCCTAAGGAGGGGAGCATATGAGGATCATAAGCTGGGTCATCGCGCTGTCCTTCTGGACGGTCGTCGCGGCCTTTCTGCACTACACCTTGCCGCAGCGAGATATCGTCTGGGTCCAGGGGACGGAGATCATCCGGCAGGATTTTTCTGGGTTCAACCGCCTTTTCTATGCCGCTGCTGACACCGGCAACAATGAGGCGACGGTCAACCGTGACTTGCGGCTGATCAACACCACCGGCGCCAATGGCCGCGTGCGGGTCTACCGTAACGAGGACACCGGTTTTGGCTGGCCGCCCTATTTCAAGCTGGACAGCTCAAACTTGCAGGCCGAAGCGCAGGGCGCCGTATCCTCCAGGGCCACGCCGGAATGGTATCTGCTGACCCATTATGGCTGGCGCAATGAGTGGCTGACGATCTACCCCAATGCCATTTCGCTCAGGCCCATCGCGGGCCCGGACGTGGGCAAGCCGATCCCTTGGGTGAACATCTTCATCCTGACGCTCCTGGCCGCAACGTTCTGGGCGATCTATGTGCGCTGGCGGCGCTTTCGCGAGGCGCGGATTGATCCCACGCTGGATGCGATTGATGACGGGATTGCGGAAAAGCGCGCAGGCTTCACCCGCTGGCTTGGCACCTGGCGTTCCAAGAATTGAGCGGCTGCGCCGCGAAGGGTTTTATTGATTTGTCTCCGACAAATCGGTTGCGAGGCTCTGCCTCGCGCTCCGGGATATTTCTAGCCAGAAAAAGGGCAGGTTCGTTTTTTCAGTCCGCAAAGAGATAGTCGGCGCGGGCAATCTCGGCGGCTTTGTCTGCGGATATCGACAGAAACTGGCTCAAAGCCTCGGCATTGCGGTCTTCATCTGCGGTTTCACGCAAGCGGTAGAGGTGGCTGAAGTCCGCGTCGCGGATGCGATCGGATTCGAAGATCATGTCGTGGCGGATCGTGGGAAGCAGGCGCTCAAGCGTTTCGTTGGACGTCTGCTCCCCCGCGAGACCCACCCGCATGGCATGACCGATGAGGTAGTCGTCGCTGAACTGGCATTCGATTTCGAGGATCCGCGTGACAGAGCGGTCTTCGGCAAAGTCCTCCATCAGGTCGAGGTTTGAGGGATCCATGCAGACAATCAGACGGTCGGTCTCGTAGTAGTCAAACAACATCCGCATGAGTGCGCGCCGGTGGCGGTGGCGCTTCATCATGGTGCTCTGAATGCCGCCAAGATCGGGCAGCGGCGTGTCCTCTTCGTTGAAAAGGTATTCGATGGCGGGCACATTTGTGACCTGGCGGATGCGTTCGAGCACCCGTTTGGCCACGTGCCATTTCTTGCAGACCACGATCAGCAGCTCACGCTCTCGGCCCAGGGTGCTTTCTGTTTCCCAGAACCGTGTCGCAAAGCGCCGCCCGATGCGGCCGCGCTCGGACAGAAACTTGAACAGACTGCGCCCCTCATTGCTGATCTGGAACTGCACGCCCTGTGCGGCGTAAAGCAGGCCCAGACGGCGGCGCAGGTCCATCGCACCCGTGCTGATCTTGCGCGCGAAAAGGTAGTCCTGGCTCAACAGCAGATCGTAGTGGTCGTTGTGGAAGGTGACGGGCATGCCGTAGTCGGTGAACATCAGGAAGGTCAGCGTGCGCGATCTGATCTCCTGCCCCGGCACAAGGTGCCGGACGATGGTCTGAAAGAACGTCTCATCCGGGATCCATGTGGTGGCGAAAAACCTTAGGACATCCCGGCGCTGCCGGATAAAGCGCAGCACGCTTTCGATGGTCTGGCGGCGCAGGCACCACCACTGGCTGCCGATCATCACCTGGATGTCTGCGGGCACGTCCCGGGTGAGGCCAAGCCGTTTTTGCACCTCGTACATCGCATAGAAACGCTTTTTCTGGGTCCGTTCGTTGAACCAGTGGCGGTACATCAAACGTTCTTCCTTCCAGCCGGTCTTGATCCAGTCGCTTTCGAAATAATCCTCGCTTTCGATGAAATCGGCGTCTGTGTCGTCCAGAAACTGGTGGATGTATTCGGCCGATTTGATCGCCATGCAGTCGCCCGAAAGCATGTAAAAATGGGTGGCGCGCGGAAAGGCATCGACCGCCGCGCGCAGGGCGCCCAGTGTTGCCTGGACAAGCGACCACTCCCCCCAACCGCAGCGCACCCGCTTGGACGGAAAGCAGACGGCTGGATTGTCTTTGAGCGTTGCTCTGATTTTTTCGTACTCAACAGCGGGGGCGGAAGCGTCAAAATGGATGGCCATGAAATCGCCCGCGGCCGTCAAACGCTCCGCCTGCCGGATGATGGCAGCGGGATCCTTGTGACACAGCAGGATGTAGGCGATTTTTGCCATTTTGAGACGGACTGCCCCTATTTCGCCAGATTGTTTACCTAACTAAAGGTGAAGACTGATTGAATAAACAGGATTTCTTTGGTTTTTTGGGGCAAGTCGGAACTGTTGCCATAAAGCAGGCGGACTGTTGAGGAGAGGATCGGCTATGGGTTTTCCAGGGACATGGATGACGGAAAGCGAAAGCGTGGTGTACCGCGTGGTGCCCAAATGCGCCTGCTCTTCCATCGGGCAGATCATGTATTATTCCGATCACGGCGCGTTCTTTGACGGCGACATTCATGACGCCAAGGGCGGCATGCACAAGTGGGCGCTGGAGGACAGTCAACGCCCGATCGAGGACAATGTGAAGGCGCACAAGTCCTTTGCCTTCACCTGCGTGCGCAACCCTTACACGCGCATCCTGTCGTCATTCTTTGACAAGATCTGCGGGATTCAGCGCAACGGACGCCGCTATCGCGGCAACATGGTGCCGCTGTTGGTGCAGAAGTACGGGATTGAAGTGGGCGGGGACGACGGCAAGCAGGAGTTCGACCAGATCGCGAGCTTCCGGCGTTTCCTGCTGTTTGCGCGCGATACGATCCGCTGGCGACGCCCGATGGATCCGGACATTCACTGGTCCGCGATGTCAGGGCATGTGAGTACCTTCATCGTAAACGGGGGGCGGTACGACAACATCTTCTGGACGGAGGAATTCAACACCGGCATGCAATCGGTGCTTGATGCCATCGAAACACCGGTGGAGGTAAAGCTGAACGAGGTGCCGCGCTTTAACGAAAGCGAAGGACATGGGCCAAAGCGTGCGCATCCGGTGGAAGACTACTTTGACGATCTGTCGATGCATTTGGTGCGCGAAATCTACAAACGTGATTTCGATCTGTTCCGGTACGACTTTGACGACCCTTCCAACAAGATGCCCATTGGAGAGATTGATCTGGATGAGGTGCACGCGAAGCTGGGGGATTGAGCCTTTGGCTGCTTGACGCAGAACTAAGCGCCACCTGAGGGTTTGGAGCAGCCTAACGCTTTAGAAGGCTTCGTCATCGAGATCAAAGTCCATTTCCCGATCCCATTTGGCGTGGTTGTAGATCGGTCGAAGGGCATTTATCAGCGCGCGCTCCAGCATAAAGGCCATTTCGCGCTCTGCACCGCCCCTGCCGGAGAAATGAAATGGGGCCACCGCCCAGCACAAGTGAATAAGCTTGTCATTGGCCACCGTGTTGGTCTGCGCGGATCCCTCTCCGTCAAGCCCTTTGATCCGAGCGAAAGAGAGCCTCAGCTTGCCCTCATGCTTCATGCGCTTGGCCTTATCCAAGGAGATGGTGCCGCGCAGATAGGCGCTCAGCCGCTGATACAGTCCGCTGCGCCCCACTGCGATCCCGATGTAAAGGCTGTTTTCGTCGCCGGGCTTCGCGTTTTCGGAGACAAAGGCGTAATAGCCGCGCTCTTTTGGAATGACTGATCGCGCGCCATGGGCATGGGTGAGCGAATGAATGCTGTGAGGTTCGCTCCAAACGATCTGATCGCCCCAAGTATTGCCCATCCGAACCTCCGGTAAATACCCAAGTATGCTGGGTCGGATGTGCTCGGGTCAAGCTAGCGCCGTTTGATTTCCCGGATGATCCGCGCCGCCGCCGCCGCGCTGCCCTTGGGGGAGGGATGGATCATGTCGGCAGCATGAAAGCTGCGGTTGCCGCGCGGCACCATGTTGGCGAGCGAGACAAATGTCACTCCACGGTCCCGGCGCGCCATCTGGGCCAGTCGCTGTTCCAATCGGTCACCCCAGACCCGGCAGCCTTCGATGGGGGAGCCTGCGCCGGGGCTGCGCAGATACCCGGTATAGATGACCCGCGCGCCGGACTGGCGCGCGCGCGCCACGGTCGCCGGGATGATTCCGCCGCGCCCGTCTGCTGTGATCAGCGTATTGAGCCGCGGCCCGCAGGCGCCACAGCCGCAACCCAGCCACAGATCATTGCCGCCGCCGTTCATCACCACCACGTCCCAGGCACCGCCGCGCCATTGCTTTGGGATGTTGAGCCCCAATGCGCCGGTGATCGGCAATCGGTAGACAAACCGCGCGCCCGTGACCGCCTTGCTGGTCACCTTTGCGCCCAGTTCACGCGCCAGCACATGCGGCACGGAGGCCCGGCGCGATCCGTTTGAGGTCATGAAACTGTCGCCCATCACCAGTATCCGCATCGCGTCCGCGCGCGCGAAATCTGGTGGGGTGATCAGAAAGACGAGGGTCAGAATGGACAGAATGTACCGCATGGCGGCAGAGTATCGCGTGACCACGGAGCCCGTCTGCACCGATTTGAGTTTAATGTTAACGACCTGCCCCTGCTCTTGCGTGCATGGCAGGCGCGCTCTACATCGCGCAGCATGGCTCAGGTAAAATCCAGCACCAAATCCGATCCCAACTACAAGGTGATCGCGGAAAACCGCCGCGCGCGGTTTGACTACCACATCGAGGAAGACGTGGAATGCGGGATCATCCTGGAGGGGTCAGAGGTCAAATCGCTCCGCGAGGGCGGTGCCAACATTGCCGAAAGCTATGCCAGTGTAGAGGACGGGGAGCTGTGGCTCACCAACAGCTACATCGCGCCTTACAAGCAGGCCAAGACCTTTCAGCATGAAGAACGCCGCCGCCGCAAGTTGCTGGTCAGCCGAAAGGAGCTGTCGGATCTTTGGAACGCGACCCAGCGCAAGGGCATGACGCTGGTGCCTCTGGTGATGTATTTCAATCATCGCGGCATGGCCAAGATCAAGATCGGCGTGGCCAAGGGTAAAAAGCTGCATGACAAGCGCGAGACTTCGGCTAAGCGCGATTGGAACCGCCAGAAGCAGCGCCTTATGAAAGACCACGGCTAGGTCTCCCGACCCGAAGCCTGAGATCGCCCGCCTCATTCAAAGCACCCGCCCAACAGGCACTGCCCTGCTGCGCCGTCCCGCCCCCATCACGCCTAAGGCGTGCTTTCAGCACGACGGACGGCGCATTTGCGCCACCCCGCGGGACGGCGCATGAACTCCTGTCATGTATGTCGCTGGATTTGCGTCGGAGGCTCTAGGGGCAAAAGCGCCCGCGTTTTCCCCTGAACAGTACGAAGGTTTCCCGGCTATGCCCGGCCACAACGGTGGCCTACGCTTTCTTGCAGGTGGCCAAATCCCGACGAACAAGAGACGGCCCCGAGGGTCCGTCATGCCAGAGGGCGGGCGCGGAGGTGTGCGTGCCCGCCCTTGCCAGTCTCCAGGCATGGGAGTAGGCATGCGCTTACCCAGATCAGACGAAGGCGCTGCCCATGGCCGACGATCCCAAAACACTGGTCTCCACCGACTGGCTTGCCAAACATCTCTCGGATCCCGATCTGCGGGTGCTGGATGGCTCGCTCTATCTGCCAGGGTCGGGCCGGGATGGGCGCGCGGAATATGACGCGGCGCACATCCCGGGTGCACGGTTCTTTGACATTGACGACATCTGCGATGCCCGCTCCGACCTGCCGCACATGGCCCCACCGGTGGAGAAATTCATGTCACGGCTGCGCGCGATGGGCGTGGGCGATGGGCACCAAGTGGTGGTCTATGACGGCGCTGGGCTGCAATCGGCGGCGCGCGTGTGGTGGCTCTTTCGGCTGATGGGGCAGGAAAACATCGCGGTGCTCGACGGCGGTTTACCGAAGTGGCAGGCGGAGGGGCACCCAGTGGAAGACATGCCGCCCGTGGTGCGGGACCGGCACATGACGGTGCGGTTTCAGAACCAGCTGGTGCGCGACGTCACGCAGGTCTCCCAGGCCTCCAAGCTGGGCGATCCGCAGATCGTGGACGCGCGCGCTGCAGCCCGCTTTCGCGGCGACGCGCCGGAGCCGCGCGAGGGCCTGCGCGCGGGTCACATCCCGGGGTCGCGCAATGTGCCCTTTGATACCCTGCTCAACGAAGACAGGACGATGAAGACCCCAGAGGAAACGCGCGCGGTGTTTGAGGCTGCCGGCGTCGATCTTTCGCAACCCATCATCACCACCTGCGGCTCTGGCGTCACAGCGGCCATACTTGCGCTCGCGCTGGAGCGGTTGGGCCATTCACATTGGTCGGTCTATGACGGGTCCTGGTCGGAATGGGGAATGTTCCCCACCGTGCCCGTCGCCACCGGAGAGGCATGAGGATACACCATGTTTGAGACCCTTCAGGCGCAGCCCGCCGACAAGATCCTAGCCCTGATGCAGATGTTCCGCGAAGACCCCCGCGACACGAAGGTCGATCTGGGGGTGGGCGTCTACAAGGACGCCACCGGGCTGACGCCTGTGATGCGCGCGGTGAAGGCGGCGGAGATGAAGCTGTGGGAAAGCCAGGACACCAAGGTCTACACCGGGCTTGCTGGTGATCCGGCATTCGCGGACGCGATGATCAACCTGGTGCTGGGCGATGCCGTGCCGCGCGATCACATCGCGGCGGCGGCCACACCCGGGGGCACCGGCGCGGTGCGCCAGGCCTTTGAAATGATCCAGATGGCCCGGCCGGAGGCGCGGATTTTCGTGTCCGATCCAACCTGGCCCAATCACCTGTCGATTCTGAAGTATCTGGACATCGAGGTTGTCCCATACCGCTACTTCGACGATGAAACCCGCGGCGTCGATTTTGACGGCATGATCGCGGATTTGGGTCAGGCCACGCCCGGCGACGTGGTTTTGCTGCATGGTTGCTGTCACAATCCGACGGGCGCGAACCTCAACGCGGCGGAATGGGATGCGGTGACGCAAGCGCTGCTGCGCACGGGTGCGACACCGATGATCGACATCGCTTATCAGGGCTTCGGCGACGGGCTGGAAGAAGACGCGGCCGCCACGCGCAAGCTGGCGGCAGCCGTGCCCGAATGCCTGATCGCTGCGAGCTGTTCGAAGAACTTCGGCATCTACCGGGAACGCACCGGCCTGCTGATGGCCGTGGCGGCGGATGCGGGCGCGCGCAAGCTCAACCAGGACACGCTGGCCTACCTCAACCGGCAAAACTTCAGCTTCCCGCCGGATCACGGTGCGCGGCTGGTGACGATGATCCTCCAGGACGGGGATCTGAGGGCCGACTGGGTGGCGGAGCTTGAGGAGGTGCGGCTTTCCATGCTGGGTCTGCGCGAGCAGCTGGCAGGGGAGCTTCAGCGTCTGTCGGGCTCGGACCGGTTCGGCTTTCTGGCCCAGCACCGGGGCATGTTCTCCCGACTTGGAACAAGCCCGGACAAGGTCGAAGCGCTGCGCGAAAAGCACGGCATCTACATGGTGGGCGACAGCCGGATGAATATCGCGGGGCTCAACGCGCAGACGGTGCCGGTGCTGGCCGAGGCGATCATCGACGTCGGCGTCTGACTGGCGCGCGCTGCCGAGCCTACGCCGCGCGGCGGCGGGCGAGGTGGATCGCCTCGTACTGACGCAACATCTGATGGGAGGGGCGTCCGTGTTCGGGCAGGCCGTTGCGGTCAAGATCGCGCAGGAGGCTGGCGTTTAGATCGGCGGGTCGCCGGCGGATGCGCCCGATGTAGAGGCTCTCAAGCGCGGATCCGGCCCCCAACAGCGTCTCATGGCGCGGCAGAAGGAGCTGGCTGTAGGTCACAACCGGGCCACAGGGCTCGGGGTGCGCGTTAAAACCGTTGACGAGGTGCCGCGCGGGCACCAGCACGGCCTCCTGGCCAAAGAGGTATTCCACCTCTGGCCCGTCGATCAGCAACCGCTGTTCCGGGGCCACAAGGATATCCTGAACAAGTCCGAAATAGGGCGCGCGAATGCGGATGGGCGCATAGCTGCCGCGCGCAGGCATCGTGCGGCTGACGCTGTGCAGAATCGGCACAATGCCGGAGCCTTGCGTGGTCACGGTATCGCCGCGCTGCAAATCGCCAAGCGCGCGGTACCCCCAGGGCGTGGCAATGGGCGTGCTTTGAATGAGCGAGGGGGTTGGGCCCACAGGCTCCACCCGGCTGGACCAGGCGGCAAAGATCATCTGAGGCGCAAAGATGCGCCCGCGCCCGCCTGTAAAAAGCGTCCGCAGGTCTTCAAGGCGCAGCGGCGGCGGCTGCGGCACCGGGACGCTAACCAGATGGCATTCTTCGGGCTGTTCCAGCGTCAGCCGCCCCCATTTCGCAAGCGAATCCCAGGAATAGCTGACGCGCAGGACGTCGCGCCGCACTTCGTCCATACGCCGTGCGCGGGCTGCGCGCGTGCTGTCTGCATTGCGCAATGCAAGCTTGATCCCGCCGCCGGGCAGAGCGCTGAAGCAAAGCGACCGGGCCCAGGGCTCTTGCGCGCTGAACCCAAAAAGCGGCTCCGGCTGGTCCTGTTCAGCCGCCGGATGCGTTTCGAACAGCAGCGTGCCGCGGGTGACAAGCGTGTCTGGGTGGTTCTCGATCTGCGGCGTAGGCGCGCTCTGCTGGCCCAAACCGTGGAGGTTCAACCGCGCTTGATCGGGGTCAATGATTGCCAGCCAGGTCATGGTGCGACCGGCTGCTTAGTTCCTGCCTGCATTTCTGCTCCGCCTCTTCAACGGACAGGGGCATTCCGCGCGCGGACCTGCTGCGCTGATTTTTGGTTTTGGCCTGCGTCGGATGCCCTGCCTCGGGCTTTATTATTGACCGCAGGTTAGACCGATCAGGTGACGCTGTTAAGCGTCGGCCACGCGCAAGGGCTTCACACCGGTGCTTTTTGGCCACAAAAAGAAGGCGCAAGGCCAGCAGAGGAGCCGCCGCCATGTCCACCGACCCCATTGAGCTTACCGCAAGGCTCGTCCGCTGCGCGTCGGTGACGCCCGCGAATGAAGGCGCGCTGGAAATCCTCGAAGAGCTGTTGTCTGGCGCAGGCTTTGACTGCGCATGGGCCGACCGGGGCGGCATCCGCAACCTCTTTGCCCGCTGGGGCGCAAAGGGCAACACAAAGTCCTTTGGGTTTAATGGTCACACGGATGTGGTGCCCATCGGCACTGAAGCCGATTGGTCCATGCCGCCTTTCGGCGCCGAGATCCGAGAGGGCGTGATGTATGGCCGGGGCACGACGGATATGAAATCGGGCGTGGCCGCCTTCGCCGCCGCAGCGGTGGATTTCGTGAAGGACAGCCCGCCGGATGGCTCTATCGTCATCGCCATCACCGGCGATGAGGAGGGGGATGCGCGCGACGGAACGTCAGCGCTCTTGGATTACATGGAAGAGCAGGGCGAGCGGATGGATGTCTGTCTGGTGGGGGAGCCTACCTGCCCTGAGACCATGGGCGAGATGATGAAGATCGGACGCCGGGGCTCGATGACGGCTTATTTCCGCGCCATCGGCACGCAGGGGCATTCAGCCTATCCGCACCGGGCCAAGAACCCCTTGCCCGCGATGATGCGTCTGATGGACGCGCTGGCCAGTCACGAACTGGATGAGGGCACGGACCACTTTGATCCCTCCACGCTGGCGATTGTCACGGTCGACACCGGCAATCCTGCGAACAATGTGATCCCGGCGGAGTGCAAAGCCACGGTTAACATCCGGTTCAATGATGCGCATTCGTCGATGTCATTGATGGAATGGTTGGCTCAGGAAGTTGCGAAGGTGAGCGATGACATGGACATCGCCTTTGACGTCTCCGCCCAGGTATCTGGAGAGAGCTTTATCACTGAACCAGGGCCGTTAAGTGATCTTGTGGCAGGCGCTGTAGAGGCGGAGACGGGTATCGCGCCCGCGCTCTCCACTTCAGGCGGGACGTCGGACGCTCGCTTCATCATGCGGCACTGCCCGGTGGTGGAGTTTGGGCTTGTGGGTCAGTCGATGCACAAGGTCGATGAACACGTGGAAGTGGCCCATATCCAGAAGCTCAAGGCGATCTACGGTCGGATTCTGCGCGATTACTTCGCGTGAAGCCGCACCTTATCATTATGCTCAAGGAGCCGCGGCCGGGGCGCGTGAAGACGCGGCTGGGGCGGCAGATTGGCATGGTACCCGCCGCCTGGTGGTTTCGTCACCAGGTGCGCCGCCTGCTGCGTGGCATAGAGGACCCCCGTTGGCACACCGTGCTGGCGGTGGCGCCGGACAGGGCGGGCCTGGCTTCAAGGGTCTGGCCCGGGCATCTGTCGCGCTGGCCGCAGGGGCAGGGGGATCTAGGCCAGCGCATGGCGCGGGTGCTACGCGCGGCGCGTGGCGCGCCCGCTTGTGTCATCGGCGCGGATGTCCCTGGCATTACCCGGGCCAGGGTGGCAGAGGCCTTCAAGGCGCTGGGTGATCACGACGCGGTTTTTGGGCCTGCGCCTGATGGTGGATACTGGCTGGTGGGGCTCAAACATCCTGGATGGCAGCCACGGGGGTTCATGCGCGGCGTAAGGTGGTCGAGCGCCTATGCGCTCGCCGATACCCAAGCCACGCTGCCGGATCATCGGATCGCCCTGGTGGCGACGCTCAGGGACGTGGATGAGGCGGCGGATTTGCATGTGACGGGCTAGCGGCTGCGTGTTAGGTCCAAGTGCATGAGTAGAATTCCGAGCAAGTCAGACATCCTTGACTGGATTGAACAAAACCCAACGCTGACCGCAAAACGCGACATCGCAAAGGCCTTCGGCATCAAAGGGGCAGCGCGCATTGATCTCAAGCGACTGCTCAAGGAGCTTGAGGCAGAGGGGCATCTGGAAAAGCGCAAGAAGAGCTATCAGGATCCCGACCGCCTGCCGCCGATCTCCGTTTTGATGGTCACGGGACCCGACAGCGACGGTGATCTGTTTGCCAAACCCATGGAATGGCATGGTGAAGGGGTGGAGCCGCGCGTGCTGGTCATCCCCCGCGCCAGCGACCCCGCCTTGGGGCAAGGCGACCGCATTCTAGCGCGGCTGACGCTGGTGAAGGAGGAGCCCTACCACTACGAGGCGCGGCTGATCCGGCGGATCGGTACGAACCCGCGGCGCGTGCTGGGGGTGTTTCGCAAGACCTCCGATGGCGGGCGGATCGCGCCGATTGACAAGGGCGATGACAAGGAATGGCAGGTGCCTTCGGACGCCATGCACGGGGCACGCGACGGCGAATTGGTGGAGGCGGAACAGGCAGGCCCCAAGGGCCGCATGGGCTTGCCCCGCGCGCGGGTGGTGGAGCGCTTAGGCGATCCATCGGCGCCCAAGGCGGTGTCGCTTATCGCCATTCATCAGCACGGCATCCCGGATGATTTTCCCGATGATGTGATCGCGCAGGCCGACGCGATGAAACCGGCAGGCCTGAAGGGCCGTGAGGACCTCACCGATCTGCCGCTCATCACCATCGACCCCTCGGATGCGCGGGATCATGATGACGCCTGTTTCGCGCAGGCCGATGAGGAACCTGGCAATGAAGGCGGGCATATCCTCTGGGTCGCGATTGCGGATGTGGCGCATTACGTCACGCCGGGTTCGGCGCTCGACCGGGAGGCGCGCAAGCGGGGCAATTCCACCTATTTCCCGGACCGTGTGGTGCCGATGCTGCCGGACCGGCTATCGGGCGATCTGTGTTCGCTGCACGAAGGGGTGCCGCGGGCCTGCGTGGCGGTGCGCATGGTGCTGGATGCGGCGGGCCGAAAGCTCAGCCACAGCTTTCACCGCGGGCTGATGCGCTCACCCACCGCGCTGCACTATGAGGAGGTGCAGGCCGCCATCGACGGGTACCCAAATGAACGGTGTGGGCCGCTGCTAGAGCCGGTGCTTGAACCGCTCTACGCCTGCTACGGTGCGCTGAAAAAGGCGCGGGCAGAACGCCAACCGCTGGAGCTGGATCTGCCCGAGCGCCGGATTGAGCTCGCCGCGGACGGGACGGTCACATCGGTGAACTTCAAGGATCGGCTGGACGCCCACCGGCTGATCGAAGAGTTCATGGTTCTGGCCAATGTGGCCGCCGCCGAGACGCTGCTGGCCAAGCGCACCCCGCTGCTGTTTCGCATTCACGAAGAACCCCCCAAAGAAAAGCTCGACAGTTTGCGCGAGACGGCGCAGGCGGCGGGGTTTGCCTTGCCCAAGGGACAAGTGCTCAAGACGGCGCATATCAATAGGTTGCTCAATGATGCGGCGGGGTCAGAGGACGCGGAGCTCATCAACCTCAGCGCTTTGCGGGCGATGACGCAGGCCTACTACGGCCCCCAGCACATTGGGCATTTCGGGCTGGCGCTGAAGTCTTACGCGCATTTCACCTCGCCTATCCGGCGCTATGCGGACCTGGTCGTTCACCGCGCGCTGATTACCGCGCATGGTTGGGGGTCCGATGGGCTGCGAGATGAGGATGTGGAGCGGTTGGAGCAGACCGGCACGCATATCTCGGAAACCGAGCGCCGCTCCATGACGGCGGAGCGCGACACGACGGATCGCTACCTCGCGGCCTATCTCAGTGACCGCGTGGGGGCGGAGTTTGGCGGGCGCATCACCGGGATCGCGCGGTTTGGTGTGTTCGTGAAGCTGGATGAGACGGGCGCGGACGGGCTCTTGCCGATCAGGTCTTTGGGGAATGAGTATTTCCACTATGACCGGGAAGATCAGACGCTGATGGGGGCCGACACGGGCATTGTGATCGGGCTGGGCCAGCGGGTGAAAGTGAAACTGGCGGAGGCGGTTCCGGTGACGGGCGGGATTGCGCTTGAGCTGCTGGAGCTTGAGGGCAAGGAGCTTGAGGGCGGTCACGACAAAGCGCCGCGCGCGGGGCGTCGGGGGCGACCTCCAAAGCGCAAAAAGTCCAAGTCCGCAAAGCGCAAGGTGACCCGGCGGCGGCGTTGAGCTCGGAAGGCCTCAAGAGTTCAGAATGAAGCGGCGCACACGGCGTGTTTGAAAGCGTCTTCCGTTCGGTGATCCTTGAGTAAAACCTGTGTCAGCTTGCCGCGTCCTTCCTGCGTCCGCGCTGTGTTGCGAAGTTGTACCTTGGTTTGATGCAAGTCTTCCACACCCCTCCCTGGCGACGCGTCGTCTTAGAGGGGTGCCTGGGATAAACCGATTGAAAAACAATGGCTTCAGAATTTCATGATTGGCCACTCGCAGATGAAAGCGGTTGCGTAAAAGCAAGGCCGGCACGGCTGAAACCCGCTGTCCTTCTTTGTCCCAGGCCTTAAACTCTCAAAATGTCCCGCACCCATCGCCTGTTTCAAATGATGACAGCGCTGCGCCGCCTCTCCCCGCCGGTCCTCGCGGAGCAACTGGCCGAGGAACTGGGCGTCTCCCAGCGCACCATCTATCGCGACATTGATGCGCTGCGGGGCCTTGGCGCTGTGATCGACGGGGAAGCGGGCTTTGGCTATACCCTGATCGAAGACGCCTCGCTGCCGCCGCTGGGCTTTGAGGATGACGAACTTGAGGCGCTTGTGTTGGGCCTGCGGGACGTCGCCGTTATCGGCGATCCGGCGCTTGCAAAAGCGGCCACGACGGCCCTGGCAAAACTCACCTCCCGCGTCCCCGCGCGGCAGGCGCACAGGCTGCAGCATGCCGTGCTGGACGCCCAGCGGTTCATCCGTCCCGATCCGCCCCGCATCGATGTGAGCTACCTGCGCGCGGCAACCTGGGACGAGGAGACGGTGGCCTTCGACTACGTGGACGGGCAGGGCGCGCGGACCACGCGCCGGGTTGATCCGCTGGGGTTGGTCTATTGGCAAGAGGCCAACGTGCTGATGGCTTGGTGTCATCTGCGCAAGGATTACCGCGTCTTTCGGCTCGACCGGATGGACAACCTGAGCCGCACTGGCGACAGCTTTCGCCCCCGCCGCGTGCCGATGTTACGCGAGTACACCGCGCAGATGCGCGCTGCGGTGGCAGAAGCCCGCGCGCGCGAGGCGTGACGGCTTTGTCAAGCGCCGCGATGCCGTTAAGCTGCGCGCAAAAGACGAGGACGTTATGAGCAGAGTTCTGGGCCTCTTTTGCATGCTTTTCGCGGGTGCGGCGCTGGCCGCGCCAGAGAGCTCACCGCGCCCGCCGGTGCGTACGGGCGTGCAGGAGGCGCCGACGGGCGATCTGTCGCAAAGGGGCCTCGACCGTTGGATTGGGTCTTTCCGGAAACGGGCCGAGGCAGCGGGCATCCGCCCAGAAGTCTATGAAGCGGCCATGAAAGACGTGACGTTTGAGCCAGAAGTTGTTCGCCGCGACCGCAACCAGGCGGAGTTTACCAAGACGGTCTGGGACTACCTCGACACCGCGGTGAGCGACCTGCGGGTGAGCAATGGCAAGGCCGCGCTTGCCAAACATCGCGGCACTCTCGAAGAGATTGAGCGCGGCTATGAGGTCGAGAGCGAGATTGTAACTGCCATCTGGGGGCTGGAGAGTGCGTATGGCACGTTCCGGGGCAGCGATCCGGTTTTGTCCTCGCTTGCGACGCTTGCCTATGAGGGCCGGCGGGCCGCGTTTTTCGAGGGCGAAGTGCTCGCGGCGCTGAAAATCCTGCAAGATGGCGACACCACCTTGGCGCGCTTGAAAGGCTCCTGGGCCGGTGCCATGGGCCACACGCAGTTCATGCCTTCCTCTTTCCAGAAGCTCGCGGTAGATCACGATGGCGACGGGCGGCGTAACATCTGGGGCGAGGATCCGACGGATGCGCTGGCCTCCACAGCGGCCTACCTCAAGCACTTCGGCTGGACCTATGGCCAGCCCTGGGGCGTAGAAGTGCGCTTGCCGGAAGGGTTTGACTATCTCATGGCGCGGCGGGATCTGCGCAAATTGCCCAGTGCTTGGGCCGCACTGGGGGTTCAGGCGGTGGATGGCGGCGCGCTTGAAGATCACGGTCTCGCCTCAGTACTGTTGCCGGGCGGCGCGGATGGCGCTGCTTTTCTGATCTTTGACAACTTCGAAGTGCTGGAAAATTACAACACCGCTGATGCCTACGTCATCGGTGTGGGGCATCTCGCGGACCGTATCGCGGGCGGGGCGGGATTTCTGGCGTCCTGGCCGCGCGCACTGCGGGTGCTGGACTACGACGAACGGGTGGAACTGCAGCGCCGTCTGACCGCGGCGGGGTTCGACACGGTCAAGATCGACGCCAAGATGGGTCCGCTCACCGTCAATGCCATCCGGCGGTTTCAACAGGCGCAGGGCATTCGGCCCGACGGCTATCCATCTTTGCCGCTGCTTGAAAGACTGCGCGCGCTGCCGTGACGCCCCCTAGGACGCCGCTTTGAGCATGTCCCTTTCCTTGAGCTCCGCATAGGTCGCGTCTAGCGCCTTGGTCGCGCGCTTCGCAAACTCCGCCACCTCATCCGCTTTGATCACCAGCGGAGGAGAGATCACCATCCGGTCGCCCACATGGCGCATCACCAGATTGTTGGCAAAGCAATGTTCCCGGCACATCAACCCGACATCGCCCCTAGGCGAAGCAAACGCCGCGCGGCTTTCCTTGTGGGGCGTCAGCGGCATGGAGGCCATCATCCCCGCCCGCGCGGTATCGCCCACCAGCGGATGCTCCGCAAATCCGTCAAGCGCCTCCTGCAAGGCGGGCGCGGCTTCGTCCCGGACGTGGTCCAGCACGTTCTCTTCTTTCAGAATGCGCAGGTTTTCCATCGCCACCGCCGCGCAGACGGGATGGCCGGAGTAGGTATAGCCGTGGCTGAATTCGCAGGCATCGATGACCTCCGCCACCTTGTCGCTGACAATCGAGCCGCCGATGGGCGCGTAGCCGGAGCTTAACCCCTTGGCCACGGTCATGATATCGGGCGTGATGTCGTAGCTCTGGCTGCCGAACCAGTTGCCCGTGCGGCCAAACCCGCAGATCACCTCATCCGCGATCAACAGCACGTCGTACTTCTTGCAAATGCGCTGGATCTCGGACCAGTAGGTGCTGGGCGGCACGATCACACCGCCCGCGCCCTGCACCGGCTCGCCGATGAAGGCCGCGACATTCTCTGCGCCAAGCTCCAGGATTTTCTCCTCCAGCTCGCCCGCGCGTTTCAGCCCAAATTCCTCAGGCGTCATGTCACCGCCTTCATACCACCAATCCGGTTGCCCGATGTGGTGGATGCCCGGAATGGGCATGCCGCCCTGGGCATGGATATAGCTCATCCCGCCCAACGACCCGGACCCCAACGACGATCCGTGATAAGCGTTCACCCGGCTGATCACGTGGCTTTTTTGCGGATGGCCTTTTTCCGCCCAATAGGTGCGCACAAGCCGCAGGTTGGTGTCATTGGCCTCCGACCCCGAACTGGCGAAAAACACGTGGTTGAGATCGCCCGGCGCCATCTCTGCCAATTCCTTTGCCAGCGCCATGCCGGGCACATGGGTCGTCTGAAAGAAGGTGTTGTAGTAGGGCAATTCGTTCATCTGCCGCGCAGCAACCGCGCCTAATTCGTGGCGGCCGTATCCGACGTTCACACACCACAGCCCCGCCATCGCATCCAGGATTTCATTGCCGTCGCTATCGGTCAGAAAGACGCCCTTGGCCCGCGTGATGACGCGCGCGCCTTTCTTGGCAAGTTCAGCGTTCGAGGTGAAAGGATGCATGTGATGCGCCGCATCTATGGCCTGCAATTCTGCGGTCGGGAGGTGGTTGGTGATCAACGACATGACTGCGCCTTTCGGAGGCCTGGAGTGAAGCATTGGCGGCAGGATATGATCAAATCTTGCCAAGTCAATCGAATCAGCCGCTCGCTAGCGCCGATCTGACTTGCTTGGTGCCTTGGGCGACATCGCCCGCCATCGCCTCCGCCGCGGCTTGGGGATCGCCTGCTGCAAAAGCGGCGAGCAGGTCGGCGTGCTTGTCCGGCAGATTGGACGTCCCGAACCTGCCGCAAACTACCCTCAGCGAGGGACCAAAGCGCAGCCAGAGCCTGTCCACGGTGGCCGCGATGATCGGCGCGTCGGCTGCGTCGTAGATATGGGCGTGAAACCGGTAGTTCTGGGTCAGGTAGCCGCCGATGTCGCCCTTGGCGATGGCCGCGTTCAACGCATCGTCAATCCCTTGCAAAAGGCGCAAAAGGTCTGGCGCCATCCGCTCTGACGCGCGTTTGGTAAGCTCGGGTTCCAGCGCAAGCCGCATGAAACCAAGCTCATCCACCCCCGCGACCGTCAAAACAGGCACGCTCACCCGGCGATTGCCCTGATGGGTCAGCGCACCTTCTGCAATCAGCCGCCGGATCGCCTCTCGCACGGGCGTCATGCCCGCCTGCAATTCGTTGATGAGCCCTTGTATGGTCACCGCCTGGCCCGGGGCGAGATTGCCGAAAAGGATCATAGCCCGCAGGCGCTCATACACGCTTTGATGTACGGGGGTCTTCGGACGCATCTCAGAGCGATCTGTTTCCTGCATCAGGCTTGCTGCTCGGTCCATCTCTTCGCTCTTCAATTGGGCACCCGCGATCCGCTTGCAGCGCCGATCAGCCCGTGAAAGCATAAGGCATCTTGCCGGTAAGGGCAAAACTTGATCAAAATCAAGCGGGGCTGCAAATCATAGCCCTGCTCACCTGGGAGTACATCATGAAAACCACCCTGATTGGCAGCGCGGCTGTCACCGCGCTCTTGGCAACCTCGGCCTTCGCTGATGAGGTCCGCGTTTACAATTGGTCCGATTACATCGACGAAAGCCTGCTGGAAAAGTTCGAGCAAAAGACCGGGATCGAGCTCATTTATGACGTTTTCGACAGCAACGAGGTGCTAGAAACCAAGATGCTGGCGGGCGGTTCGGGCTACGACGTGGTTGTGCCCTCCGGCACCTTCCTGCAGCGCCAAATTGCGGCGGGCGCTTTCCAGAAGCTCGACAAATCCAAACTACCAAATCTTGAGAACGCCTGGGATGTGATCGAGGCGCGCACCGACCAGTATGACCCCGGCAACGAATACTCCATCAACTACATGTGGGGCTCCACCGGTATTGGCGTGAACGTGGGCAAGGTGCAGGAAATCCTCGGCGAGGACGCGCCTCTGGGTTCGCTGGCACTGATTTTTGACCCCGCCAATATGGAGAAACTCTCCGCCTGCGGTGTGCATTTCCTAGATGCGCCCTCTGAGATGATCCCGGCGGCCCTTGCCTATCTGGGTGAAAACCCCGACGCGCAGGATGCGGAGACCATCGAAAAGGCAGAGCCGGTGCTGACTGCTGTGGCGCCCTTCGTGCAGAAATTCCACAGTTCTGAGTACATCAATGCGCTGGCAAATGGCGATATCTGCGTGGCCTTCGGCTGGTCCGGGGACATCCTGCAGGCGCGCGACCGCGCGGCTGAGGCGGAAAACGGAGTGGAGATTGCCTACAACGCGCCGTCTGAGGGCGCGCTGATGTGGTTTGACCAGATGGCGATCCCGGCGGATGCGCCCAACCCGGAGGCCGCGCACACCTTCATCAACTTCATCCTGGATGCGCAGAACATGGCGACGGCATCGAACTATGTCTACTACGCCAACGGCAACCTGGCGAGCCAGGAGTTCCTGGTGGAGGACGTGATCGGCGACACGGCGATCTATCCGGATGCCGAGACGCTGGAAAACCTCTATACCACTTCGCCCTATGGCCCAAAGGTGCAGCGCGTGGTGACGCGGATGTGGACCAAGATCAAGTCCGGCACCTGAGGCAAGCAAAAGGGCGCGACTTTGCAGGTCGCGCCCTCTTTTTGACGGGTAGCGCGCCAACGAAAGGCGAAGAATGAGCCAGAGCGTTTTCGCCCCCTGGAACGATCCCAAAGAGAAACCGCTGATCCGGTTTCAGAACGTCACCAAGCGCTTTGGCGAATTCGTGGCGATTGATGATCTGACGCTCGATATCTACGAGCGTGAGTTTTTTGCCCTGTTGGGCCCCTCTGGCTGTGGCAAGACCACCATTATGCGCATGCTGGCCGGGTTTGAGACCGTCAGCGCAGGCCATATTGAGTTGGCCGGTCAGGTGATCGACGACGTGCCGCCCAACAAGCGCGCGGTGAACATGATGTTCCAATCCTACGCGCTGTTCCCGCATCTGAGCGTCTGGGATAACATCGCTTTCGGTCTCAAACGCGACCGCAAGTCCAAGGCGGAGATCGCGGCGCGCGTGGATGAGATGCTCAAGCTGACGCGGTTGGAGAAGTTCGCCCACCGCAAACCGCACCAGATCTCTGGTGGTCAGCGCCAGCGCGTGGCCCTTGCCCGCAGCCTGGCCAAAGCGCCCAAGCTACTGTTGCTGGATGAACCGCTCGGCGCGCTCGACAAGAAGCTGCGCCAGGATACTCAATTCGAACTGATGGACATCCAGGAAAAGACGGGCACCACCTTTGTCATCGTCACCCACGACCAGGAAGAAGCGATGACCGTCGCCAGCCGCGTGGCTGTGATGGACGAGGGTCGCGTGATCCAGGTCGCCACGCCCGAGGCGATTTACGAGGCGCCCAACTCCGTTTATGTGGCCGATTTTATTGGTGAAGTGTCCTTCCTTTCTGGACCTGCACGATTTGTGGCAGCACCGGTTGCAGCAGCACAGGAGGAGGAGGACCCCGCCCAACCCGCCGCGACAGAGCCTTCAACGCAGACCGCGCCGGATCAAAATGTCCCGCAACCCAATGCAATGGGTATCTGGCTGCATGACACTGTCCTCAAATACGTCCTCGGCCCGCGCAAAGCCGCGCCCGAGGTCAGGCTTTTGCCCGCGCCGGAAGAGCCCGCGCAGGCCCCGCTCGCATCACGTGACACGCATGCGGTTTTGGAGCGCAGTTCGGTCCTAATCGACTGGGCCGAAGGGCAGCCCCCGCTCACTTGCGCGACAGAGGACGAGTCCTTGGACGGCCAGCAGCTCACTGTTGCATTGCGTCCTGAGAAGGTAGGCATTTCGAAAGAACGCCCCGATGCGGCCAACACGATCAAAGGCAAGGTGCTCGACATCGCCTACCTTGGCAATCTGTCCACCTATCACGTGGAAGTCGCAGGCGGGCTGATCATCAAGGCCCAAACGGCCAACACCCGCCGCATCGACCGCCGGGTTATCACCTGGGAAGACACCGTCTGGGTCTCATGGAGCGCCACCGCAGGCGTGTTGCTCGACAAATGATCACGGCTCCGCTTCCTTTTTTTGGCCATAAGTATCCCGGGGAGCGCGAGGGGCTGGCCCCTCGCTTTGGTCGGGTGACGCAAGGAACCCGACACCCATGAAGCGCGCCCTCCTCATAGGCGTGCCCTACTTGTGGCTGCTGGTGTTGTTCCTGGTGCCCTTCCTGATCGTCTGCAAGATCTCCTTGTCGGACTACGCCCTGTCGATCCCGCCCTACACGCCAACGATCAAAGACGGCCTGGCAAACCTGATCGCGCAGCTCGATTTCGAAAACTTCGTGTTCCTGACAGAGGATGATCTTTACTGGAAAGCCTACCTGAGCTCCCTTCGGATCGCGCTCATCGCCACGGCGCTGACGCTGCTGGTGGGCTATCCCATCGCCTACGGCATGGCCAAGGCGCCGACAGAGTGGCGCGCGACGCTAATGATGCTGGTGATCCTGCCCTTCTGGACGTCTTTTTTGATCCGCGTCTACGCCTGGATGGGCATCCTGTCGACGGAGGGGCTGCTGAACCAGTTTCTCCAGTGGATCGGGCTCATCAATGAACCCCTGACGATCCTGAACACAAACGTCGCGGTCTATATCGGCATCGTCTACACCTACCTGCCCTTCATGATCCTGCCCATCTATGCCGCCCTCGATCGGTTGGACGAAAGCCTCAACGAGGCCGCCGAAGACCTCGGGTGTTCGCGACTGCAGGCTTTTTGGCTGGTGACGATCCCGCTCAGCCGCAATGGGATCGTGGCGGGCAGCTTTTTGGTCTTCATCCCGACGCTGGGTGAATTCGTGATCCCCTCGCTGCTGGGCGGATCCGGCACGCTGATGATCGGAAAGGTTCTTTTTGAAGAGTTCTTCAACAACCGCGACTGGCCGGTCGCCTCAGCGGTTGCAGTGGTGCTGCTTTTGATCCTGGTCATTCCCATCGTTCTCTTCCAGCGCAACCAGCAAAAACAGGCGGAGGCGGAGCGGTGAGCGCGCCAAGAAAATTCCAATTTTCTTGGCAAATCTCTTGCAAGAGATTTGCGCCCCAGGCCGCAGGCGCGGTGCGCCGATGAGACGCTTCACCTGGTTCAACGCGACCTCTCTCACGCTGGGTTTTGCCTTTCTCTACCTGCCGATGATTATCCTGGTGATCTACAGCTTCAACGCCTCCAAGTTGGTGACCGTCTGGGCAGGATTTTCCACCCGCTGGTACGGGGAGCTTTTGCAAAACGAGGCCTTCCTCGATGCCGCCTGGGTCACGCTCAAAGTGGCTGTGATTTCCTCCACCATCGCCACCGTTCTGGGCACGATGGCCGCCTATGTCCTCGTGCGCGGGGGGCGTTTTCTTGGGCGCACGCTATTTTCTGGGATGATCTACGCGCCTTTGGTAATGCCTGAGGTCATCACCGGGCTCTCGCTGCTCTTGCTCTTCATCGGCATAGGCCTCGATCGCGGCGTGCTCACGATCGTTCTGGCCCATACGACCTTTTCGATGTGCTATGTCTCTGTTGTCGTTTCCTCCCGCTTGGTCAGCTTTGATCGGTCGCTGGAAGAAGCCGCGCTTGATCTCGGCGCCAGCCCCTGGGAGGCATTTCGCCTGGTCACGCTGCCCATGATCGCGCCTGCGGTGATCGCGGGTTGGCTGCTCGCCTTCACGCTTAGCCTTGATGATCTCGTGATCGCTTCTTTCACCTCCGGTCCTTCCTCTACCACCCTGCCCATCAAGATCTGGAGCGCGGTGCGCCTGGGTGTCTCGCCTGAGATCAATGCGCTCTCCACCATTCTCATCGGGATCGTCACCGTGGGTGTGATCAGCGCCTCGCTGATTTCAAAACAGCAGGCGCTGCGGGCCCAGCGGGAGGCGCAAGAGGCGGAGCGCGCGGGGGCATGAGGCGCATCTATTCGGCATTTGCCTACGGCGAGGAGCCCCGCGCGCACTGCTGGTGGGATGAAACCGCATCGCTGCCGGATAGGGCACCACTCAGCGGTAGCCATGCCTGCGATGTTGCGATCATCGGCGCAGGGTTTACCGGGCTGTCCGCCGCGCTTCATTTGGCGGAGGCGGGGGTGAACGTGCTGGTCGTCGACGCGCGCTACGTTGGCTTTGGCGCATCGGGGCGCAACGGCGGGTTCTGCTGTCTGGGCGGCGGCATGCTTGGCGATGCCGCGCTTGACGCTGCTGTGGGCCGCGAAGGACGGCTGGATTGGCGCCAGACGGAGGTGGCTGCGGTCAGCTTCGTAGAAGACCTGATCGCGCGTCTTGGGCTGGACGTGGACCGCCATTCGGAAGGAGAGACCCAGCTTGCCCATCGCCCCCGGGACTTTGACGCGATGAAGGGGGAGCGGGATGGGTATTACGCCGAAAATTATGGTTTTGAAGCGCGGTTGACGCCGCCATCCGATCTTCCCGTTGAAGGCATGAATGCAGGGTTCCACGGCGCGCTGACCATTCCGATAGGCTTTTGCCTCAACCCGAGGAAATACGTGGCGGGCCTTGCCGCCGCAGCGGAGCACGCGGGGGCAACTATTTGCGAAAGCACGAGCGTGACCAAGATCGGGCGGGACGCAAAGGGGTTCACGTTGGAGACGACGCGTGGGCAAATCCGCGCGCAAAAGGTGGTTGTCGCCACCAATGGCTATTCCTCGGAAGACCTGCCCGGCTGGCTCGCGGGCCGATACATGCCCACGCAATCGAGCATCATCGTCACGCGCCCGCTGACGCAGACCGAATTGGGCGCGCAGGGCTGGACCTCTGGCCAGGGATGCTATGACACCAGGCACTTGCTGCATTACTTTCGGCTGATGCCCGACAACCGGATGCTGTTTGGCGTGCGCGGTGGTTTGATGGCGAACCGCGCGTCAGAGGCCCGGGCCATCGCCCGCGCCCGCGCTGATTTCGACGCCATGTTTCCTGCCTGGCGCGCAGTGGAGACACCGCACAGCTGGTCCGGCATGGTCTGCATCGCCCGGGACAGAATGCCTTTTGTCGGCGAGGTGCCAAGCGAACCGGGCATGTTTGCCAGCCTGTGTTATCACGGAAACGGCGTTGCGATGGCCAGCTACTCCGGCGCGCTCATCGCCGAGCTGGTGCAAGAGAGGACCCCAACCCGGCGCTATCCCCGCATCCTGCGCCGGCCCTTGCAACGGTTTGAATTGGGCCGCTACCGCCGGGCCGTCATGCCCTTTGCCTATGCCGGATTTGCTCTGGCCGACCGCTAGCCGCCCCTAGTATATCCGCTGGCTCAGGTAAGCGGCGCTCGCGGCAGTGGTCGTATCCCCGCCCGTGCCTGATCCGGGTTGGCGCAGCGCACTGACGGCTGCGGGCAGAACGGCGGTGCCGTTTTCAAGGATCAGCACCGTTTGACCGCCTTGCATGCGGGTCTCTGTGATCACGGCGAAACTCTCCGCTGGGTCGGTCAAGAGCACCTCCCCGTTGGCGCGGCTTTCGATCTCGAAGGTATAGGTCCCTTCCGGGAAGGCGTTCCCCTCATCGTCAATGCCGGCCCATTCCACTGGATCAGCGGAAACCGGGATCGATTGCCGCTGAACTTCCGTTCCGTCCTCGTCATAGACCACCAGCACCACTTCATCAGAAGCTGCGACCGGGTTGGGGTAGAGCGTCACAGGTGTGCTGCCATCAAAGCTGACCGGCGCGGTCGTGCGCGCCTCCATCCCGATCCAGCTTGCCATCTGTGCGACGTTCCCCGTGCCAATTTGCGTGGCGAGTGCTGTGAGGAGATCGTTAGACATGACCTGCTGCTCCACCATGGAGAATTGCGCCAGCTGTGCAGCATACTCAGAGCTGTCGATGGGCTGCAGCGGATCCTGATAGCGCGCCTGCGCTGTCAGCATCTTCAAAAAAGTGTCAAAGTCTGAGGCCAGCGCGCTGGAGCTGCCACCTCCGCCCGTGTTTGCAAGCGGAGACTGGCCAATTTGGGATGTGGGTGGGATCATGGTCGAACCTCATTCAAAGCCGCAGATCAAGGCCGGAACTGGCCGCGCTGCGCAAAGGGCTGGGAAGGGCGTCCGGTTCCTCTTCCGGAACGGCTCCCTCAAAATGGTCGGTTGTTTCCTCGCCCTGCGCGCTCTCCTGTCCGTCAAATGCGAAGGCGATGTTCTCAAACCCGAGGGACAGGAATTCCTGCCCTAGTTGGTCAATGTGGCGGCGCACGAGGTCCATCGTTTCCGGGCGCTCTGCCGCCAGGTGCACGGTGACGCCTACCTCTGACAGGCTCAGCGTTAACCGCAACCGTCCAAGTTCTTCGGGTGAGAGCGTGATCTCGACCGGCCTGTTGGGGCTCGTGCTGACCCATTCCGCGATCTGGCGCATGCCTTGGGGGGACAGCTCCGGACGCAGTGGGGCGACTGTAGCAGCGGATGCACCGCTGGAGGCGGGGCCTTCCGCGCGCGGGCCGCTTGGCAGGGCATCAACTGATTTGAGGTCCATCACAAAGCGCGAGGTGTCTTCCCCGTGGTTCTGAGGCGCCAAAGGTGTCGCGAACACGCCCGGCTCCTGCTGCGTTTGCGGTTGAGGGGTGATGGGTTTTGTACGTGCAATGGCGGGGTCCGCGCGTGGCACTGCGTCTGCGCCTGCGGATCGCAATCGCTCAAATCGAGGTGCATCGGTTGTCGGTCGCGCGGGTTTTGCAGTCGCAGCTATCGCAACCGGGGCCGCAACCGCGGCAGTCGGTACCGTCATTTTCTGCGGCTCTGTTGGCGAACTTGTAGTCACTTTGGTTTCATGCGCCGGTGTTTGCGGCGATGCGATACCCGGTTTTTGTATCTTGTTTGACGGCGGTGCGGATTGGGTGAGCGTTCCTGGCATTGGTTTTGCTTCCTGCCCCGGCTTTGGTGCGGATTTGATCCCTGGCGCGGCCTGCTCTGCTGCCGTATCCGGTGACACGGGGCGGCTGACGGCGGATTGCTCCGATGAGACTGACGGCGTCAGGCTCCGCGCGGGCTCAGCCTGGCGAGGGACCGATTGACCTGTTGTTTCTGCGCTTTGCGCTGGTGTGGGTGTGCGTCTGTCCGTCTGAATGCTCAGCCGCGGGCCGGGTGCTTCTTTTCTGGTTTCTGGCACTGTCTTGGAGGTTTGGAACACCACCTGCGCAGCAGGTGCCCCATCCGCGCGTTGCACGCGCTGTAGAGCGTTTGGCTCTGGCGCGCCCCGGGCTGTCAACGGCGTTGAAACCTGCCCTGCGGCAGGCGCTTTGGGAGGCCCGGCAAGCACCTCCACCTTCAAGCCGGTTGATTGCGTACGGGGCTGACTTTGGATCGCCTCGGATTTAGGTGCATTTTGCTTTGGATTTGGCGCAGTCAGCTGCTCAACAGTTGGCGCTGAGCTGACTGGCCGGTTTGCCGGGCGCTGTTCACTGGGCTGGAGCGGAGTTGTAAGCGCACGAACCGGCGATGCCTTGCCCTCTGGGTTTGCCCCTTGCGCCGTTGGAATTTGCGGCGCTTGGAGAGCCGTCGGAGACGTTGCGCTGCGCACCGTTGGGGCGAGATCCCCTGCGCGCATAATGTCAGGTGCCTTGGGTTGCGCAGGCATGGTCGCGGTCTGTTGTGACAGGTTTGTCACGCCGCGGGGAGTTTCCGGCCTTATGCCGGTCTGCGCTTTCGTTACCGGCGTGTTTTTTGGCGCTAAAGGGGCCAAAGGTGGTTCAGGATTTACGAAGGCTTCACCCCCAGCACGAGAGACAGACAACGTTGCGTTAGCCGGAGCCGTCTTCAATGTCGGGCTCTCTTGCGTGACAGAGCGCTCAAACCTTCCGCGAGGTTCTATCGGTGCTGGTGCACTGGCCCGCGATTGCGTCTGCGCAGCGGGTATTACGGGTCCTTTGGGTGCAGGTGCCTCCTTGTTTGCGGGCTTTGATAGATCACTACCTGGGAAAGCCTTTGACGTTGAAAGGACTGCTTGCTCCGTTTGAGCCTGACCCGGCGCGGAGGCGATACTTACAGTCGCTGCCTTTCCTTGCGTCTGCGCCTGCACCTGCGCATTCGGTTGCGGCTGTTGTGTCGCATCTCGTGTTGGTGTGGCGACCGCGCGCGGCGCTGGGTCGGGTTGCTGCGGCAGGGCTGGTTTTGATACGCGCAAACTTTCAAGGTTTCGGTCTGTCGTTTCGACGGCGCCTTTGCTCTGCGTTGTGGGGCGGTTCTTGAGCGGAGGCGGAGCCTCTGGCTCAACCATTTTGGTTGGTTTGATTTGCACAGCTGCCTGTGGGGATTTGGACGCGGCAGCAAGCGGCGGGTCACCGCCCTGGGTCCGCGCAGCCTGCAACGCCAAGGCGGAGGAAAAGGTGTCCGGCTGAACAGGCTTGGTTTCGCGCGCGGCAGAAGCGCCCGGATTTGCGCGCTCTTCTCCTTCTGTCTTTTTCCCGGCCTCCGGAGCTTGCGGGGCTGGCGCATCCGCCGCGCCAACGCCAGGCAGGGACTGCTCTGTTTCAACGATTGAAGGGTCTTCTGCACTCTTGGCGATCTTCTTGCCTGCCTCTGCGCCGGACAGATCTGTGCCCTTTGTCTCTGCTTCGGGCTCTGATGAAGACGCATTTTCGGTTTCTTTTTGCGCGGTATCCTCTGTCGCGTCTGCGAGGGGCTTGTCCGCTTCGCGCCCGATGTCTTTGGCCTGAACCTTTGCAGGGATGGATGTTTCAAAAATTTTTTGAAATGTCGCGGCGCGTTTGGTGTCGCGCAGCGGGGGCGGTGTCCCGTTGGAAGAAGGGTCAGCCACAGCCGTCACAGGCGTTTCCGACGGTGTGGTGGACAAGATAGGCAATGCTTGCATGTGTGCTCCGGGACTTCTGCTCCGATTGCCGCCTTATCTTCGCTCATCCTTACCTGATGTTTACCGGGGGTGGGGCAGGGTGCGAAAAATTAGTCGGCAATTTAAGGATCAGCCCCATGCAAATCCCGTTAGACCCCTTGCCTAAGGCGGTCCCCGCCCCGACCGCCCGCGACGCTGCTCTCAGAGAAGCCGCGCAGAAACTGGAGGCCAGCTTTCTTGCAGAGATGCTCAAGTCAGCAGGGTTGGGAAAGGCGCGCGGTGCCTTTGGTGGCGGCCCGGGGGAAGAGCACTTTGCATCCCTGATGGTCCAAGAACAGGCCATGGCGATGGTCAAATCAGGCGGTATCGGGCTGAGCGAGGCCCTATTTGAATCTCTCAAGGAGCGTGAAAATGACAGTTGAAGCAAAAGACCCCGGCCTCAAGGCCCTAGACAGCCTGCTTGAAAAGGAGCGCGCGGCCTTGCTGCAGGGGGACCTGGATGGATTGGCCGATATGCTGGCGGTTAAGGAGGGGTTGATCGAGGCGCTCAATCACGCGGCGAATGCGCCGCGTCCCGCTCTCAAAGCGCTGGACGCAAAGTTGCGCCGCAATCAAGCGCTTCTTGATGGCGCGCTGGAGGGTATTAGGGAGGTCGCCTCGCGCATGGCGCAGTTGCGCAGGTTGCGTAATGGGCTTGAGACTTATGGCTCAGACGGTCGAAAGCAGAACATAGACGTGCGCACCGACCACACGCTTGAACGGCGGGCCTGACCGGCGCGTAGCAACGGCCGAGCGCGGTGTCAAAAAAGGGGCGCGTCCGCCGGGCGCGCCCTTTTTGAGTGCATGCAGCGCGCGATTTGCCGGGTGCCGTTTGAGTAAAAAGCCCAGAAGTTGGGATCTGCAAATTAGCACTTCATTAAGGCCCCTCTTGGCATGTGGGACAGGCATCCAAGAGCGGATGGCGCAACGCCACACAGGGCGCATGCACAGTTCAGAATGACATCACGTCCAGCCCCCGGGGGGTGGGACATAACGCGGTGCAAAGCACCTCACTTTGAAAGGACATGCTGATGTCAAGCATTCTTACCAACAACAGCGCAATGGTCGCGCTGCAGACCCTCAAATCAATCAACATGAACCTCGCCGGCGCGCAGAGCGAGATTTCCACAGGCAAGTCGATTGCCGACGCGAAGGATAACTCCGCGGTCTGGGCGATCTCAAAGGCGATGAGCTCTGACGTGGCGGGTTTCGAGGCGATCTCGGACTCGCTTGCACTGGGGGAATCGACCGTCGCAGTGGCGCAAAACGCGGCTGAAACGGTGACCGACCTGCTCACGCAGATCAAAGAAAAGGTCGTGAACGCGCAGGAAGACAACGTCGACCGCGCGAAGATCCAGGCGGACCTTTCTGCGCTGCGCGATCAGATCACTTCCGTCGTGGGCGCAGCCCAGTTCAACGGTCAGAACCTGATCGACGGCGAAGGCACTGAGATCGACGTGCTGTCCTCTCTCGACCGGTCTTCGGATGGCGGCGTCGCCACCTCCAACATCACGGTGAGCGAAAACGACCTGACGCAAAAGCAGATCACACTTGCGGGCGACGCGGCCTATGCGGCGGGCGCTGGAGCGCTGGGCGCGGCAGCAGCCACACTGAACGCCACGCAAACCCAGACGCTGACCATCGCGGGTGTCGCGGCTGGCATCGGCTTCTCCTTCGGTCTGACCGGTACGGACGCCAACAACAGCAGCTTTACCGCCGCAGACCTGACGACGGCCGGCACCGTCGCGGGCGCGCAGAACATCCTTTATGTGGCTAAGGAGGGTGATACGGCAGCGGATGTTGCGCGGGAACTCAAGACCCGGTTTGAGGTCTACGCAGCCGATAACGACATCAGCTCTGACGTCTTGTCGCTGTCCGTCAACAACTCTGGCGCGCTGGTGGCCACCTCGACTGTCACGGACGGCACTGACACCATCGCGGTGCGGGTGGATGCCGTGACCTCCGCAACCGACGGCAATGTCGCGGGCGGTGGTCTGGACCTGCTGGCGGACATTGACGTGTCTACTGCGGGCGGCGCTGGTTCTGCTCTGGCGGCGATCGAATCGCTTATTCAGAAGTCGATCGACAGCGCGGCGGACTTTGGTTCGGCCCGCGGCCGGATTGAAACGCAGTCCGACTTTGTCAGTAAGCTGACCGACAGCCTCAAGTCCGGCATCGGGTCGCTGGTGGATGCGGACATGGAGGCGGCCTCTGCAAAGTTGCAGGCGCTCCAGACCCAGCAGCAGTTGGCGGTTCAGGCGCTGTCCATCGCCAACCAGTCGCCGCAGACGATCCTCTCGCTCTTCCGGTAAGGGCCATGGTGGAGCGCGCCTGGCGCGCGCTCCACCCCACAACGCCAAGGGCGGCAGAACAAACTGAGGTAAGGGCACTTTCATGAATTCCTACGCGATGGCGCAACGCGCCTATGCACCCACTGCGGCACCGACCCGGTCAAATCGGTCCATCGAATATGACGTGATCGCCCGGATCACCTATCGCTTGAAACAAGCGATCATCAGCCGGAATTACGCACGCGTTCTCGAAGCCCTGCATGAAAATCGCAAGCTCTGGCGGACGCTGGCCATCGATGTGGCTGACAAGGACAACGGCCTTCCAGCGGACCTGCGCGCGCGGATTTTCTACTTGGCCGAATTCACCGACCATCACACCCGCAAGGTCATCCGCGACAAGGAAAGCGCCGTGCCGCTGCTGGAGGTGAACACCGCGATCCTGCGCGGCTTGAAGGCAGAGGGGGCACCCCAGTGACTGGTCTCGTCCTCAAGCTCAGCCCCAAAGAGCGCGTGCTCATCAACGGCGCCGTCATCGAAAACGGAGACCGGCGCAGCCGCCTGGCGATCATGACGCCCGGTGCACATATCCTGCGGCTCAAGGATGCGATCCACCCTGAGGACGCAAAGACGCCCGTGCGGCGCGCCTGTTTCGCGGTGCAACTCGTGTTGTCTGGCGATAGCCCGGCGGAAAAAGTACACCATCAGCTGCTGCGGCAGTTGGAGGAGTTGAGCCAGGTGTTCACCGACCCGGACAGCCGCAAGGCGCTGACGGAGGCCAGTGACGCCCTGATCAGCGGTCAGCACTACCGGACGCTCAAGTGCCTGCGCAGCCTGCTGCCGCGAGAGGACAGGCTGTTCGCGTTGCAGCGTTCCCACTGAGGTTAGACTGCGGCCATCCTGTCACTTTTCCTGAGTGTAGCTGATCGCTCGCTAGGCGGCATCGGAATGCGCGGCGGGCCCAGGACGGCCCTGGGAACGTGCCCTGCGCAAGATAAGCTCAAGCTGTTGAAAGTTCTGCGCTGCAGTCTGGCCGTCGCTGCGGGCCAGAAAATCTTCAAGCTCGGTTTGGAGTGCGATGGCCTGATCCACCTCCGGATCGGAGCCTTGCAGGTAAAGGCCTGCGCGAATCATCATGGCATTTCGGTCGTAAAGGCCAAGCAACTTGCGGGTCTGAAGAAGCAGGGCATTTTCCGCCTCGCTCGCCGCGGCAGGCAGGCTGCGAGAGACGCTTCGCAAGACGTCCACCGCCGGATAGCGCCCCCGTTCCGCAATGGCACGGTCCAGCACGACATGCCCATCCAGAACGCCGCGCAGGATATCGGCGATGGGGCCCTCCATGTCCGAGCCCGCAACGAGCACCGAAAAGATGCCGGTGATGTCTCCCTGATCGCCTGCCCCGGTGCCCGCGCGCTCACAAAGGGCCATGATCTGATGCGCCGTGGACGGTGGATAGCCTCGCAGAACCGGTGCCTCACCCCCTGCCACCGCCACCTCGCGGTGCGCTTCTGCGAAGCGGGTGATCGAATCCGCGAGGAAGAGCACATTGCGCCCCTGGTTGCGAAAGTGTTCTGCCACGGCCATCGCGGTCCAGGCACAGCGTCGCCGCTGCAAGGGAGACTGGTCCGAGGTCGCCGCGATCACGACCGCGCGGGCCAGCCCTTCAGCGCCCAGAACGTGGTCGGTGAAGTGGCGCAGCTCGCGCCCCCGTTCACCGATCAACGCGATCACGACCACATCCGCCTGCATGTTGCTGGCCAGATGTCCCAGAAGGCTCGATTTACCGACACCCGAGCCGGCAAAAAGGCCAATCCGCTGGCCCTGTACCACAGGCAACAACGTGTTGAGCACCGCCGCTCCCGTTTCCAACCGTTGCCCCAGCGCGCGGCGCTCCGCCGGTGGCGGCGGTGGGCTGCGCAGGGGGTGGTGCGTAGGACCTTTCAGCAGGGGGCGGCCGTCAAGCGGCTTGCCGGTGGGGTCGATGACGCGCCCGATCCAGGCATCGCTCGGCGCGATCTGCCCGCCGCCCTGCAGCGTGACCCGCGCGCCAAGCCCGATGCCGTCAGGCGCTTCGTCAGGCAGGGCCACTGCCTGATCACCGTTGAGCTGCACGATTTCGCCGCCAAGCGGGTCTTGCCTTGGGCGCGAGATCGAAATCCAGTCACCGATGGCGGCGGTGCGCGCCAAACCGCCGACCTCCACCACGCCCGCCTTCACCGCGGTCACCCGGCCCATGACACGCACGGCGGGTAGGGCGCTGATCTGGTTGGCGAGGCTGTCGATGGGGTCAGGCTGGGTCATGCGGTTCTCTTTTTTGCTGCCAACGCTTTCTAAAGGAATCGCGGTTAAGCCGAGGTTGAAATCGCGAGAAAGGGAGAATCCCTGCCATGTTTGAAAACCTCGATGTCTTTCGTATGTCGGCTGCGATGGCCCGTCATGCCGGCCACCGGCAAGCGGTGATTGCTCAGAACGTCGCCAATGCCGATACCCCCGGCTACGTTGCCCGTGATATTCCTGCCTTTGCCACCTCCTATGCCCCTGATGACAGCGGCGCGCACCAACGCGCGACCCGCGCGGGCCACATGCACGGCATGGTGCCGGGGCAGGCGCCGCCGATCATGGAAATGCCGGGCGAAGGGTCGCCAAACGGCAATCAGGTCACCGTGGAAGAAGAGATTTTCAAGGCGGTTGAAGCCAAGCGACAGCATGACCGCGCCATCGCGATCTACAAATCCGCGCTGACGGTCATGCGCAACGCGATCCGCACGCAGTAAGGGGGCCGAGCATGAGCGAATTTTCGAAATCTCTGATGGTCTCAACGAGCGGGCTCAAGGCGCAGGCCACCCGGCTGCGGCATCTGTCTGAGAACATCTCCAACGCCGACACGCCCGGATACCGGCGCAAACTGATCTCCTTCGAGACCGCCATGGGCACGAGCGATCGCGTGGCGGCGGTGGAGCCCAGCCGCGTGCGGCTCGACCGGACGGAGCTTGACCGCATTCACGATCCGTCTCACCCGCTGGCCGATGAAACCGGGCACTATGACGGCACGAACGTCGACCTGTTGATTGAGCTTGCGGACGCGCGTGAAGCGCAGCGCAGCTATGAGGCGAACCTCAAAATGTTCGAACAAACGCGCAAGATGTCCTCGGGACTGATGGACCTCTTGCGCCGCTGATCATCTGAAAAACCGAAAAAAGGAGATCCAGAATGGATATCAGAGGGCTTTCGGCGATACAGAAGTACGCCGCCATGAAACCCGCCACGGCACCCGGTGAAACCGAAGGTGCCATGGCCGCTGCGCGCGGGCTTGCCGGTGACTTCGCCGAAACGCTCGCCCGGGGGGAGGACACCGCCAAGGCCGCGATGATCGGCGGCGCGGACCCTCATGCGCTGGTCACAGCACTTGCTCAGACTGAGCTGGTGGTGGAGACAGCTGTAACCGTACGTAACCGTGTGGTCGAGGCCTATCAGGAAATCCTCCGCATGCCTGTCTGAGGGCCGCACTGATCATGCAAAATGAAATCATCTTTTTTGACACCATGCGCCAGGGTCTTTGGGTCGCGATGATCATCTCCGTGCCGATCTTGGCGATGGCGTTGATGGCGGGGCTCGCCATCGGGCTTATCCAGGCGCTCACCTCCATTCAGGAGATGACGCTGACCTTCGTACCCAAGCTCGCCGCGATTGCGGCGGTGTTCTGGGTGTCGATGGGGTTCATGTCCCAGACGCTGGTGTCGTTCTTTCACGACCAGGTCGTGCCGCTCATCATAGGGGGTTGAGATGGAAAATACCGGATACATCACCATCACCCGGCAGTCGGGTCTGGCCAAGGAAATGCGGGTCATCGCAAACAATATCGCAAACGCCTCTACCACCGGCTTCAGGCAGGAAGGGATGATCTTTTCGGAATACATCCAGGAGGTGCCGCGGGGTGCCTCGCTGTCGATGGGTCAGGGCAATGTGCGTGATACCTCCTTTGAACAAGGTGGGTTGACGCAGACACGCGGGCCCTTCGATTTCGCTATTGAAGGCGATGGATATTTCCTGATTGGCACGCCGCAAGGGGAGCGCTTGACCCGCTCTGGCGCCTTCACGCCGAATGCTGAAGGGGAGCTGGTGACCTATGATGGGCTGCCGGTGCTCGACGTCGGCGGCGCGCCGGTTTTCGTGCCGCCGGGCGCGGACATCACAGTAGGTGCGGATGGCACGTTGAGTGCGGATGGCAACCCGCTGGGTCAGATCGGTATCGTGCAGCCGATAGACCCCGGCGACATGATCCGAGAAGACGGCGTGATGTTCCGCGCGGATGCAGGGTTTGAACCGGCTGAAAACGCCCGTGTGATGCAGGGCTTTGTGGAGAATTCGAACGTCAATGCGATCCAGCAGATGGCGCGGATGATCGAGGTGCAGCGCGCCTATGAGATGGGCCAGAAATTCCTGGAGCGTGAGGACGAGCGCGTCCGCGCCGCCCTTAAAGCGCTGATCACCTGACGAACCTCAAAACGGCTTGAGCTATAAAAAAAGGAGCAGTACATGCGCGCCCTCAAAATCGCAGCCACCGGCATGGCAGCCCAGCAGATGCGGGTTGAGACGATCTCGAACAACCTCTCCAACATGTCGACGACAGGGTACAACGCCCGCCGGGCGGAGTTCGCGGACCTGCACTACCAACAGCTGGCCCGCGCTGGCGCTGTGAACGCAACAGATGGCACTGTACTGCCCACCGGTGTGCAACTGGGTCTTGGCGTGAGGCCCGCAGCGGTATCCATGGTCCTGGCGCAAGGCGCGCTTTCGGCCACGCAGGGCGATCTTGATGTGGCGATTGAGGGCAACGGATTTCTGGAAGTGGTCCTGCCGTCGGGTGCCGCCGCCTACACCCGGGACGGAGGGCTCAAGCGCACGGGCGAAGGTCTGATCGTCACCTCTGACGGCTATGCCGTGCAGCCCGAGATTGTAGTCCCCGATGACGCGCGCAGCATCTCCATCAACGCTGCAGGAGAGGTCTATGCCTACTTCCAGAACGGCGGGGAGGGGCAGCTTTTGGGCCAGTTCAACCTCACCGGCTTCTCCAACCCTAAGGGGCTGGAAGCCTTGGGCAGCAATCTGTTTTCGGAAACCGAAGCCTCCGGTCCCCCGCTGACGACGACGCCGGGGGAGGATGGGCTAGGCACGCTGCGGCAAGGCTATCTGGAGGACAGCTCCGTTGATGCGGTGCTGGAAATTACTGAGCTCATCGAAGCGCAGCGCGGGTATGAGATGAACGCCAAGGTCATCTCCGCCGCCGACCAGATGCTCGCCGCCACCACGCAGGTGCGCTGATGTTTTTGCGCCTTGCTGTCTTGTGTCTGATGAGCGGCCCGCTGGCCGCTGAAACAGTGGTGGCCACGCGCACGATCCGCGCCAATGCCATCATCACGGAGCTCGATGTGGCCGTCAGCAAAGCACAGACGGCCAACGGATTTGCCCGTGTCACGGACGTGATCGGACAGGAGGCGCGCGTGGTGCTCTATGCCGGGCGGCCGATCTTTGTCGATGCCATCGGCCCGCCCGCGCTGGTGACGCGCAACCAGATCGTGCGGGTAATCTTTCAGGGCGCGGGCCTGACCATCGTAACGGAGGGCCGCGCGCTGGAACGGGGCGCGGCGGGCGACCGCGTACGCCTGATGAACCTGCAATCGCGCGCAACGCTTTTTGGACAGGTGCAGGAAGACGGCACCATCCGGGTCTACAGATAGGACACACATGAAACAGCGCATTTTTGGTCTTGCCCTCGTGGGGCTTGTGGCAGCCTGCGGGCGCGGCGATCACCTGGGCAAACCGCCAAGCTTTTCCGAACCGATGGAGAGCCGGGAACACTCGGCCATGGTCAACCCCGGCTTGCCGATCCGGATCGTGGAGGAACGTGCGGTGGATCGGTCCTCCCTTTGGTCCGGCACACGCGGCTCTCTGCTGGGCGACCGCCGCGCGGTGCAACGGGGAGACATCCTGACGGTTGTGATCGAGATCGACGAAAGCGCTGAGATTTCCAACAGCACGGATCGCTCCCGGTCCGGCAGCGACAGTCTTGGCGTGCCGGGCCTCTTCGGCATTCCCCAGCGACTTGACGAAAACCTGCCGGAAGGTGCCTCATCGGCGGAATTGGTCAATGTGAATTCATCTTCCCAGTCCTCCGGCGACGGGTCCGTGCAACGCGAGGAAGAGCTGACCTTGCGGATCGCGGCCACGGTGGTGGACGTGTTGCCCAACGGCGTCTTGTCCATCGCTGGCAGTCAGGAGCTGCGCGTGAACTTCGAGTTGCGCGAGCTTCTGGTGACGGGTTTTGTGCGGCCCGCCGACATCTCCCGTCAGAATGAGATCACCTATGACAAGATCGCCTCCGCACGGATCAGCTATGGCGGACGCGGTCAGATCACCGATGTGCAGCAACCGCGCATCGGGTCTCAAATCCTCGATGCGATCCTGCCGTTTTGAGAAAGCCCTGAGATGAAAAAGCTGCTCCCCCTCATCCTATTGGTCATCGGCACCGCAGCAGGCGGCGGCGTGGGCTACGTCCTGCGCCCCGCGCCCGAACCGGTGGAAGAGATGGCCGATGGGGACGCGGCGAAAACGGAAGACAAAGACGCCGACACCGAGAAGCCCGTCGAATACGTGAAGCTCAACAACCAGTTTGTTGTGCCCGTGGTTCAGGATCGCGTGGTCACTGCGCTGGTGGTCATGGCGCTGAGCCTTGAAGCGGTCGAAGGCAGCAAGGAAGAGATCTTCCGCAGGGAACCAAAGCTGCGCGACAGCTTTCTGCAGGTGTTGTTTGATCACGCTAACGTCGGCGGTTTCGATGGTGCCTTCACCCAGGCGGGCGCACTAGATCAGCTGCGCGTGGCGCTTCGCGAGGTGGCTCAGCGCGATCTGGGCAAGGAAATGATCAGCGACGTGCTGATCCTGGAGATTGCCCGCCAGGACTACTGAGCGGGGTCTGCCCGTCGGGTCACGGAAAGATCGATGGCGCGATCCAGCTCCGCCGTATGGGCGTCTCGCTTAAGCTGGTCCTTCAAGTTGCGCTGCATCTCTTCTACTACCATCAGCTTGCCGTAGGTGCGCTGCACCTCTTTGAGGTGCTGGGCCTTGATCGCCAGCACCTGTGCAAGCTCGGCATTGAGCGCCGCGCGGGTGCGTCCCATCCAGCCGTGCCAGATCACATCCGCGCCAATGGCCCGCATCGGGATCACATCGGTCCCCGTGGCGCGGCTCGCCCGGTCCATATCGTCGACGCGCTGCAGCTCAGCGCGGATTTGCGCTTCCCTTTCCACCAACCTGGCAAAGCTCTGCTGGCGCTGGGCATAGCGGGCATTGGTTATGGCGTGCAGGTCCTTGAGGTCGCGCAGCGTCGTCATGAGAAGGACCTCTTGGCGCGGGCGCGCATGTCTTCGGCAAACCGGATCGCGGCGGCCACGGCAGCGTAGTGATCGGGCGCGATTTCCTCGCCCAACTCCGTGGTGGCGTAAAGCGCACGCGCCGTGGGCGGGTCTGAATGGATCGGCACGCCCGCCTCTACGCCTGCCTCGCGGATCGCATGGGCGATGGCGTCCACCCCTTTGGCCACGCAGACCGGCGCGGTGCCCGGTGCCCGGCTCCATTTGAGCGCGACGGCATAGTGGGTGGGGTTCACGATGATCACATCCGCCTTGGGCACCTCGCCCATCATCTGGTTCTGTGACAGGGCCATCGCGCGCTGCCGGCGCTCCTGCTTGAGGTAGGGGTCGCCTTCGATGTTCTTGGTCTCGTCCATGATCTCTTTGCGCGACATGCGGTTCTTGCGCAGGTGTTCGAAGTGCTGGAACACTGCATCAATCCCGCCGATCCCGCCTGCGATCAGCACCACGATGAACAGGAACGCCACGCAAAGCTCCGTCATCAGCAACAGCGCGACCGTGGGCGAGGTATGGGCGACCGAGATCATCTCATCCAGCCGCGCCAGGATGAAGATGGCGAGAATGAGGGAGTAGATCGAGAGCTTTAGAAAGCTCTTGAAAAACTCGAACAGCCCGGCGCGCCCGAACTTGTTCTTCGCGTTGGAGATGGGGGAGATGCGCGACAGCTTCGGCTTGAGTTTTTCAGGGGCAAAGACCATCGCCCGCTGGGCAAAGACCGCCGCCAGCACCGCTGCGGCGGGCAGCAAGAACAAAGGCGCCATCGCGAGGCCCACGTCAAACAGCACCCCGCCCAGGGCCGCGCTGATCCCGCCGGTGACAAAGAGCGGGCCTAGCCCTTGGGCCTGGTCCATCAGCACCATCATCGCGGTGCCCATCTGCCGGATCGCGGCTTCGCCCGTCATCAGCAGGGCCACGAGGAACCCGGCATAGGCCGCTGCTGCCAGCAGATCGTTGGACTTGGCAATTTCGCCTTTCTTGCGCGCCTCCAACAGCTTTTGCGGCGTGGCGTCATAGATCTTTTCGCTTTCGTCCTGCTGGTCGCTCATTGCGGCACCGCAAAGGGGTTGGCCATGTAGCGATCTAGCGCGGCCAGCCAGATTGTCAGGATCATGGGTGCTGCCAGAAAGAGGATCAGCAGGCCCGCAAAGGTGATCACCGGCGCACCGACGAAGGCCACCATCAGCTGCGGCATCGCCTTGTTGATGACCCCTAGCGTGAGGTTGTAGATGACCGATACAATGACGAAAGGCATCGCCAGCGTGAAGGCCAATTCAAAGGCATGCGCGACCTGCATCACGCCCCATTCGGAGACGACGCTGCCAGAGGGAAAGCGCCCCGTCGGCAGCATCTCATAGGACAGGATCACGAACTCCGCCGCTTTCACATGAAGCCCGGTCATCACCGCCAGCGCCAGCCCGCCGATGATCAACGTATATCCCAATGCTGGTAGCGGATCGGCAACGGCACCGCCCAAAATTTGGCTGAGCGAGGTGACCTGCGCCGCGATGGAGCCTGCGGTTTGCAGGGCCAACACGAAGAGCCGGATGCCAAGGCCGAGGATCAGCCCGGCAAGCACTTCGGTGAAGATGATGCGGATGACACCGCCCAGCGCGTCCGGCTGCGGCACGCTTGCTATGGCGGGTGCCACAATCAGCACAAAGGCTAACGCGATCCCCAGCTTGATGCGCACCGGCACCGATTGTTCGCCAAAGGCGGGCAGCATTGAGACGATGGCCGCCACGCGGACAAAGACGACAAAGCCGTGCCAGAGGCTGGCATTGACCAGGGGCAACAGCTCTGCCAGCGCCTCATTCATGCGGCGATCACGCCGACAAGGGCAGGGCGGGCGTCCAGCCCGATCTCCTCAAAGGACAGGACCGGGTTGTTGATGCCTTTGGCGCGCATCACCGTGCGCAGGAACCGGCGGCGACGGGTGTTGGTGACAAGGGCCGCGTTGATGCCCTTGTCATGTGCCTCATTCAGCTTTTCGGCGGCGCGGTCGGCAAGCTGGTTGAAGATGTCGGGCGGCAGCGCGATGTCGAGCCCGCGCTCCGCCTCCACCTGATAGGTGTTGAACGTGTCCTCCCATTCGGGCGCCAGTTGCACCAGCGGCAGCGTGCCGTCCGCGCGGCGCATCTCCCCCACCAGTTGGAAGCCAAGACGCTGGCGTACGTGCTCGCAGATGGCCTCGGGCTGTGCGTTCTGGCCGCGCGCCTCTGCCACCGCCTCAAGGATCAAGGGCAGGTTTCGGATCGACACCTGCTCATCGAGCAGGAGCCGCAGCACCCGGTGCAGCACATCGAGCGGCACCTTGTCCGGGATCAGCTCATCCAGCAGCTTTTTGTTGGCCTCCGCCCGCACCGGGTTTGAGATGTTGCTCAACTCGCTCAGCAGCCGCCGCAGGCTCTTGAGTGTCAGCAAGCGGGAGAAGTTGCGCTTCATCACTTCAAGCAGATGCGTGGCGAGGATCTCCGTGGGGGTCACGATGGTGATCCCGGCAAGGGCGGCGTCCTCCTGGTACTTCGAGTTGATCCAGCGCGCGGGCGCGCCGTAGACAGGCTCGACCGTTTCAATACCGGGCGGCAGTTGCCCATGGTCTTCAGGGATCAGCGCCAGGACCTGATCGGGGTTGAGTTCGGCGCGCGCCTGCTCAACCCCCTGAATGCGCAGCACGTAGGTGCCGGTTGGCAGGGCGGGCTGATCGGTCAGCCTGATTTCGGGCAGGATCAGGCCAAAGACCTTGGCCACATGGGTGCGCATGTTGGCAATGCGGGCATCCAGACCCGTGCCGGGATCGAGCACCATGTTCACGAGATCAGGCGCGAATTCCACATGGATGTCATCAAGCTCCAGCACGTCGCCCAAGGAGGGCTCGCGGGTTTCCTCCGCCACCTCGGTCTGCACGTCGGGCAGCGCGTTGGTCTCTTGCTGCCTTCGGTAGATCACCGCCGCCACCGCGCCCACGGCCAGTCCTCCGAACATGAAGGGCAAGAACGGCAAACCGGGGAAAAGCCCAAAGGCGATCATCAGTACCGCGACCGTGGCTAGCGCCGCCGGGTGCTTGGTCAGTTGTCCAAAGACCGCCAAATCGGTGGCACCCTGGGTGCCGCCGCGCGCGCGCAGCAGGGCCGCGGCAATGGAAATCACAACGGCGGGGATCTGGCTGACCAGCCCGTCGCCCACGGTGAGGATCGCATAGGTCTCAAAGGCAGCGCCCATGGGCATGCCGTGCACCACGATGCCCATGATCAGGCCCGCGATGAGGTTGAGGAGCGTGATCAGCAGCCCGGCAATGGCATCGCCCTTGACGAATTTGGACGCACCGTCGAGAGAGCCAAAGAATGTCGTCTCCTGCTGCTCGCGTTCGCGGCGTTCGCGAGCTTCTTCATGGGTGATCGCGCCCGCCGACATGTCGCTGTCGATGGCCATCTGCTTGCCCGGCATGCCGTCAAGCGCGAAACGCGCGCCCACTTCGGCCATGCGCGTGGCACCCTTGTTGATCACCATGAAGTTCACGATCAGCAGCACGCAAAACACGACCAGCCCCAGAAAAACCGATCCGCCCATCACGAACATAGCAAAGCTCTCGATCACCTCTCCCGCCGCGTCGGTGCCGGTGTGCCCCTCCCCGATGATGAGCTTGGTCGAGGAGACGTTGAGCGATAGCCGCAGCATAAGCGAGGCGAGCAGGATCGTCGGAAAGGCCGAGAAGTCCAGCGGCCGCTCAATGAAAAGTGTCACCGTGAAAATCAGGATCGCGAGAGCAAAGGACGCCGCAAGCCCGGTGTCTAGCACCCAGGACGGCATCGGCAGGATCATCATGACGATCACCGCCATCAGCGCCACGGCCAAAAGGATCGTTGGGCTGAAAAGGCCCCGGATGGTCAAATTCCCCATCGCTTTCTAGCCTCCGTTCGCTGGGGCCAAAAGACTGCCGACACCCGTCCCTCCCAGGGGAACGAGCGAGCCGCGGGTGCCGCCGCCTGACTGGGCGTTGAGCAAAGGGAACCCGGCAAGGCTGTTGCGGCTGACGATCTCCTCGCCGCGATCCTCGGGCAGGTTGACGCGCACGCTCTGGTACTTTTCCAGATAGCGCTGCGCGTAGGCATGGGTCCGGGAGTGATAGGCGCCCACGGCGCGGTCCCATCCGCCAAGCTCTGCGTGCAGCTTGCGCAGAAATTGCGCGGCATAGCGGGCGTTCTTAACCGGGTCAAACATCTCCTCAATTGAGGAAAACGCGGTCCCGTGCCATTTGTAGTTGATCTGAAAGCAGCCCACGTCAAAGCTGCGCGCGCCCTCGCGAAAGTGGCGGTAGACATAGACCTGCGCCTGATCTTCGGTGTCAAACCAGACGCCATGGCCTTCCATGTTCACGGTCCAGGGCCAGGGCTGCATGGCGCCGCCACGGGTGCGACCTGTCTCCGTCCGGGTGATGGCGCGCAAAACGTCAAAGGGGACGCCGACCTCCTGTGCGGCGCGTCGTGCTGCCCGGTCACAGACCTGCGCGGGGTCACCGCCTAAGGTGGATGCAGAGGCATCTGCCCCCCCAACCAAAGACATCAAAGCCGTGAAAAATCCCGCGATGGCGCACAAGCGTGGCATGCTACCCCTCCGTTCCGATCGCTTTCTGCGATAGGACGACGCTAGGGGCTCAAGGTTTATTTTTGGTGACTGCGCGGCTGCAATTTGCCTAGGGCGTGATGGGCTGGTGAGACATGAGCGCCCTAATTACTGGCCTCCGGTGTCACGCTTGCAGCTTCCAGCAGGGCGGCGATGGAGGCGCGGGTCGCGCTGCTGTTTTCCAGCAAGGCAGCACTGCGCGCCAGCATGCCTTCCCCGGTCTGCGCGGCTTCCGCCACATCCGCAGGGTCTGGCAGTTCCGCGATGGCCTGCAGATCATCGGGCAAAAGGGTCAGCGCATCCGATGGGGCCACCGGTTGCTGCACCATCGCGCGGGCTTGGCTCATCAGCGCCTGCGCTTCCTCACTGTCCTCGCCCAGCAACACCGACTGTGCCAGAAACGGCTTTTCCTGCGCCATGGCGATTTTTGCTGAAAGCAGCCTTTGCCGGGTGCGCATGTCGCGGGCTTCAATCAGCGTCATCACGCGCTCTGCCTCATCGTTGAACCCTAGTCCATGAAACCGTGCCGCCAGCGGCGTGAGTTCTGCGGGGCCGAACCCTTCGAGCCGCGTGGTTGGCATCCCGTAAGCCAGATCAAGAAAGACAATGTCGCTCGCCGAGGAGGTCAGCTCCACCATCATTTGCCGACGCAAATCTCGGGCTGCATCGTTGTTTTCATTGCCACCCAGCTCCGCTGCGCGTTGAAAGGCGGCGTCGAACTGCCCGGACTTGAGCAGCGCGATCACATGCGCGCGCCGCAGGTCAGGGCCCAGAGGTGTGTCGCGCAACTCCGTCGCATAGGCCGCGACCAGGTCGGCGACTTCGGGCTCAATCGGTTTCTCGCGCGCCAGTTTCGAATCCATCCAGGCCACCAAAGCCTCGGGCGACTGGGGGCTGTTGCTGTTGGTGGCCAAATCTTCCAACCGGTTCGCCCCCTCCTCAACCCGGCCGTCCTGCAATTCGACCTTGGCCAGCGCGAGTTCCGCGTCCGGCTTGAGCGGTACCGGCAAGCGTTCGAGACTGCGCAACGCGGTTGCCGCCCCGTCCGGGTCTCCATAGGCGAGCAGGACTTGGCTCAATTGCGGGGCCAGTGCCTGGCGCAGGTGCTGCGGTAGCATCGTCATGTACTTCAGCGCTTGCGTGCTGTCGGGCAGCACCCCCTCTGGCGGGTCAGGCAGCGCCAGCATCGCCCAGAGCGCGGTAGGGCCTTGGCATTCACCCAGTTCCGAAAGCGCGTTGCCAGGACCGGGGTGAATACCGTCCACGATCTGGGAAAGTGTCATGAGCTCTGGGTGCCGGGCTGCCAAGGCCAGATCCAATTGCAGGATGCTGCGCGCCTCTGCGCCGAACCCGAAAAAGAGATAGCTGCGGGCAAGGCGCAGCGCGGCCTTTGGGTTCAGCCGGTCCACCTCATTATAGAGGTCCGCGCGGGCGCTGTTGATCTGGGTCGCGAAATCGCCATCATCCCCCCAGGCCGCGACATCAAGTGTCGCACTTGGCGGACAGACAAAGCCCTGATCCGAGACCGCTTCGGTAAAGGCGCGCAGTGTATCGGGCAGGTCCCGGCTGGTGCTGATGCGCAGATTGGCCAGCGGTCTGTCTTGTGCGGTTTCCGGCGCGTCCTCGGGGTTCTGTGCGGCGATGCGGTTGGGTGTATCGCCGGGTGCTGGCGGATCAGACGCGGCGTTCTCCTGGTCCGAAGCTTCAAGCACACCGCGCCGCGCCGCAATCTGCAGCTCACGTTGGAGACGTTCTTCTACGTCGCGCAGCACCTGTTCCGCGGCGGGTGTGAGCGCGTCTTCTGCCAATACCGAAGACAAGGAAAGCAGATCCTGAGGGTCCGGCACCGCACTGGCGGGCAGCCTTGTGGGCGCACGTCCCTGTGCCACGCGCGGTCTGACAGTGGCCAGTTCTGGCGCAGGTGGGATCGGGCTGTCCGTGCTGGCCTGCGCGACAGGCGCGCTGACAAGGGCCGCGACTTCATTCGCCACATCAATCACGACATAGGCCTCGCGGTCCACAAAAGCGGAAACCACGCAGTCGCAATTCAGGGTCAGCCGCATTTCATCGGCACTGCTGTCGATGCTGGCAATCCGGGTGCGCGGGATCCGGTCAAACACCGTACCGGTGTCAAAACCTTCCGTGTTGTCGGGCGTCTGAAAGAACACCGCCCGACCCTCCTGCCGGATCGACCACTCTTGATCGCGCACCAGGGCCACCAGCCTGGAGTAGGCAGCATGCTCGCCCGAGCGCACTGAAACGGGTTCGGCCGCAGCCAGATAGGGCAGCAGGCAGAGGCTGGCGGTGAGCGCGGCGCGCTTCATGCCGCGCTCTGCTTGACCGACTTGAGCGCCTCTTCAAGTTCGGCGTAGCTCGGTCTGGTGTGGGAGGGCGTGTTCTGGCGCCCCACTTCGATGCAAATATTGGTCGCGTGATTGTGCAAGTTGGCCACCAGCACTTCGCGGATCAACTGATAGAAATGCGCCTCATCCTCCGACACCGCCTTCACCTTTGCGGCCATCGGGCCCACGAAACCGTAAGCGAGGTAGACCCCAAGGAAGGTGCCCACAAGCGCGCCACCAATCAGCTTGCCCAGGATTTCAGGGGGCTGATCGATGGAGGCCATCGTCTTGATCACGCCCAGCACCGCGGCCACGATCCCCAAGGCGGGCAAACCATCCGCTACCGTCTGGAGCGCATGGGAAGAATGCATTGCGTGATGCGCATTGGCCTCGATCCGCTTTTCCAGCACTTCCTCCACCTGATGCGGATCGTCATAGTTCATCGACGCAGACCGCATCGTGTCGCAGATCAGGGCGACGGCTTCCTTATCCTTCAAAATCTTCGGGTATTTGCTGAAGATGGAGGAATTTTCCGCATCTTCGATATGTTCTTCAATCGCGACGGGGTTTTGCCGGGCGAGGCGGATCAGCTCGAACAGCAGGCAGAGCAGATCGCGATAATCCTCCGGCTTCCACTTGGGGCCTTTGAATACCTTGCCGAGGTCCTGAACCGTGTGTTTTGCCGAAGCGCCGCTGTTGGAGATCAGGAAGCCGCCAATCGCGGCCCCGCAGATCATGATCGATTCGTAAGGCAGTGCCTTGATGATGATGTCAAACTTTCCGCCGGCCAGCGCGTAGCCGCCAAAGACCATCACCACAACGCAGATCATTCCAATGATGCCAAACATCGTATTCCCCCAAGGTATGCTGACTGCAGCTTTGCCAGAGCGGGGTTAAGAAACCCTCATGCGCGTCAGGTTTTTGGCGCGCCGGTGTTGCGGCCTGCCAGGATGACGCTGATCGAATAGGCGACTTCTGGCGACAGTCCTGCCATGATCGCCGCCGCCGCATCCGGGCGCATCCGGCCCAGGAACCCCGCGGCAAAGCCGGGGTCCATCGTCTCAAACAAGGCGGCGGCGTCTTTGGCCTTCATGCTTTCATAAACGGCTGTCAGGCGGCTGATGTCGTTTTCGGCTGCCCCATCGGCAAGCGAAAGGGTCTCGCGCAGCGCGGCCTCCGCCTGCTCCAATGCGGCCAAACGGTTCATGATTTCCGCATCAGCGGCCTCCAACGCCATTTTTCGGCGCTCGATCTGTTCCTCTTTTTCGGCCAGCGCCGCTTCTCTCTGACGTAGGCTGTCCAGCAGGCTGGCCATCTCCGCCCGGCTCGCGCCCGGCTGGGCGTCGTTTGACGCCGCCGCCAGTGGTCGCGATTCGACCAGTGCGGGCAAGCTTGCGACGCTCTGTGCGTCATCTTCGGCCAGAGCCACACCTGACGCCAGACGGATCGCTGCGGATGTGACCAACAGGCCCGCGATTACGGTCACAGAGCCGCGCCCCGCGCGGCGCAGTCTGTTTTTGCCTTTGCGGGTGGTCATGCTGCGTTCTCCTTTGATCTGTGCCGGGTAAACATGGGCTCATTAGGTTTGGGCGGTTCAGGCGCTGCCCGGGCAGGCGACGGGCTGTTCTGTGGCGCTGCCGGAATATCATGTAGCGAGGCCATCTGCAGTTCGAGCCTGCGCGAGGTTTCCTCCGCCCGCTCTGCCAGATCGGTGAGCGACTTTGCCGATGCCCCGGCGGTCGCCTGTGCTGCGGCCAGCGTTTTGGTCAGGTCATCGACCTGGGCAGACAGCACCGCAACCGCGCCGCCCACGCCTTTTTCAAGGTCATTGAACCGGTTCAGCCGACGTCCGAGAACGAAGCAGTAGATGCCAGCGCCCAAGGCGCCCGCCGCCAAGAGAATATCTGCAATCAACTCCATCTCACCCTCTCAATTCAGTACAAATTCCAGCACCAGCAGATCGCTGACGCGGTTTTGCCCCACGACGACCTGAACCCGCCGCAGCATCTGCGCCCTAAGCCGGGTCAGCGCGGAGCGGTCCTCCAGCTCACCGGGGTCAAGCGCGCGCAAATAGCTGTTCAGCACATCCGTGACGCGTGGCAGGATCTGGGTCACGTTTTCGACATGGGCATCCGGCACTTCGAGGCTTGCGCGAAAGCGCAGGTGCCGGGCGGCGGATGTTGCGCCCAGCGATATCACCAGCGGTTCGACCTCAACGAAGGTGATGCCTGGGCCTGTATCCTCCGCCTGGGTTGTATCCTCCGCTTTGGACGAATCGCTCGCAAGCACCATGCCAGACCAGGTCGCGTAAAATCCCCCGCCGCCGCCGACCAAGGCAAGCAACAGGCCAAGGATCAAAGGTAACTTTGATTTCTTGGGCGGGTCTTCCGCGTCTGTTTCAAGCTCTGCCATCGGCGCTCCGGCTTCGTGTTCGCAAACCGATATAGACCGATTTGCACTAACTGAATGTTAAGGCTGATGGGTCATCTGTGACCCCGTGATCGGGCAGAACGCCCGGCAGGACGGAGGCATTTCGTGCAGCAATTCCTGAACGGATGGTCGCGCCTTGAACGGCGCAAGCAGATCATCGTCATCCTGGCAACCGCCGCCATGTTTGCCGCGATACTCGGCATGTCGCGCATGGCAACCGCGCCTAGCATGACCCTGCTTTATGCGGGGCTTGAAAGCGGCGCGGCAGGTGATGTCGTGCGCGCGCTTGAACAGCGCGGTGTGGCTTTTGAAGTGCGCGGCGGCTCCATTTTTGTCGATTCTCGTGAACGCGATCAGCTGCGGCTGACCTTGGCGAGCGAGGGCCTGCCCGCCAATGGCAACCGCGGCTATGAACTTTTGGACAATCTGACAGGCTTTGGCACTACCAGCCAGATGTTTGATGCCGCTTATTGGCGCGCGAAGGAAGGCGAGCTTGCCCGCACGCTCGCGTCCGCCCCTCACATCGCGATGGCACGGGTGCACATCGCCTCCACCGGCTCCAACCCCTTCCAGCGCGGCGTGACCCCAAAGGCGTCGGTCTCCCTGACGCCAAGCGGCAGTGAAATCACCACAGCGCAGGCCAAAGCGGTGCGCTTTCTTGTGGCAAGTGCTGTTGCAGGTCTCTCGGCCGAGGATGTGGCAGTGATCGACGCCAATGGCGCGTTGCTGGGCCAGACCGAGGACGTGCCCTCGGCTGTAGGTGGGGATGACAAGGCGCAGGTGTTGCGTGAACGCGTTCAGCGCATGCTTGAAGCCCGCGTGGGCTACGGCAACGCGGTGGTTGAGGTGAGCGTCGACACAGTGACCGAAAGCGAGTCTCTGCGCGAAACGCTGATCGACCCGCAAAGCCGGGTGGCGATCAGCACCGACACCGAAGAACGCACAGGGTCGTCCAGCGATACCGCGGGCGGCGATGTGACGGTGGCCTCCAACCTGCCCGACCAGGAAGGCGGCGGCGCAGGGGATGGCGGCACGTCGCAAAACTCCGAAACGCGGGAACGCATCAACTATGAGGTGTCAGAGACGGAGCGTGAAATCGTGCGCGCGCCAGGCGCGATCAAACGGGTCACGGTTGCTGTTCTGGTCAATGAGGCCCAGGTGCCCAACGAAGCGGGAGAGCTGGAAAGCACGCCGCGGTCAGAGGAGGAAATGGGTGCATTGCGCGAACTCGTTGCTTCTGCAGTGGGCTATGACGAGGCGCGGGGTGATATCATAACGATCAAATCCATGGCGCTTCTGACGGTGCCGCCCGTGGGCACGGCGGCAAGCACCTCTTTGCTGAGCGGTTTTGACTTTGATCTCATGTCGTTGATCCAGATGGCGGTGCTTGCCGTTGTGACGCTGATCTTGGGTCTCTTTGTTGTGCGCCCGCTCTTGATGCGCCCGGCGGGCGAGGCGCTGGACAGTTCTGCCCCGCTTGCCCTGGGGCAGGCAGATGACCCCGCAGCTGCCTCCCGTCAGGTGGAGGCGAAGGATCCCGATGCGCTGACAGGGGAGATTGCGGGTGAGGGCGCGGACCTGCCAGACCTGGCCTTTGACCCGGATTTCTCCGGGTCGCTGCCCGATCTTCCTGATTTCTCAGGCATGCCGGAAGAATCCCCCGTGGACCGCCTACGCAACATGATTGGGGAGCGGCAGGAGGAGACCGTTGAAATCCTGCGCAGCTGGCTTGAGGAAGAGGAGGAGAAGGCCTGATGCCCTCCCTGTCTCACCGCTACCGCGAATTCGGCGCACCTGAAACGCCTCAGGCGGAAACGCCTGCCGCGACTTCCCTGCCTGACAGCGACGTCGAAGATCTGCAGCTTGCCTCCTTTGAAGCGGGCTATCAGGCCGGGTGGGAGGATGCGATCAAGGCGCAGGCCGACACCTCTGAGCAAGCGGCAGTCCAGATGTCTCAAAACCTGCAGGACATGGCGTTTACCCATCGAGAGGCTTACCTCAAACTCAGCCAAGCCATGCGCCCGCTCATGACGCAGATGGTACATCAGCTCCTGCCTCAGATCGCCCATCAGATGCTGGGGACGCACATCCTGAGCCAGATGTCGGACCTCATGGAAAAGCACGCTGAAAACGCGATTGAGATCGTCGTCGCGCCCGAGAAGGTCGACGAGATCGGTGCGCTTTTGACCGAAACGGGCAAAGTCCCCTTCGCACTTGTCGCTGATGAGCAACTGAGCGCGGGCCAAGCTTACCTGAAAGTCAACGATGCAGAGCGTGAGATCAACCTGACCGCAGTGCTTAACGGCATCAGCGATGCGCTGACCGCCTTCTATGAACAAGCAGACCTGGAGATCCCAAATGGATGATACCGCAGCTTCCGCCGGCGCCGGCTCCCCGCTGCCCAGCACCGCTGATCTTGCCTCCGACCCCTCCAACCCCTTCACAGCCGTGCCAATCGAGGTATCGGTCTGCGTGGGCAAGGCGCGGCCGCTGGTCCGCGATCTGGTGATGCTGGGAGAGAACGCAGTACTGACACTCGACAAGCGGATCGATGACCCGGTGGACCTCTACGTCGGGGAGCGGCTGATCGCGCGCGGCGTGCTGGAGGAAAAAGAGGGCGACAAAAGCGGCCAGCTTGTCGTGCGCCTGACCGAGGTGGCTGACCTGCAGCGCAATCTGTGATGTCGCGCGCAAGCCTTTGGGGCTCCGGCCTGCTGTTTGCGGCAGCTGTAACCCTGGCGCCCTCTGGTGTTCTGGCGCAAGAATTTGACCTGAACCTGGGCGATGATGCGTCGATTTCGGCGCGCACGGTGCAGCTTTTTGCGCTGATCACGGTGTTGAGCCTGGCGCCGGGCATCGCGATCATGATCACCTGCTTTCCCTTTCTGGTGACGGTCTTTTCCATCCTGCGTCAGGCCATCGGCCTGCAGCAATCACCGCCGAACATGCTGATTGTCAGCCTCGCGCTGTTTTTGACGTATTTCATCATGGAACCGGTGTTCACCGCCGCCTGGGAAGCGGGGATCGCCCCGCTCATTGACGAACAGATCGACGTTGAGACGGCTTTCGTGCGCACGCTGGAGCCCTTTCGCGTCTTCATGGCCGCGCGGATGGATCCCGATACTTTCTATGCCCTGGCAGAGTTGAGGCCTGAAACGGTATCGGTGGAACCCACCGCGGAGGCGCCACTTTCGGTTTTGGTGCCGAGCTTCATGCTGTCTGAAATTGCCCGCGCCTTTCAGATCGGCTTTCTGATTTATCTGCCGTTTCTGATCATCGACCTCGTTGTCGCGGCCATCCTGATGTCCATGGGCATGATGATGGTCCCGCCCGCGGTCGTGTCCCTGCCTTTCAAGCTCGCCTTCTTTGTTGTAGCCGATGGCTGGAGCCTCATCGCTGGAAGCCTCGTGCGCAGCTACTTCTGACACCTCACTCTTCGACGCTCTTTGCCCGCTCATCGCAAAAGCGAGGACAGCCAACGGCTGGACCGGCGTTCCCCCTATCTCACCACGAACTCAGCATGCAGCGCGCCCGCCGCCTTGATGCTTTTGAGGATGTCGATCATGTCGCGCGGCGTCACGCCGAGCGCATTTAAACCGGCGATCACCTCTGAAAGGGACGTACCTTCCTGTACCTCCGCGAGGCTGATCCCCAGCTCTTCATCTATCGCGGCATTCGTGCGCGGCACCACTACCGTCGCCCCGTCGCTGAAGGGGTTGGGTTGCACCACCAAGGGCTGCTCTTGCACGCGCAGCGTCAGATTGCCTTGACTGACGGCCACGCGGCTGATCCGCACGTCCTCGCCCATGACAATCGTACCCGACCGCTGATCCACGACGACGCGGGCCTTGCGCTCAGGCTCCACCGTGATGTTCTCAATCCGGCCAAGCGCATGGGCCACGGAGCGCGCGCGGGTCGCGGGCACGTTCAACTGCACCGTGCCACTGTCCAGCATCACCGCAACACCGCGCCCGAATTCGCGGTTGATCGCTTCCTCGATCCGGCCCGCGGTCGTGAAGTCCGCCTCCCGCAGCGCAAGCCGCAGATCGGTGAGGTTTGCCAGATCAAAGTCAATCTCCCGCTCTACCCGCGCACCCGACGGGATCGAACCCGAAGTCGGCACGCCCTGGGTGACAGAGCCTGCATCGCCCTCCACCTGCGCGCCGCCTGCGATGATCGTACCCTGCGCAACCGCGTAAATCTGGCCATCAGCGGCGTTCATCGGCGTCATGATCAGCGTTCCGCCCATCAGGCTTTTGGCATCGCCGATGGCCGAAACCGTCACATCAATCTGCCCGCCCGCGCGCGCAAAAGGCGGCAGCGTCGCGGTGACGAGTACAGCAGCCACGTTCTTGGGGCGAAACTGCTCCCCGGTCACGTTCACGCCGAGCCTTTCCAGGATGTTGGTCATGATGTCTTCGGTGAAGGGCGCGTTGCGCAAGCCATCACCGGTACCATCGAGCCCCACGACCAGGCCGTAGCCCACAAGATCATTGCCTCTGACCCCGTCAAAATCGACGAGGTCCTTGAGCCGCACCGGATTGGCCTCCGCCACGCTGGTTAAGCAAAAGCAGAATGCGAAGAGTGCTGGGATCAGCCTTCTCATAAGAAGTTGAGCAAGGACAGCTGCGAATTGCGCACTGTCACGGAGTAAAGAGATTGCAGCTGAAATTGGGCTTCCTCCAGTCTGGTAGCGGTCTCGAAAGGGTCGGCTTCCAAGAGCGCGTTCTTGGCGATGTTAAGGCTGGTCAGGGTGGCGGCATTGCGGGTCGCGATCTTGTCGATCTCGCCCTGGGCGAGCCCCACGCGGGCCTGCACGCCGGTCACCTCATCAGAGCCGAGCAGCAGGTCCTCGCCCGCGAGCGACAAGAGCTCCGTCTGGTTTTCAATGTCGAGCGCAAGCGCGGGGTCCGCCGCCAGAGCCGCGACCGCTGCGCTGGCCAGCGTGCGCGTGAGGCCCGGATCGGTGGCACGGACATCGACGGTGACCGTGTCCTCCGCCGACAGCCGGAAGTCCGACAGCGGCGCGGTTGAGCCCTGATAGGCGCTGGCTTCAAACCCCAGCGGGTCGGCAAACCATGCCTGGGCTGCCGCCATGATGTCCGCGGGGGTCGTCGCCCCGGCAAGCGCGGCGGTCAGGTCGGTCAAGATGGTGTCGGTATCGGCCACGGGCCGCGCGTCGGTCGCGTTGCCCGCAAAGAAAGACCGCCCTGCCACATCGCCGTTCAGGGTGCCCACAAGACTGTCGAGCGCGGCGCGGGCGTTGTTGGAGATGTCGATGACGCTGGAGCCCAGCGTGCTTGTGCCCGCCGTCAGCAGCGCACCCGACAGATCTTGCGCGATATCGCCGAAATTGGTCAGCGCCAGTTGCATCAAGGTCGTGAAGGTCTCCGCCTCCTTGGCGGCGACGCCGTAGCTGTCCAGAACCGCGCTTTGCCGCTCCACGTCCGTCAGGAACGACAGGTTGCCGCGCAGCGCCGATTTGGGGTCGGAGATTTGCCCGCTGGTCAGCTCCTGCGTCAGCTGGTCGATTTCCTGGCGGATGCGCACGGTGCTCTGTCGCAGCGCGAAGCTCTGGGACAGATCGCCCAAACCGGTGTAATTCATCGCTTCACTCCCCTAAAGCCTGTTCAAGACGTCCATCAGCTCATCCAGAACCTGGATCATGCGCGCATTCGCGGCATAGGCTTGTTCCACCTGGATGAGTCGCTGAAGCTCCGCGTCGGTGTCCACCCCATCGGCCAGTTGAAGCTCCGTCAGTTCGGTCACCCGCGCGTTGGCAAAGCTCAGCTGCTGATCCGTGCCGATCTGCTTGGCCGCCGTGATCGAAGTGAGGTTCGACAGGAGCGCGGAAGCCGTGTTGGCGTCGCCTGCAAAGGTCCCATCCGCTGTCGTGCGCGGGGTGGTCAGCGCATCGCCCACGGCCTGCAACAGGCTGGCCTCGCCCACAGGGCCCTGGGCCGCGGCGTTGATCCCGTCGCGCAAACGCCATGTCTCGCCGCCCTGCGTGGGATCAACGGCGGCGTTGATCGTGATGCGCTGGGCGATGCCGGGCGCGGCGGCAGGCAGGAATGCAGCACCCTGATCGGTAAAGAGCCCCGCGTCCCCCGGTGCCAGGCTGGGGTCCACTGCGGGGTCCTGAAACCGTTCGATGAGATCGCGGGCATAGGCGTCAAGCTCCGCCTGCGCCTCCACGCCCAGCCGGTCGCGCACCTCGAAATTGCCGCCGATACTGCCCCCGCCAAGCCCGCCGTTCGCACCGTCCGCGCTGACCGGCAAGCCGTTGATCGTAATGCCCGAAAGCTGTCCGCCCGCCAGGGACATATAGGGCGTGACCTGGCCCACGCCGTTGAATTCAATGGTCGCCGCACTGCCTTCGAGCAGCAGTGCGCCGTTGGTGGAATAAAGTGCCACTTGCCCGTCATCGCGCTGGTAGATGCGCAGCGGCACAAGCGTACCGATCTGGTCGAGCACCTGAAAACGCTGGTCATCCAGCGATGCCGTCTCCTCGCTTTTGGCCTGTGCCGCGGTGATCTGGGCGTTGAGCGTCTGTACCTGCTGCAGCGCGGTGTTAAGCTGTGCGACCTCTAGCGCAATGGCCTGATCGGCCTGCGTGCGCGCGGCCTGCACGCCGTCTGAAGCCGCTGCGATCCCATCTGCAAGGCTGCGGGCGGCGTTCACCGCCTGCTGCAACCTGTCGGGCGCGTCCGGCCTGCTGGCGGCCGTCACCAGAGTGCCTTCGAAATCAGCGAGCCGTCCCGAAAGGGAGTTTGCATCCCCCGGCACGCCCAACAGGCTTTCAAAGCGCGCGTAAAAGTCGCTTGCCGCCCCGTAGTAGAGCTGCCCCGCCTCCGCCAACCGGCGATCGGAGGCAAGGCCCGCGTCGATGTTGCGCGACACGCCCAGCACCGTCACGCCGCCAAGCGCGCCGGAGCCAAGTTCAAGCGTGCGCCGGGCATAGCCCGGCGTTAGCGCGTTGGAGATGTTGTTGGATACCACTTGCGCCCCGTACCCTGCGGCCCCGAGGCCTTGGACGGCGTTTTGAAGCGCGACCGAGATGCTCATGGTGTGCTCTCCTTACTTTTTGCTTACGCGTTACCGCTTGATGTTGGTGGTCTCTTGCAGCATCTCATCCACCGTCTGGATCACCTTGGCGTTGGACGAATAGGCCCGCTGGGTCCGGATCATGGTGGTCAGCTCACCCGCGACATCCGTGTTGGATTCCTCCAGTGCAAAGCCCACGATGTCACCCGTCGGGCCCTCGCTCGCGTTCCACAGATAGAAGGATCCGCTGCCGGTCGACGGCAGGTAGGTCTGGCGGTCAAGCGACACCAGCCCGTTGGGATTGGGCAAATCCACCAGCGGGATCTGATAGACGGTCCGCGTGATGCCGGTGTCGAAGTTTGCGCGGACAAAGCCGTTAGGGTCCACCTCAACAGAGATCATGTTGCCGACAGAGGATCCGTCCTTGGTGATCGCAACGGGCGCGAAATCATCCGACAGTTGGGTCATGCCGTCGCCCGCACCGATAGTGCCGATGTCGATCTCAATAGGCCCACCCGCTACGTTCACGATCACGCTGCCGGTCACAGGGTCATAGGCCCCGCCGCTTGTGGTCGTCACACTGGCCAGCGTGCCGCCTGCGGTCTGGTTGTCGGTGAAGGTCACCACATATTCCCCGATCGTCGTGCCCGGGTTCACACTGTCCTCGATCACGATGGTCCACTCGTTGGACGCAGGATCGCCCGGTGCGGGCACGGTCGGCGTGAAGCTGACGTTGAGGTTCTGCGAAATGCCGAGGTTGTCGAAGTACTCGATGGGCAGCGGATAGGTCGTGCCGTCCGCGCCTGGCAGCGTCTCCGTCGCGGGCAGGTTCACGCCCAGATTGATCCGCGTCGTGGGCTCGGACGAAAACTGGTTCACGTTGATCTGAACGGGCTCCAGCCCGTCAGACGTGTCCCGCGGGAACAATGGCACCGTCCCGTCCGCGTTCGCGGGCCAGCCAAGCAAGATCAGACCGGAGGGGGAGCGGAGGTAGCCTTCATCGTCCGTTCGGAAGGTGCCCGTCGTCGTCAGTAGCATCTGCGGGTTCGAATTGCCATTCAGCACGTCCGCCTCCTGCGCCACGGGCAGGAATCCACGGCCCCGCACGGCCAGGTCTGTGCTGTTGGAGGTCGCAATCAGCGCGCCATTTTCATCGATCAGCCGCTGTGTGGTGGCGCGCACACCGCCCGCCGAATAGGTGCTGCCATTTGAGGAAATCACCATCGAGTGGAAGTCTGTCACCACCCGTTTGTACCCGATGGTGGAGGAATTCGCGATATTGTCCGAAATCGTTGCAAGCTGTGTTGCATTGGTCTGCAACCCGGCGATGCCTGCATTCAGGGACGAGGAAATTGTCATGTGGTAGCCTTTCTGCTGTACCTGCCTTCAAAGGTGACGCCTCTGTAGGCAGGCGGGGCTTAAGGCGGCGCTAACAGATAAAATCCTGCGCATTCGGCGCCGCCCTTGCCTCAGGTTCTCTGCGCTACTGGGCGCGCAGCAGAATAATCTCCACCCGGTTGTTGCGCTGGGCCATCGGGTCCCGGGTCACCGGATCCCTGTCGGCATGGCCTGTGACACGCTGCACCCTGTCGGCGCGCAGCCCGTTGTCTTTGAGCAAAGCACGCAAGCTGTCCGCACGGCCCGCCGACAGGTCCCAAACGGGGTTATCCGCCTGCACCACCGGATTCGCGCGCACATGCCCGGCGACCGCCACATCGTTGGTTACACTGCCAGCAAGCCGCGCAACGAGACCGGCAAGTTCTCGCATCAAAGGCGTGGGTTCTGTTGTTGCAGCTTCAAAGAGCGGCACATCGGGCAGGTCAAAAAGCTCAATCACCAGTCCTTCATCGGTAATCCGCGTCACGATGTGCTTGAGCTGATTTTCCATCACCTCGGACTCGCCGCCACGCCCCAGCAACTCTTCCATCAGCGATTGCAACTGCGCTTCTTCCTGGGCCCGTGCCGCCGCATTGCTGTCCGTGCCCGTGTCGCCGCGCGCTTGGTTTTCCTCTGACGGGCGCTGGGCGGTGGCACCGGTCCCGTTGCGGGCCAGTGTCTCTTCGGAAAAGATACTGTCGCCCTGGAACGCGCCGTTCCCGCCGCCCGAGACGCGGTTGATCGGGATCGTCGGCGAAAAGTAATCCGCGATCCCCTTGCGTTGCTGTTCTGTCGTCGCGTTCAGCAGCCACATCAACATGAAAAAGGCCATCATGGCCGTCACGAAATCCGCGTAAGCGACTTTCCATGCGCCGCCGTGGTGGCCATCGCCGCCCACGACCTTTTTCCGTTTGATGATGACTGGCGCGGCATTTGCTTGCGCACCCATCTCCACCACCTTCTTTCACCCAAGGATGGGGTGTAGAGGCCAAGCCTTTCCGGGGGATTAACAACTCAAAGTGTTGCTATTTCCTTGCGCGCGCGCCCTCCTTGCCCGCAGAAGCAAAGGAGGAGGAGACCCGCGTGATCGACAGCTACGCGCCCGATGGTCGCTATGCCTGGATCAGGCTGGCCCTGACACTGCTGACGGCCTGCATTGCCAATGCAGGCATGTGGCTGGTGGTGACCGTGCTGCCCGCGGTGGAGGCGGAGTTTGGCACCAGCCGTGCAGCTTCCGCGCTGCCCTACACCCTGACGATGGTGGGCTTCGCGCTCGGCAATTTCTTCCTCGGGCGCGCGGTTGATCTGTTCGGGGTCACGCGGTCGCTTGTCATCGCGGCCTTGGCGCTGATAGCGGGCTTCGGGCTTGCCGTGCTGGCCCCCTCCATGGCGCTTTTGTCCGCGGCGCCTCTGCTGATCGGGCTGGCTTCCGCCATCGGCTTTGGCCCGCTGCTGGCCGACATCTCCCATTGGTTCGTGCGCAGGCGTGGGATTGCCGTGGCGCTGGTGGCCAGCGGCAATTACCTGAGCGGCGCGATCTGGCCCTTTCTGCTCGCCGACATGCAGGCCGAGCAGGGCTGGCGCAGCGTCTACCTCACGATGCTCTTGGTCACCTTTCTGATCATCCCGCTGGCCCTCACGCTGCGCCGACAGGTGACGCGCGACATCACGGACGCAGCCGAGGCGAGCGCGCAGGCGCGCACGCGCTCGGTCGGGCTGAGCCCGCGTGCGCTGCAGTATCTGTTATGCCTCGCAGGGGTCGGCTGCTGCGTGGCGATGTCCATGCCGCAGGTGCACATCGTGGCGCTTTGCGTGGACTACGGATTTGGCGCGGTCGTGGGGGCGGAGATGCTGTCGCTCATGCTGCTGGGCGGCGTCGCCTCTCGGATCGTGTCTGGACTTGTGGCGGATCAGCTGGGCGGGGTCTGGACACTGCTCATCGGCTCCACGCTCCAATGCGTGGCGCTCTTTCTCTACCTGCCCGCGGGAGATATCGTCTCGCTTTACCTCGTGAGCCTTGTCTTCGGGCTCAGCCAAGGCGGCATCGTGCCAAGCTATGCGTTGATCGTGCGCGAATACATGCCCGCGCGGGAGGCAGGGGCGCGGGTGGGCTTTGTCCTGATGGCCACGATCTTTGGCATGGCCCTGGGCGGCTGGCTGTCGGGCCAGATCTATGACTGGACGGGGTCCTACCAGTTGGCCTTCGTCAACGGGATCGTCTGGAACTTCCTCAACATCGGCATCATGGCTTGGTTGCTCCTGCGCTCTCGCCCCGCCCGGGGCGTGCTGGCGCCCGCATGAAAAGACCCCGGTGTCAGCTATGGATACCGGGGTTTCAAGTTTCATCGAGGGAGGCGGTGTTTGGTGTGGCTTACCAGTCCGATGGGCCTTTCTCCGCGAAGGCATGCACCAGAAAGTCGATGAAGGCGCGGACCTTGGGCTGCGTGAAACGGCCCGGCGGGTAGACGGCATAGATGCCCTGCGTCTCCATCGGCAAGTCCGGAATGGCGTCCTCCACCAACCCCTGTTCCATCGCCTCCGCGTAGAGAAAGCTGGGCAGATAGGCGATGCCAAGGCCCGAGATCGCGGCATTGAGAAGGCTCTGCCCGTCGTTCACCGACAGCCAGCCAGCGGTGCGCACCTGGCGCTTTTCACCCGAGGGCGCGGTCAGCTTCCAGACGTTGCCGCTCGACTGGTTGGAATAGTGCAAGAGCTTGTGATCATTCAGATCGTCGATCTTTTCGGGCCGCCCGTATTCCTCAAAGTACGAAGGCGCTGCGATCATCCGCTTGGTCGTTTCGGTCAGCTTGCGGGCGCGCAGGGTGCTGTCCTCCAGCTCTCCGATGCGCACGGCCATGTCAAAGCCTTCGCTGATCAGCTCTACGTAGCGGTTGTTGAGCACCATGTTCACGGTGATGTCCGGGAAATCCTTCAGAAAATCCGACAGCACCGGCGACAAGTGGTTGACGCCGAAGTCCGTCGCCACGGAGATGCGCAAAAGACCAGAGGGGGCTGATTGCATCGATGTGACCAGCGCATCCGCCTCGCCCGCGTCATTGAGCACCCGGCGTGCGCGGTCGTAATAGGCCAGCCCGATCTCGGTCGGCGACACGCGCCGCGTGGTGCGGTTGAGCAGGCGGGCACCCAGACGTGCCTCCAGCGATGACACATGCTTGGAAACGGCGGATTTGGAAATCCCCATCTTCTTTGCCGCATCGGTAAAGCCGCCCTGATCCACCACGGTGGCGAAAGCTTCCATTTCTGTGAGGCGATCCATGCCTGCTCCTTCGTTCCGCATCTTTCTGTTGCTTCGTTTGTGGCGGGCAATTGGGGCAGGTTCGCGGCGGGCTTTGGACAGTTGCGAGGTATTTGCGCGGATCGTTGATGGCCCGGAAACAGGAGAACAGAGTGTTTCAGCTCCCTTACTGGGGTCTGACAAGGCAATCCCACGGTGGTCTCTTGCCCCTGGACATGGCATGTTGCGCCTCAAAGCAAGAGGCGCAGATGACCCCCGAAGAAATCGAAAAGCTCCCCTACAGGCCCTGCGTGGGGATCATGCTTGTGAACGCGCAAGGCGACGCCTTTGTCGGTCAGCGCACAGACCGCAGCTATGACGCCTGGCAGATGCCACAGGGCGGCGTCGATCCTGGAGAGACCCCGCGGGAGGCAGCCCTGCGCGAGTTGGGCGAGGAGACGGGCGTTTCGCCCGATCTGGTGGAGATCGTGGCCGAAACCGACGATTGGCTGCCTTACGAATTGCCTCATGATCTGGTTCCCAAGCTCTGGAAAGGGCGGTTCCGCGGGCAAGAGCAGAAGTGGTTTCTGATGCGCTTTCGCGGGACCGACGATCAGGTCAACATCGAAACGGCGCATCAGGAGTTTTCCCGCTGGCGCTGGATGCCGGTGGCGGAGCTGGTGGCCAACATCGTGCCCTTCAAACGCGTGACCTATGAAAAAGTGCTCGAAGCCTTTGAGGGTCACTTGTGAGGCGCGGGCTGGCCTGGGTGATCGCGGCGTTGCTGCCTCTGGAGGCGCTTGCGCTGTCATGCATGGAGCCTTCCATCGCGCGCACGTTTCAGCAGACCTCCGACGCAGCGCAAGACTACCTCATTGTTGAGGGTCGACTGACGCTCGATGTGCGCGACCTGCCAAAGACCAATTTCGGCACGCCGTCTCGGCAGCCGCTCACCCTTGTGACGGCACATCTGACCGGGAAATCCCTGAGCGCTTCCGGCTTCAACGTCCCCTTTGAGCGGGACATCACGCTGGAGGTCGCCTGTTTCGGGCCCTGGTGCGGCAGCGCCCGCAACGGGGAAGAAGTGCTGGCCTTTGTGAAACGTGATGGGGACACTTATGCGCTGGCGATTGACCCCTGCGGCGGGGACGTCTTCGCCAACCAGCCGAAGCTGCGCCGCCAGGCGATGGCTTGCGCGCGCGGCGGGGCCTGTCGCTGATCAGGGCCGGATCAATGGCACATGCGGCGCGCAGGTTTCAGGCAAAAGCCCCCTGAGCCGCGGGTCATCGGCAATCTCCACCTCCTGGCGGGTCGCTTCAAATCCGCTGCGCAGATAGAAGGGCAGCGCCTGCGGGCTGTCGATGTTGCAGGTGTGGACGTGGAACCGGTCGATCTCAGCCCGAAAGGCATGGTCAACCGCACGGTCCATCAGATAGGCTCCCGCGCCCGTGCCGATCAAGGCGGGCGTGAGGCCGAAGTATGCCAGCTCGCAGGTGCGTTCCTCGCGGAAATCAAGCTCCAGGATCGCTTCAGGCTGACCCTCTTTCAGGAGTGTAAACATATGCACCTGCGGGTCGTCCAGGATGGCCTGCAGCGCGGCATCTGCCAACTCCAGCCGCCCGAACCAGAGCCAATCATCGCCCACGCGCCGGAAAAGCGCGCGGTAGCTGTCAACGTCAGGTTCGATCCGCTCGAACCGCAGGCCGTCCGGCAAGCGCGCCGCCCGCAAAACAGGCGCGCGCATCTCCAGATGGGTCACGACCATGGGCACCTTGCCCGGTGGCACAGCGTGAAACCCGTTTTCGATCACTCAGACCAGCCCTTCGGCCTTGAACGCGGCCAGCATGTCCTTTTGCGGGCGCGGGCCGATGTGGCTGATCACCTCCGCCGCGCAGAGGTTGCCCATGCGCCCGCAGGTCTCCAGATCCGCACCCTTCGCCAGACCGTAGAGGTATCCGGCTGCGAACTGATCGCCCGCGCCGGTGGCATCCACCGGGGTGATCTTGGTCACTGGCACGTCCACGCGTTCGCCCGCGCGCATGAGCGTCACGCCGTCGCCCGACCGGGTGCAGACGACGTTGGCGCAAATCTCTGCCGTCTTGGCGAGCGCGGCTTCCAGATCGTCGGTTTCAAAAAGCGACTTGATCTCATGCTCATTACCGATAACGAAATCCAGATCGTTGGTGATGAGCGACAGGAAATCGACGCGGTGCCGCTCCACACAGAAGGGATCGGAAATGGCGATGCCCGCCATGCCGCCGCCCGCTTTCGTCGCGCGCGCGGCCTCCTGAAACGCGGTTTTGCCCGCGTCCTTGTCAAAGAGATAGCCTTCCAGGAACATCATCTTGGCGTTGCCCGCCACCTCTTGCGGCACATCCCCGGAGCTCAGCTCCGTCGAGATGCCCAGATAGGTGTTCATCGACCGCTCGCCATCGGGGGTGACAAAGATCATGGAGCGGGAGGTGGGCATGTCCGCGCCCGCCACCGGCGGGTTTACGAAATCGGTGCCCTGTTCCTTCATCGCATCCGCATAGAAATGCCCCAGCGCGTCATCGCGCACCCGCCCGATAAAGGCCGCCGCCAAACCCAGCGCGCCCGCGCCCGCGATGGTGTTGGCCACAGCACCGCCCGGTGTCTGCACCCTTTCGTCCATCGCGTTATAAAGCGTCTCACCCCGGTCCTGTTCGATCAGCTGCATGATGCCTTTCTCGATCTCCATCCGGCCCAGGAAATCATCATCGCACTGGGTGATCACATCGACGACGGCGTTGCCGATCCCGACGAGCTCATAGGTCTTGGTCATAGGGTCTTTTCCTCATAGGGGCATAGGTCTTGAATTAAACAGGTGGGGCACATCGGTTTGCGCGCCTTGCAGTGATATCGGCCATGCAGGATCAGCCAATGATGGGCGTGCAGCTGAAAGTCCACCGGAATGTTGTCCTCGATGGCGCGTTCCACCGCCTCCACCGACTTGCCTGGCGCAATGCGGGTGCGGTTGCCCACGCGAAAGATATGGGTGTCCACCGCCTGCGCGGGGTGCTGCCACCACATATTGAGCACCACATTGGCGGTCTTGCGGCCCACGCCGGGCAGGCTTTCGAGGGCCGCGCGTGAATTGGGCACCTCCCCGCCGTAGTCATCGACAAGGATCTGGCTCAGCTTCATCACGTTCTTGGCCTTTTGCCGGAAAAGCCCGATGGTCTTGATGTGATCCGTCAGCGCCTCCAGCCCGAGATCCAGCATCTGCTGGGGTGTCCGCACCTTGGCAAACAGCGCCCGCGTCGCGCGGTTGACGCCTGCGTCCGTGGCCTGCGCGGAAAGGGCTACGGCAACGACAAGCGTATAGACGTTGACGTGCTCAAGCTCACCCTTGGGTTCTGCCTCGGCTGCCTGAAACCGGGTAAAGATCTCCCGGATGGTGTGATACTCAAGCGGTTTCGCCATGGCGCGGGTATGCGCCATGCGCGCGGGCGGGGCAAGCACCCTGAAACCGCAGGTTTCGGGTCGCGTGATCGCGGGTGCGCGCGTAGGGTCGGATCATGACAAAGCACACAAAGATCTCCCCCGACCAGCAAGGCTATCACTTCGCGGTGATGCGCCGGGCCATCGACCTCATCGATGCCGCGCCCGATCCGCTCACGCTTGACGATCTGGCGCGCCAGATGGACATGTCGCCCGCCCATTTCCAGCGGCTCTTTTCTCGCTGGGTCGGCGTTTCCCCCAAGCGGTATCAGCAGTATCTGATGCTGGGCCAGGCCAAGGCGATGCTGCGCGATCACGCCACAACGCTGCAAGCCGCGCATTCGGTGGGGCTTTCAGGCACCGGGCGGCTGCACGACCTTTTTGTCCGTTGGGAGGCGATGAGCCCCGGCGAGTTTGCCCGTAAAGGCGCAGGGTTAACCCTGCGCTGGGGCTGGTTTGAGAGTCCCTTCGGGCCTGCGCTTGTCATGGGCACCGACAAGGGGATTTGCGGCATTGCGCTTTCCTCTGAAACCGGGCCTGAGGCTGCGATGGCAGATTTGCGCGGGCGCTGGCCGGAAGCCGCATACGTTGAGGACAGAGCAGCGCTTGCGCCCTGGGTGGCGCGGGCTTTCTGGCCGCAAGATGGGGCAGGCGGTCCTGCGCCGCTGCACCTGATTGGCGCGCCGTTCCAGATCAAGGTCTGGGAGGCGCTGCTTCAGGTGCCGTCGGGCGAGGTGACGACATATTCCGACATTGCGCAGGCCATCGGCAGCCCCCGCGCGGTCCGCGCGGTGGGCACAGCGGTGGGCCGCAACCCGATCAGCTGGCTGATCCCCTGCCACCGCGCGCTGCGCAAATCCGGCGCGCTTGGGGGGTATCACTGGGGCCTGCCGGTCAAACGCGCGATGCTGGCCTATGAGGCGGCGCGCGCCGAGGCGTGAGCCAGCCGCCCGGCGCGGGTTTGCTCAGTACCCCAAGGCGCACCCGTCTTTGCGCGGATCGCTGGCCCCTTCGAGCACGCCGCTGGCCGCGTGAATGCGAATGGCCTGCGCGCCCCCGATGGCGGTCGGCGGCTGGCGCACGTCATGACCCAAGTCGCTCAATTGCGCCTTCACCGCGTCTGAATACCCGTTTTCGACGTTCAGCCCGCCTGCTTCTGCAAAGCAGCGCGGCGCGTCGATGGCAGCCTGCGGGTCCATGCCAAAATCCATCACGTTGGAGACAAAACGCGCGTGCCCCGTGGACTGATAGGCCCCGCCCATCACGCCAAAGGGCATCACCACCTTGCCGCCCTGCCGGATCATACCCGGAATGATCGTATGCATCGGACGCTTGCCCCCCTTCAGCTCATTGGGATGGCCCTCCTGCAAGGCGAACCCCGCGCCGCGGTTCTGAAACAGGATGCCGAACTTGTCGGAGGCGATGCCCGATCCGAAGCCGTGAAAGATCGAATAGATCAGCGACACCGCCATCCGGTCCCGGTCCACGACAGTGATATAGATCGTGTCCTTATGCACCGCTTCACTTAGCGCTGCGGGGTCTGCCATGGCCTTGCCCGGATCAATCAGCGCGGCGAGCTGCTTTGCGGTGTCCTGGGACTGCATGTGCGCAAGCCTGCTCATGTGATCAGGGTCCGCCATAAAACGGTTGCGCGCGTCATAGGCCAGCTTGGTTGCTTCCGCCTCGATATGCGCCCGCTCCGCGCCAAATGGGTCCATTGCTGCAATGTCGAAATGCGACAGGACGTTCAAAAGCAGCAGTGCCGTGGCGCCCTGTCCGTTTGGTGGATGCTCCACCACTTCCAGGTCTTTGTAAGTCCCGCTGATGGGCTGCGTCGGATCGGCTTTCGCTGCGGCGAAATCGTCCATGGTGTGCACACCGCCCGCGGCGCGCAGGCTCGCGACCATATCCTCTGCCACCTCACCGGTGTAGAACGCGCTTGCACCGCCCGCCGCGACCCGGCGCAACACCTCCGCCTGGCCGGGCGCTGCAAAGCGCGCGCCCACCTCTGGCGGCTTTCCCTGCATCAAAAACAGCTCGCGCGCGCGTCCCTGCAGGGTGTCCGACGACTGCGCCCAATCTGCAGCCACGCGCGGGGCAACCGGCACGCCTTTTTCGGCATAGTGAATGGCAGGGGCGAGCAAGGTGTCGAGCCCCAGTTTCCCAACAGCCTCCGCCAGATGTGCAAAGCCTGCGATGGCCGTGGGGATAGTGACCGCCTGGGCATCATAGACGGGCACATCCGCGTGTCCCTGGTCGCGCAACGTCGCCGCGTCTTGCTGCGCTGGCGCGCGGCCCGACGCATTGAGCGCCTGCACCGCATCACTGCCCGGCATTGTGTAAAGCGCAAAGCAATCGCCCCCGATGCCGGTCATCTGTGGCTCGCAAATGCCCAGCAGCACTGCGCCTGCGATGGCCGCATCCATCGCATTGCCGCCCCGCTTGAGGATATCGACCGCCGCCTGCGCGGCCAGCGGATGGGATGTGGCACACAGGCCATTTTCGGCAAAGACGGCAGACCGTCCGGGAAGATGAAAGTCGCGCATGTGCAAGGCTCCGTTAAAGGTAACGGGTACCTAGCGCGCCCCGCGCCGCGCGCAAAGCTCAATTGCCGGAGGGGCTTTGGGGAAGAACCTCGACACCGCGCACTGGGTGGGGGCTATCAAACGCGGTGCCGAGGGAAGCTATATGCAGCTACCCTCCCTTTTTGCCCGTGCTTAGGGGCGGGAATAGGGGGACTCTGGGGCGATTTCAGGATAGAATACGGCACGATTGAGGCGCCTACAGCCAGAGGTGGAAAAAGGCGCATAAGCCGCGGTAATTCACTCAAATATCTGAAAAATTGAGTGAATTTTCAATGCCCAGCACCGTTATCGCACTGCCTGGCGCTTGCTATTGCGTCTGTCCCAACGCCAGCGCGATCCGCAGATCAAGCCGGTTCATACTGTCGTGCCGTTGGTAGTTGACGTCTTTGGCGAGGTCTTGGATCAAGAACCAGCCAAAACCGCCTTCGGGCAAGTCCATCACATCCACATTCAGATCATGTGACTGCCCCAGGGGGACCTTTCCATCCGGCATTGGTGACCCGCGGTCTTGGATTGTCACATGCAAACCGTCGCTACGTAAACGGCAGCTGATATCTATGGGCTGGTCGTCTCCCGGCACGGGATAGGCATGCTCGACAATGTTGTTGAGTGCTTCGGCCAGGACGAGTTCTATTGTGCTGACTTCCTCAACGTCCAAGGCAAGCGGCCCAAGCTCGCTCACGATGTCTTTGAGCGCGTCCCTAACGGCCATTTCACCGGCCTGGACACAGACGACAATCGGATCAACCGAACCGGGAGACTGGCTCGCAATCATAACCGCCTCTCAGACCTGTTCAGCTGCCAGCGCATCGTCGAGCGACTGGAACACGCTGAAGACGCTGTCCATCCGGGTCAGCCGGAAGACCTTGTCCACCGCAGGCGTCAAGCCCGCAAGCACGAGCTTTCTCGCGGGCGCGAGGTGCTTCATGGTCGCGACAATCGCGCCAAGGCCGCTGGAGTCGATGAAATCGACTTCGCGCAGGTCGAGCACAACCGTCTTTGGGCCGCCCTCAGTCTCCTTGCGCATCGCGTCCTTGAAAGCCAGCGCAACCGCGGCATCAATGCGCGTGTCCAGCACGCTGACCACCTGCATCCCGCCCTCTTTGCTGCTCGATACATCCATCGCAAGATCCTCGTTTCCGCTCGTTCCCAAACCTGTTAGCGTCCAAACCTTACCAATCTATAACCACCACAACGCAGGAGAGCCCGATGAAAGAGGTCGTGATAGCAGGGGCGGCGCGCACCCCCATGGGAGGCTTTCAAGGCGCGTTCGAGGCGCTGACGGCGGCGGATTTGGGTGGGGCCGCGCTCAAGGCCGCGATGACGGATGCGGGACAGCCCCAAATCGAAGAGGTGCTGATGGGCTGCGTGTTGCCTGCGGGTCAGGGCCAGGCGCCTGCGCGGCAGGCAGGCTTTAAGGCAGGGCTGAGCGATGCGGTGCCCGCGACCACGCTGAACAAGATGTGCGGGTCCGGCATGAAGACCGCGATGATCGCCTTTGACCAGATCGCTCTGGGCCAAAGCGGCGTGATCGCGACGGGCGGGATGGAGAGCATGACCAACGCGCCCTACGTTTTGCCCAAGATGCGCGGCGGCGCCCGGCTGGGGCACGGTGCCGTGATCGATCACATGTTTCTGGACGGGCTGGAGGACGCCTACGACAAGGGCCGTTTGATGGGCACATTTGCAGAGGATTGCGCCGAAACCTACCAGTTCACCCGCCAGATCCAGGACGATTATGCGCTGGCCTCCCTGTCCCGCGCGTTGGAGGCGCAAAAAGCAGGCGCCTTTGAAGGCGAAATCGCGCCTCTCGAGGTCACCACCCGCAAGGGCAGCGCGACTGTGACGGCCGATGAACAACCCGCCACCGCTAGTCCCGACAAGATCCCGCAGCTCAAGCCAGCGTTCCGCAAGGGCGGCACCGTGACGGCGGCCAACGCCTCTTCGATCTCTGACGGAGCTGCCGCACTCGTTCTTGCCTCAGCGGAGGAGGCCGCGCGCCAAAACCTCAAGGTGCGCGCGCGGATCCTCGGCCATGCCAGCCACGCACAAGCGCCGGGTCTTTTCACGACCGCGCCGGTGCCTGCAGCACAAAAGCTGCTGGCCCGCATCGGCTGGCAAAAGGAAGATGTTGACCTTTGGGAGGTGAACGAGGCCTTCGCGGTTGTGCCGCTGGCCTTCATGCACGAGATGGGTCTTGATCATGACCGGGTGAACGTGAACGGCGGTGCCTGCGCGCTGGGCCATCCCATCGGGGCGTCCGGCGCACGCATCATCGTCACGCTGCTGAATGCCCTAGAAAGACGAAATCTCAAACGCGGCGTGGCGGCGATCTGCATCGGCGGCGGCGAAGGCACCGCAATCGCCATTGAACGTGCATGACCCTGCTCCCTTTTTCTGGCTGAAAATATCCTCGGGGGGCGCCCGTAGGGCGCGGGGGCAGACAGCCCCCTCCACGAAACATAGGAAGAAACGCAAGTGAAAGCCGACTACCACGCCCTGTCCAAGTCCATCGCCGCTCTGACGGCGGGCGAAACGGATGTGGTGTCGCTTATGGCAACGGTGGCTTGCGAGGTGCATCACTCCGATGACCGTTTTGACTGGACGGGGTTCTATCGCGTCGTGGCCCCGCAGTTGCTGAAGATCGGACCCTATCAGGGCGGCCATGGCTGCCTTCAGATCCCGTTTTCGCGCGGTGTTTGTGGCGCGGCAGCGCGCACCGGCCAGGTGCAGCTCGTGGCGGATGTGGAGGCCTTCCCCGACCATATCGCTTGCGCTTCTTCCACCCGATCAGAACTGGTGCTGCCGGTCTGGGACAGCGCGCACACCCTGATCGGCGTGTTTGACATCGACAGCGACCAGCCCGCGGCTTTCACGCCAGGCGATGCTGCGGCTTTGCAAGACATCCTAAAAGGCGTCTTCAGCCAAGCGGCTGCATAAAGCTGCAGCACTAGAGCGTGAAAATTGAGCCTGCTTTTTCACGAAACTGAAAAATCTGATTGATTTTTTCACGCCCAACGGTCAGCCTTGCGTGAAGCAAGACTCAACCCGGAACCCATGTCTGACCAGGAAATCAAGCTTGCCGCCTCCTTAGGCGATGACCTGCGCGCCTTACGCAAAGCGCGTGGCTACACGCTGCAGGGGCTGGCGGAACGCCTGGGGCGCTCGGTCGGTTGGCTCAGCCAGGTGGAGCGGGACCTCTCCGAGCCCTCCATCACCGATCTGAGGCATCTGGCAGAGGCGCTGCACGTGCCGGTGTCCTCGCTCTTTCGCACCGATGCGCTGCCGGAAGAAGAGGCAGGCTATGTCGTGCGCACCCAGACGCGGCGGCCCATTGGGACGGGGACAGGGGGGCTGATCGAAATGCTGCTCTCACCCGACCTGACGGATGATTTCGAAGTGGTGCACTCCACCTTTGAGCCCGGTGCCAAGCTGCTTTGGGAGGTTGCGCGGCCGACGCAGGAGGTGGGCTACATCGTTTCGGGTCATCTCAACCTGTGGATATCAGGCCGCAAGTTCGAACTGGGGCCGGGCGACAGCTTTCGCATTCGCGGCGAAGCCTACAAATGGGAAAATCCGCGCCAAGAGCCCTGTGTTGCGATCTGGGTGATCGCGCCCCCGGTGTACTGATGTCGTTCGAGGGCTGGCTCATTTTCACGCTGTTCTGGATCGTCTTTGTGACGACGCCTGGGCCCAATGCGGTGAACTGCATCTCCAACGGAATGAACCTTGGGTTCCGCCGTGCGCTCATCGGTGTGCTCGCCATCCTGACCCAGGCCACACTCTTTCTGCTGTTGAGCGCCTTTGGCGTCACAGCACTTATCGCGGCGTCACCTGCCGCGTTTTTCGCCGCCAAAATCATCGGGGCGGTGTTCCTCATCTATCTGGGCATCCGCGGCTGGGCTCTCGCGAAGACACCTGTAAAGGTGGATGAGCGCCCCGCTGCCAGCATCTACTGGCGCGCGCTGGCCATCGCCACAATCAACCCCAAATCCGTCGCAGGCTACCTCGCCGCCTTTTCCCAATTCGTGCAACCCGGCGTGCCGATCTGGGACCAGATGGCGGTGATCATGCCTACCGCGCTCGTCATCACCGCGCTCAGCTACACCGGCTTCACCGCGCTGGGCGCGGGCCTTGGCCGCGCGGCACTGGGCGCTGTTTTCAACATGTGGTTCCGTCGTTTCATGGCGGTTTGCTTTATCATCTACGGGCTGGCCCTTGGCACTTCCGCCAGCCCCCAACGGGAGGTCTGAACATGGCTGAATTTCCAACAACGGCCCGCGTGGTCATCATCGGCGGCGGGGTGGTTGGCACCTCGACGCTCTATCATCTGGCCAAGGCAGGCTGGACCGACTGCGTGCTTTTGGAGAAGAATGAGCTCACGGCGGGCTCTACCTGGCACGCGGCCGGTAACTGCCCGAACTTCGCAGGGTCCTGGGCGGTGATGAACATGCAGCGCTACTCGGCGTCGATGTACCGCACGCTGGGTGAGGACGTGGATTACCCGATGAACTACCACGTCACCGGCGCTGTGCGTCTGGCGCATTCCAAGGAGCGCATGCAGGAGTTCGAGCGCGTGGCGGGGATGGGCCGCTATCAGGGCCTGCAGATGGATATCTGCACGCCCGAAGAGCTGCAAAAGTACAACCCTTTCATGGAGACGCACGACCTCGAAGGCGGGCTCTGGGATCCTCTGGATGGTGATATCGACCCCGCACAGCTGACCCAAGCGCTGGCCAAGGGCGCGCGGGACGCGGGCGGACGGATTGAACGCTTCTGCCCCGTCATCGGCATCGACCGGGACGGTGACGAGTGGATCGTGAAGACCGAAAAGGGCGACATCCGCTGCGAATACGTGGCCAACTGCGCGGGCTACTACGCGCAGCGCGTGGGCGAGATGTTCAAGCCTTTCGGCGGTCGGACCGTGCCGATGGTTGTCATGTCCCACCAGTATTTCCTCACTGAGCCAATTCAGGAGCTGGAGGACTGGACTAAGGAGAACGGCAAGAAGGTCGCCATGATCCGCGACGTGGACACCTCCTACTATCTGCGGCAGGAAAAGACCGGCCTCAACCTCGGCCCCTATGAGCGCAACTGCAAGGCGCACTGGGTCACCCCCGACGATCCGATGCCGGAGGATTTCTCCTTCCAGCTCTACCCCGACGATCTGGAACGGCTGGAGTGGTACATCGAGGACGCGATGGCACGGATGCCGCTTCTTGGCACCTCCGGTGTGGGCCGCAACATCAACGGCCCTATTCCCTATGCCCCCGACGGCTTGCCCATGATCGGGCCGATGCCGGGCGTCAAGAACGCCTTCGAGGCGCATTCCTTCACTTTCGGCATCGCCCAGGGCGGTGGCGCGGGCAAGGTGCTGTCCGAATGGATCATGCATGGCGAGACGGAGCTTGACATGTGGGCGGTCGATCCGCGCCGCTATACGGACTATTGCGACCACGACTACTGCCTCGACAAGGCGCTGGAGACCTACGGCCACGAATACGCCATGCACTTCCCGCGCCACGAGTGGCCCGCGGGCCGAGACAAGAAGCTCTCTCCCAACCACGACCGCCTGCTGGCGGACGGCGCGCAGATGGGCGCCTACAACGGTTGGGAGCGGGCCAATTGGTTCGCCAAAGAGGGCGATGACACCTCTGAGGACAGCACGCTGACCTGGGGCCGCACCGGCCCCTGGGAGCCGCGCATTCGCGAAGAGGTGGAAGCCGTGCGCGACGGTGTCGGCGTCCTCGATATGCCCGGCTTCTCCCGCTACGCGCTGGAAGGCGAAGGGGCGGCGGAATGGCTGCGCGGCCAGATCTCGGGCGCGCTGCCCAAGGTGGGCCGCATGAACCTGGCCTACTACGCCGACAGCCGGGGCCGCATCAACACGGAGATGACGGTGATCCGCTGGGGCGAGGACCGATTTTGGCTGATGACCGCTGCCGTCGCGCAGTGGCATGACTTCGATCTTCTGCGCAACCGCTTGCCAGAGGATGGATCGCTGAGCCTCACCGACATCACCCGCGATTGGTCCACAAAGCTGGTCACAGGGCCAAAGTCTCGGGAATTGCTGGCCGGCATGACCGAAGGCGCGGACCTGGAAAGCACCTGGATGTCGATCCAGGACGCGACTGTTGCGGGCAAGCCGGCAAAGCTCTTCCGGGTGTCCTTCGCGGGCGAGCTCGGTTGGGAGGTGCACACCGCCTTTGAGGACAGCGCGGCGGTCTATGAAGCGGTGCGCGCGGCAGGGGCCACGCCCTTTGGCATGTATGCCCTCAATTCCATGCGCATTGAGAAGGGCTACCGCACCTGGAAAGGCGATCTCAGCTCGGATTACTCCATGCTGGAGGCAGGGCTGGACCGCTGGGTCAAATTCGATAAGCCGCAGGATTTCCCAGGCAAGGCCGCATTGCAGTCCGAACGTCAGCAGGGCTCCAAGAAGCGCTTTGTGACGCTGGTCGTGGACGCGCCCGAGGCCGATGCGCCTTACATGTCCACCGTCTGGTCCGGTGACACCGTGGTGGGGGAGACCACCTCGGGCGACTGGGGCTACCGGGTGAACAAGTCCATCGCGCTTGGCATGGTCAAAGCGGAGCTTGCCGAACCCGGCAGCACGCTGGAGGTGGAGATCTTTGGCAAGCGCTGCCCGGCTGTGGTGCAAACCGATGAGCCGCTCTGGGATCCGGCGAACGAGCGCCTGCGCGCATGAGCGCGCTGGCCGAACCCCTCCGGCGGGGGCTTCCCCTTGCCTTTTGGGCCTATGTGGCGGCTGTGGTGCTGATGCACCTCAGCCTGCCGCAGGCGTGGGTCTGGCACATCGCTTTTGTGGCGCTCATCGGCATGCTCTTTACTTATCCGGCGCATGCCGCGGTACAGGGCGATAAGCTGCGCCTGGAGATGAGCGTGTCCTGGGGCTTTGCTCTGGTAGGGCTTCTGGGGCTTTTGCTGACCCCGTTGCTGCTGATCGCGGCGATTGCTGGGCATGGTCTGCTGGATTTGGCAAAGTATCGGGGACTGGGGGCTGAGGTGCCCGTTTGGTACCTCCTGTCGTGCGCGGTTTTTGATCTGGCCTATGCCGCTTATCTTCTGGGTCATCTGTGATGTCAGGGGGCAAGCAAATCACCCTTCTGGACGGCGGCATGGGCCAGGAACTTGTGCGCCGGGCGGGTAAGGCCACGGCGCTCTGGTCCACCCAGGCGCTGATAGATGCGCCGCAAGATGTCGCGGCGGTGCATCGCGACTACGCGGATGCCGGGGCCACTATGGCCACGTCCAACACCTATGCGCTGCATCGCGACCGGCTTGGGGGCGGGTCCTCCAACCACTATGCCGCGGCCGGGACGGATATCCAGGACATGCAGGATCAGCTTGAGGACCTCTACACGCTGGCGCTCGATGCCGCCGAAAGCGTGCGGGATGCAGGCCGTGTCGCGGGCAGCATCGGGCCGCTTGGCGCGAGCTACCGGCCCGATCTGTGGCCTGCGCATGAAGATGCAGTGCGGCTGCTGACAGAGATCGTGGGCTTCCTTTCGCCGCGCGCGGATGTGCTCTTGTTCGAAACGCTGCCCAGTGTCGCCGCGGCCCGGTCGGGCGTGGAGGCGGGGCGCACCCGCGATCTGCCAGTGTGGTTGTCCTTTACGGTGGATGACGCCGACGGCAGCCGCTTGCGCTCGGGTGAGCCGCTCAGCGCTGTGGCAGGTATCGCGGCGGAGGCGGACGCAGTGCTGATCAACTGCTCGGTGCCCGAAGTGATCCCGGCAGCCCTTGAGGCGCTCGCCCCCTGCGGCGTGCCGCTTGGCGCCTATGCCAACGGTTTCACCAAGATCACGGAGGCGTTCATCGCGGGCGGCACCACCGCGGATGGCCTGACCGCGCGCAAGGATCTGACGCCAGAGGTCTATGCCGATCAGGCCATGTCCTGGCTGGATCACGGCGCCACCATCCTGGGCGGCTGCTGTGAAGTCGGCCCCGCCCACATCGCTGAAATCGCTCGGCGGCTCAAAGCCGCGGGCCACACCATCATCTAGGGAGACCCCCATGTCAGACGTTCCCACACATGCCCGCGTTGTCATCATCGGTGGCGGCGTCATCGGCTGCTCTGTCGCCTATCACCTGGCCAAGCTGGGCTGGCAGGACGTGGTCCTGCTGGAGCGCAAGCAGCTGACCTCCGGCACCACCTGGCACGCCGCGGGCCTTATCGCGCAGCTGCGGGCGACGGCGAACATGACTAAGCTCGCGAAGTACTCGCAAGAGCTCTACGGCAGCCTGGAAGAAGAGACCGGCGTGGCCACAGGGTTCAAGCGCTGCGGGTCGATTACGGTGGCGCTGACCGAGCATCGGCGCGAGGAGATCTACCGCCAGGCCGCGATGGCCCGCGCCTTCGGCGTGGAAGTGGAGGAGATCAGCCCCAACGAGGTCAAAGAACGTTATGAGCACCTCAACGTGAACGGGGTGACCGGGGCCGTCTACCTCGACAAGGACGGGCAGGGCGATCCGGCGAACATCGCGCTGGCGCTGGCCAAGGGCGCGCGCCAGAAGGGCGCGAAGGTCATCGAACGCACCCGCGTCAGCGGTGTGACCCGGCAGGGGCGGCGCATCACCGGTGTCGATTGGGAACAGAATGGCGAGACCGGCCACATCACCTGCGAGCATGTCGTCAACTGTGCGGGCATGTGGGGCCACCAGGTGGGCCGCATGCTGGGCACCAACGTGCCGCTGCATTCCTGCGAGCATTTCTACATCGTGACGGAGGCCATCGAAGGCCTGACCCAGCTGCCCGTGCTGCGGGTGCCGGACGAGTGCGCCTATTACAAGGAAGATGCGGGCAAGATGCTCTTGGGCGCGTTTGAGCCCAACGCCAAGCCCTGGAAGCTCGACGACATCCCGGCCGATTTCGAGTTTGATCAGTTGCCGGAGGATTTCGACCACTTCGAGCCCATCCTGGAGAACGCGGTCAGCCGCATGCCGATGTTGGCGGAGGCCGGTATCCATACGTTTTTCAATGGGCCGGAAAGCTTTACGCCGGATGACGCCTATCATCTGGGCCTCGCGCCCGAGATGGATAACGTCTGGGTTGCGGCGGGCTTCAACTCCATCGGCATTCAGTCCGCAGGCGGTGCCGGTCAGGCGCTCGCGCAATGGATGGAAGACGGTCAAAAGCCCTTCGATCTGGGCGATGTGGACATCTCCCGGATGGAGCCCTTTCAGGGCAACAAGACCTACCTGCACGCGCGCTCCAAGGAAACGCTGGGCCTGCTTTACGCCGACCACTTCCCCTACCTGCAAAAGGCCACCGCGCGCGGCGTGCGGCGCACGCCTTTCCACCAGCACCTAATGGATCGCGGTGCCGTGATGGGCGAGCTTGCGGGCTGGGAGCGCGCCAACTGGTTTGTGCGCGAGGGCCAGAAGCCCGAATACGAATACAGCTGGAAGCGGCAGAATTTCTTCGAGAACGTGGCCGCCGAACATAAAGCCATGCGCGAGAATGTGGGCATGTACGACATGTCTTCTTTCGGCAAGCTGCGGGTGGAGGGGCCTGATGCGGAGGCCTTCATGAACTACGTGGGGGGCGGAGACTATTCCACGCCCGTGGGCAAGATCACCTATACGCAATTCCTCAACGATCGCGGCGGGATCGAGGCGGATGTGACCGTCACGCGGCTCTCAGAGCTCTGCTATCTGGTGGTCACGCCCGCCGCCACGCGGCTCAGCGATGAGACCTGGATGCGGCGGCACGCCGAAGGTTTCAACGTGGTGATCACCGATGTCACTGCGGGCGAGGGCGTGCTGGCTGTCATGGGCCCGCGCTCCCGCGAGTTGCTGCAGGCTGTGTCGCCTGCGGATTTCTCCAACGACGTGAACCCCTTCGGCACCGCCCAAGAGATCGAGATCGGCATGGGGTTGGCGCGGGTGCACCGCGTGACCTACGTGGGTGAGCTTGGCTGGGAAGTCTATGTGCCCGCCGACATGTGCGGCCATGTGTTCGAGACGCTGGCAGAGGCGGGGCAGGACTTTGATCTCAAGCTTTGCGGGATGCACATGATGGACACCTGCCGGATTGAAAAGGGTTTCCGCCATTTCGGCCATGACATCACCTCGGAGGATCACGTGGTGGAGGCAGGGCTGGGCTTTGCCGTGAAAACCGCCAAGCCCGATTTCATCGGCCGCGCGGCCGTGCTGCGCAAGAAGGAGGAAGGCGTCTCCAACCGCCTGCTGCAGTTCCGGCTGACCGATGCCGAGCCGTTGCTCTATCACAACGAACCCATCGTGCGCGACGGGGAGATTGTGGGCTATCTGTCCTCCGGCGCCTACGACCACCACTTGGGAGGTGCGATGGGCCTTGGGTATGTGCCGTGCAAAAGCGAAAGCGCGGCAGAGGTTTTGGCCTCAACCTATGAAATCGACGTGGCAGGCACGCGGGTGCGGGCAGAGGCCTCGCTCAAGCCGATGTATGATCCGAAGTCTGAGCGGGTGAAGGCATAGAGCGCTTACCCGGAAGTAATTTCCGGGGTCATCGTGTATCAGCAGTCAAGCTAGGCGAGAACAAAAGCAGGTCGCTTCATTCAAATCGCCCGCCCAACAGGGACTGCCCTGCTGCGCCGTCCCGCCCCTGTCTGGAGTAGTTCTGTTACGATGTGCCCGACGGCGACCCCGTGTTCCGCCCCGGGGAAGCGACCCCGTCCGTGGGATTGGGGCGCCGTCGGTTGGCCCTGACCAGCCTGAACAGTTGCATGTGCCTTTTGAGCACGAAGACATGGACAGGATTTCATCATGACACA
>JBCCPS010000005.1:0-74914 GCA_039024775.1 Pseudomonadota bacterium
GCATCCGCCCCGAATAGCGTGCCACTGGGCGGATGCGATTTATGACGGGCCGCTGGTTTACGGCGGCGAGGGCATGAGCACGCCTGAATATGCCGCCACACTGCGCCGCATCGCGGCGCTGCCGGTGCAAACCGTCCACGGCGGACATGATCCCGCCTTCGGCAAGGCACGGCTTGATGAGATCGTGGATCATTATCTCAGGCTTTGGCAGATGTAGAGCTTCCAACCTAAAGCCTGAGGCATGAACATCAGTTGTTCACCCGCCGTCCCGCGGGGTGGCGCAGATGCGCCGCCCGTCGTGCTGAAAGCACGCCTTTGGCGTGACGGGGGCGGGACGGCGCAGCAGGGCAGTGACTGTTGGGCGGGTGCACCAAATGGAGCGGAGTGTCTCAACTTTTGGATTGGTGGGTCTAGACCGCTGGATTGCAGTGCCAGTCGAGCGCGATCCCGGCGGGAAGCGCCTCTGCCGTCCAGGCCTCCAGCTCTTCTTTGAGCACCCTGCACAGTGCCTCCCGGTCGGGCCGCGCGCGCACCCAGAGCACAACCTTGGCCGCCCCGCGCGCGCCCATCGCGGGGTAGATGTAAAAACAGCCCAGATAGGCGCCCGCGCTGTCGCGCAGGATCCATGAAAACGACCGCTTCACCGTGAACTCGCGCTCGTGCCAGGCCAGATCGATGGCGTTTTCCGCCAATGTCAGCCCGTCAGGCCATTCTCCTGGACCCGCGCTGAGCAAATGCGCGGCCTCCATCACGACGTCGTAGTCTTCCTGCGAGAAATCAGGCGCGAGCGGCGTCAGCTCGCAGGAGGCGAGTCGCAGGCTGCGCGGCAGCGTGACCGTTTCGAAATCCGGATGGGGCTGCATCTAGGGCGCGGGTTCCTTGGCTTCCCGGGCAAAAGGGTTTTCTTCGGGTATCTCATAGTCGGGCGTAAAGATACCCTTGTCCTTTGCATCCCCGATGTAGCGAAAGGCGCTGGCGGTCATGCGCATGAGATGCTCGCCCGCCTTGATGGCGGGGTATTTGGCGATGGTTTCAGGCGTGCGGAACTGTTCCAAAGGTTCGACCACCGCATTATAGTCCAGCCCGAAGAAAAGCGGCATCGAATAGCGCTCCTTGCCGGTGTTGATCACCCGGTGCTGGGTCGATTTGAACTGCCCGCCCGACCAGGTTTCAAAGATGTCGCCGATGTTGACGATGAAAGTGCCCGGTATCGGCGGCGCTTCAATCCAGACGTCATCGGCGTTCATCACCTGCAGCCCCGGCGCGCCCTGGCACAGGATCGTGAAACACTCAAAATCCGAATGGGCGGAGATGCCGGTGATGTCCTTGGTCTGCGGCATGTCGTTTTCGATGTAGCGCAGCAGACGCAGCTGAGATGTGGGGCAGGTGATGTGGCGCGTCAGATCCTCGGCCGGGACCCCAAGCTCCAGCGCCAGCGCGTCCAGCATGCGGAGGCCTAGGTTGAAAATGGCGTCATAGTAGCCCGAAACCGTATCTTTCCAGCCGGGCAGATCGGGCCAGACGTTGGGCCCGGTCATGCGCCAGCCCGCCAGATGGTCGGGGTGATCGGCGGGCGCCTCAAAGGACATGTCCCAGGCTTCGTTGAAGTTGATGATGTTGGGAAACTTGGTGCCGTTCTCCTCAAACGGGACGTAGCCGCGGTGATGGGTCGTAAAGCCTGACCAATACTTCATCTTGAAGCTGCGCGGCATCTCGTGAAACTGCTTGGAGGCGGCAAAGACGGCATCTACCTGGTCTTGCGGGATGCCGTGCCCGGTGATGTAGAAGAACCCTGATGTGCGCGCAGCCTGCCCAAGCGCGGCCGCAACTGCCGCTTTGTCCGCTTCTGCGCCTGTGAAAAGACCCGATAGGTCGATCACCGGGAGCGTGGCATCGTCCACGGTGAGCGCTGTCAATTCCTTGCTGTCTGTCATCCCGTCCTCGCTGTGCTGCTGTGAGGCCAGCTTGCGGCATTTGCCTGCCGACGCGACTCTGTGGCGGTCAAAAAACGGCTCATCCCAGCGGGTTTGATTAAATTTTGACCAAACGCCGGGGCGGATGGCGCGAATGGTATCACTTGAATTGACGTAAATGCTGGCTCTCAGCGCAAGCTTTCCGTGCGCGTGGGGGACACGCTCATGCATTCCACAGGAGGGGCGAGACGCCCAAGACAGGAGAGACCATGGTCAAGCTCAATCGACGTTCATTGCTCAAAACCGGGGCCGCTGGGGTGGCGGCCTCCGCGCTGGGCTCACCGCTCATCGCGCAGACCCGCAGTCTGAAGGTGGGGTCCTATGGGGGCTATTTCGAAGACAGTTTCAAGCAGTTCGTCTATCCCGAATTCAAGGCCGCCACGGGCATCGAAGTTGAAAGCGTGACGCAGCCCAATTCCACCGACTGGCTGGTGACGATGCAGCAAGCGGCCTCCGCTGGGAACGTGCCTGCCGACATCTCACTTTATGCCCGCGACACGATGATCAAGGCCAGCCGCATCGGCGGGCTTCTCGCGCCGCTCGATCTGTCGGCGATCCCCGGCTCCAGCAACCTTGACAGCTATTTCGTCTTTGAAGGCCCGGACGGGCCGCAGGGGGTTGGCGCGATGTCCTGGTTCACCTCCATGGTGGTGAACCCCAATGAGGTCGAGGCCCCGGCAAGCTGGGCGGAGTTCTGGAACACGGACACCTATGAGGCCTCGCTGGGGCTCGGGCGCAACTACAACTCTGGGTTCCTCGACATTACGGCGGCCACCTTCTTTGACGGGGCGGAGACGATGATGACGAACGAGGGCATTCTCGCCATTCTCGACAAGGTCCGCGAGATCCGGCCAAACGTGGCGGTCTGGTGGACTGCCGAAAGCCAGATGGAACAGGGCATGAAGAACGGCGATGTGATCGGCGGGCAGTACTATCTGGATGTGGCCAATTTGATGGCCTCCGACGGCTTCCCGATCAAGGCGATCTTCCCCAAGGAAGGCAACCTGCAGGACTATGGTTCCTGGTGCCTTGCGGTAGGCTCTGAGAAGGCCGAAGAGGCCGCGGCCTTCATGGATTTCTCCTCCGATCCGGCCACGCAGGCATTGATGAGCCGCAACATCGGCACCGCACCCCTTGTGGCCAAGGAAAAGACGGATCTGACGGAGGAGGAATTCGCCTTTGTCTCCGGCACGCCCGCGTTCCGGCCCGCGTATGAGGCTTACCTCGACAATGAGACCTTCATCAAGGAAAGCTGGGACAAGATGCTGGCGGAGACCTAATCCCCGATGAGCAGTCTGGTCCTTTCGGGTGTGTCCAAGTCCTTCGGCGCCGTCACCGCCGTGGAGCCCACGGACCTGACCTTTGAAGAAGGCAAGCTCACGGCCCTTTTGGGGCCGTCGGGCTGTGGCAAGACCACGTTGTTGCGCATGCTTGCAGGCCTCGAACAGCCGAGCCGCGGGTCGATTATGCTGGGTGGCGAAGACATCACCGCCAAGCCCGCGCATGCGCGCAAGTTCGGGATGGTGTTTCAGAATTTCGCGCTCTTTCCGCACTACTCCGTGCGTCAGAACGTGGCCTATTCACTGTTGATCGAAGGGACACCCAAGGCAGAGGCCTATGAGAGGGCCGATGTGCTGTTGGGCACGGTACAGCTTGAAGGTTTCGGCGACCGGCGCATCGGAGAGCTGTCTGGCGGTCAGCGCCAGCGCGTGGCCATCGCGCGCGCGCTCGCTCAAGAGCCGCAGGTCTTCTTGCTCGATGAGCCGATGTCGGCGCTCGACGCCAAACTGCGCGAGGATATGCAAGTGGAACTGCGGCTGCTGCAACAGCGGCTGGGCATCACAACCGTCGTGGTCACCCATGACCAGCGCGAGGCCATGACCATGGCCGATACCATCGTGGTCATGTCCAACGGGCGCGTGGAGCAGGTGGCGGCCCCACAAGAGATTTATCACCGGCCCGCAAACGCCTTCGTGGCCGACTTCATCGGCAAGGCGAACTTTTTCGACGGTGTCTATGGCAAGGACAGCGTGACCATAGGCGGGCGCAGTTTTGCTGTGCCGCCGGGCTTTTCCCGGGGCAGTCCGGTGCGTTGCGCGATCCGGCCTGAAGCCGCATCGCTTGCACCCCACGGCGGGCCGAACTGCGTGGATGCGACCGTGCTCTTCGTGCGCGATCTGGGGCCCGTGAAAGAATACCACCTCAATTCCGCCATCGGACCCATCATCGTCGAATGTGCTGCAAGCGCAGACGACCTTGGGCTGAAGGCCGGGGACGGCACATTCGCGCAGCTGCCCGCAGAGGCACTGCGCGTTTATCCCCGTGAGGCCGCAGCGGCATGAGCATCGCGGGGGAGCTTGACATGGCCAGCAAGGCCCGCCCTGCGCGCCAGACCCGTGTGACCCGGCGGGGCCTGATGACAGGTGTGCTTGCCGCGCTCTTGGGCATTTTCTGCGTGTTGCCCTTTCTTTTGGTCATCACCATCTCCTTTGGCCGCAAGATCGACGGTGCGGCCTGGGTCTGGGATTTCACCTTCGAGAACTACCAGCGGTTCTTTGTCGGCGCGCTTTGGCCCGATGACATCACTCTGCTCTACCTCCAGCAGCTGGGCTATTCCTTCTACTTTGCCGTCATCGCCTCGCTGCTGGCGGTCTTGACCGCGCTGCCTTTCACCATGCTCTTGACCCGGCTGCGGCGGCGCGCGCAGGCGATCTGGCTGGTGTTCATCCTGTCCTCCCTGTCGATGTCGGAGGTCTTTATCGTGATGGGCTGGGACATCCTTTTGTCCAACAATTCCGGCCTGCCCAAGCTCTTTCAGGTGACCGGGCTGACCCAATGGCTCAAGGATACGGGATACTTTCAGGTGCTGCGCGACGCAGGCCTCGCCAATCCGCGCAATGTGCGGTTCAAGCCCTCCGAATTCGCGACCATCCTCACGATGAGCTATCTGGTTTGGCCCTATGCGGTGATCCTGCTCTACCCCGCCCTGTCGCGGCTTGACCCGTCGCTTAGAGAGGCCGCGCGCACCATGGGCGCCAGCCGCTGGACGGTGACGCGTACCGTCACACTGCCCGCCATCCGCCTGCCGCTTCTGGGCACGACGCTGCTTTTGTTTGTCTTCCTTCTGGGCTCCTACGTGACCATCAGCGTCTTTGCCACGCCCGCCAAGCAGACGACTGCGGTGGCGATCTATGAAAACATCCGGGGTGCGAACCTCAACGCGCCCTTTGGGTCCGCGCAGGCGGTGATCCTGCTGGTGTCGGCCAGCGTCTGCTTGGTTCTCGGCCAGCTTCTCAACCGCCGGGCGGAGGCGCGCTGATGCGGCTGGGCGGGACCATCTTCATGACGCTTGCGGCCATGGTGCTGGCGCTGCCCATCGTGGTGGTTTGTGCTGCTGCTTTGAACGGCGGGCGCAGCATGTTCTTTCCGCCCCGCGACCCCACGCTGGCCCGCTTTGGCGAGTTTTTCATCTCAGAGCCAGTGTGGACCAACGCGCTGGCCAACTCCGTTATCGTGGCGGTGGGCGCGGCGAGCCTTGCGGTGCTCATTGCCTGGCCCATCGCGTATCTTCTGTGGTCCAGCAAGTCGCGGCTGTCCAAGGTCCTGGCCGGTCTGGGATCACTGCCCTTTGCCGTGCCGCCCATTGTCTTTGGCGTGGGGCTTGGGTTTTTCTGGGCTTTCAACGGGGGGTTGGGGTCTGTCTGGTCGGGGGTCATCAGCCACGCGATCCTGCTGATGGCGCTGCCGCTGGTGACGATCTCCATCGGGTTGCAATCCATCGACCGCGCGCATCTGGATGCGGCCGCGACCATGGGCGCAACGGAGCGCACGGCGTTCCGCACCGTCGTGCTGCCGCAAACGGTGCCCTACACAATCTCGGGATTCTTTTTCGTCCTCGTGCTGTCCTTCAACGAATTCATCGTGATCTTCTTTGTCTCAGCCAGCTCCTATGCGACCGTGACGCTGCAGATCTTCAACTCCCTGCGCAATGGATACACGCCCACGATGGCCGTGGCCGCGATCACCTTTTTGACCGTGTCGATCGTTGTCTTTGCAGCCGTTGCGCGCTGGGGCGATCTGCCCCGGCTGATGGGCGCGGACCCTGCGCGCAAGTAACCTTGAAAGGAGACAGCCCATGCCCCGCCAACCCACCATCGTCGGCCAGCCCGTCCTGATTGTCGTCGATATCCAGAAAGGCGCGTTCCTGGACCGAGGTGACGCTGGCATTCCCACGATGGACGGCTACCGCGCCAACATGACCCGCGCCCGTCGCATCGTGGACACCGCACACGAGGCGGGCATCCCTGTGGTGTTCGTGCAGGAAATCCACCGCCGCGACATGGTCGACTACGGGCGGGAGCTTGACGGGAGCGAGACAGTACACTGCATGGAAGGTGAGCCTGGCACACCAGTGGCGGTTGACGAAATGGACATGCGCCCGACCGACTATTTCGTGCACAAGCGACGCTATTCGGTGTTCTTCGGCACGGAAATGGAGATCCTGCTCAAGGGTCTGAAAGCGCAGACGCTGATCTTCGTGGGCGGGATGACGGATGTTTGCGTGCACTACAGCTTCGTGGATGGCCACCAGCACGACTACTACTGCCGCGTGGTGTCTGACTGCGTGGGCGGCACCTCGCCCGAGGCGCATCAGGCATCGCTGAACGCAATGGAGTATCTGCAGACCGGCGCGGTGCTGCCCGCAGATGAAATCATCGCGGCCATGACCGAGGCAAAGATCGCAGCCGAATGATCACGTTTGAGACGTTGCAAGGCCATTGGGAACGCCAGTGGATCAAGGCGCCGGGCTTTGAGGATCACACCACCCGGGTGCATTGGATGCAGGTGGGCGCGCTCTTTGCCGATGTGCGCATTCCGCAAGACAGGCCTGACGTCTCTGAGGCTGCGTCACTGTCGGCATTGCCTGCACCTGTGCTGTACCAGTTGTCGCAAGCAGAGGGCTTTGCCGGTCATGTCACGCTGTTGGCGGACACCTGTACCTGGCACCGGGAGGTGAATTTTCACGGGATACCGGAGGAAAAGGACGTGGGCCGGATATCCTTTGATCCGCAAGGCAACATGATCGAGGCCGGGGTGCATGCCGAGTATACGGAGCTTTGGACCCACCACAGGGCGCCACAGTCCATTTGCCTCCGGCTCTCAGGGGAAGGCTTTGAGGGCGTTTTTGCTGCCGTGGGCGAGACCTTTGTGCTGGGGTTGGACCGACCTGGAAAGCCGTCAACTGCATCCCTGCGCGCGGGTCTTGAAGCGGGTGAGGTGACGGGAGCGACCCCAACGCTCTTTGAGGGGATCTATGCGACGGGCCGTTGGCAAGGCGACGAAGCGACTGCGTATCTTGCGACAAATCCGTTTTGCGAGGGTCGCGTGATCTTTTCCAAACGGGACGAGTACGCCATTTGGCATGGCCTGGCCTTTGATGGGACCCGCACCGATGTTGCCTTGCATGCAGAGCCCGTCGCGCCGTGATCCAAGAGCTTTCGCGCGAGGACGTGGCCGACATCCTCTATGGCGCGACGATGTTTGGCGCGGGTGGCGGCGGGGACCTCGCGGAAGGCTTTGACCTCATCGACCGCGCGGTCGCGGCGGGCAAGACTTTCCGGCTCGCCACGCTCGCGGATGTGGAAGACACGGCGCTGATCGCGACATCGTACCTTTTGGGCGCCTTGCCAGAGGCGGAGGAGACGGCGCCCCCGCCCGAGGCCTACGCGCCCAGCGCAGGCGAGGATCACCCGTTGATGCAGGCCCATGTGCGCATGGAGGCGCATCTTGGCAGGGCGATCGAGGGCGCGGTTGCTTGCGAGCTTGGCGGGTCAAACACGGCGGTGCCGTTCTTTGTGGCCGCGATGACGGGTGGTGTTGTGATAGATGCGGACCCCGCGGGCCGCGCGGTGCCCGAGATCACCCATTCGGCCTATTACCTCGCCGGATTGTCCGCGAGCCCCATCGCGGCGGCGAACGGTTTGGGTGAGGCCTTTTTGCTCGATCACATCGCGGACGACCGGCGGGCCGAAACGGTGGTGCGCGCGCTCTGCCAGGTCAGCGGCAACGACATATCGGTGGTGGATCACGCGCTGCCTGCAGCCGAGCTTAAGGGTGCGTTGATCGAAGGCACGCTCTCGCGCGCCCGGACCTTGGGCGCAGTCTGGCGGGAGGGGCGCTCTGACCCGCCCGCCGTGGTTGCCCGGATCGCGCGCGAAGCGGGGGCGCGGCGCGCCTTCGAGGGGCGCGTGACCCAAAGTGATGCGCGGGTTGAGGCGGGCTTCACCGTGGGCGCTTTTACGATCAGCGGTACAGGCCAGCATGCGGGCAGTACCTACCGCATAGAGTTGAAAAACGAAAACATGGTTGGCTGGCGCGACGGCCTGCGCGACGCCTGCATCCCCGACATCATCACGGTCTTTGATCTGCAGACAGGCGCGGTGTTGACCAACCCCCATGTGAAGGTCGGTGCTCTTGTGGCGGTGCTGGTCCTGCCCGCGCCAAAGGTCTTTTCCACCCCCCGCGGCAGAGCGATTCTCGGGCCGACCTATCTGGGGCTTGAGGACTGAAGCCAGACCATACGCCAGCGTTCAGCGCTGATAGCACCGCGAACGACCACGAGGCTACGGCGGGTACCGTTCAGGAGAGCCAGGTGGAGCTTAGACTGCAAAGCCCGCCTGGGTGCGCGGCTTTGATCTAGATCAAGGACCCACCCGCCGCCAAGAGCCAGACTGGTGCTGCCCGGCGATAAGGAGCACAGGCCATGGTCGACACCACCGTTGAAGCGCCCGCGTTTGAGGTGCGCCACATCTCGAAGGACGACATCACGACTGCCTTGCGCAAAGGCTTGAGCGATTTTCAGCAGGCGCCCGTGCACAGTATCGCCTTTGGCGCGACCTTCAGCCTCCTGGGTCTTGCCCTTGCGGTCCTGCTCTTCCGCGGCGGGTTCAGCTATTGGCTCTTGCCCCTCGCGGCGGGCTTTCCCCTGCTTGGGCCCTTCCTTGCCGTGGGGCTTTATGAGATTTCCCGGCGGTTGGAGGCCAATGAGCCGCTGCAGACAGGCGGGATCATCAAAGCGGTTTTTCGCAATCCGCACGGGCAACTGCCGCTCTTTGCGGTGCTCGCGCTGTTCTTTTTCCTTGCATGGCTGGTGATCGCGCGCGTGATCTTTGCGGTCTCCTTCGGCACCGTGGCAATGACCAATGTGATGACCTCCGTGGAGGTGTTTTTCACCGCCCAAGGCCTGATCATGCTGGCGGTCGGCAGTATCGTGGGCGCAGCGCTCGCGTTGCTCCTGTTCTCCATTTCGGTTGTTGGCGTGCCGCTGCTGCTCGATCAGGACGTCGATTTCGTGACCGCGATCATCACCAGCGTGCGGGCTGTTCTTGAAAACCAGTCCGTCATGCTGTTCTGGGCGTTCTTTGTGGCAGGGGCGACCGTGATCGCGATGCTGCCGCTCTTTCTGGGTATGGTGCTGGTCTTCCCTGTCTTGGGCCACGCCTCCTGGCACCTTTACCGCGCGCTGATCCCCGGCTGAGCGCGAGGGCTGGGCCACAACTGACTTGAAAACGCGATTTGATCGGCTGTGTCTGGACCCTGCAAAACGCGGGTTAAAAACCTTTCATAGACCTAACGGTCTAAGCCGCATTGCTTGGTGTCAGCGGTTTAGGGGGGGGGTGTTCAGGGCTGCTCTGCAAGTCCGAGTTGCAATTCGGACCCAGACACAATCCTCAATCTTCATACGCAAGCTCCTGCTTCGGTTGACAGCCGTTGGTGTATTTCCCTACGCTCGCGCAGGGACAAATCATGACACACACGCAAGCCTTCGCGGAACCATCGGATCTGGAATTCCTGCCAAACGTCTGTTCTGGATGTGCAATCCGCAATAGCAGTCTGTGCGGTGCGCTCACTGCTGAAGAGCTGCATGGCTTGAACCGGATATCCCTAAGGCGCAAATTGGAGCGGGGTCAGCACTACGCCATTGAAGGTGACGCATCGCGCCAGTTTGCAAATGTGGTGAGCGGCGTCGCTAAACTGGTGCGCACAGCGCGGGACGGGCGCACACAAATCGTTGGTTTGCTCTTCCCCTCCGACTTTCTGGGTTTCAACAGCAAGGTGCACGGCGACGACACGGAGCTTTACTCCATCGAAGCTGCCACCGACTTGCAGCTGTGCACCTTTCCGCGCGAAAAGTTCGTTGGGCTGTTGAGCAAACATCCCGAGCTTGAGCATCGGATGTTGCAGCGTACGTTCGATGAATTACAGGTCGCGCGGGAATGGATGGTCCTGCTTGGCCGCAAGACCGCTAAGGAACGGGTCGCGACATTCCTGCTGCACGTCGCCAAGCGCATGAAGAACCAGAGCTGCACCGCGCAAGACGGGTTCAACCTGCCGCTCAATCGTTCAGAGATCGCTGATCACATCGGCCTAACCGTCGAAACGGTCAGCCGCCAGTTCAGTCAGATGCGCAAGAAGGGCATTCTGGAAATGAAAGGCGTGCGTCACGTGTCCAGGATTGACATCGACGGCCTTACGGAGCTGGCCGGGTTTTAGCATCCCGGGACGCGCGCCGTTTTCCGTTCGAGTTTCGAGGACCTGCGGTTTGCATATTTTGCATGGCTGCCAGTCACCCGCTCAACTTTGATCTGCCGCAAATTCTAAGGTGCCGGGTGTTGTAAAAGGCGTCTGAAGGCACCGCGCAGATGCGAGGAATGCTTTCACCCCAACGCAGGATTGGACGCGCTATGCCGGATACCGGGCACGAAAATCAAATGGGTCAAATGGATGTGGCAGGTGATGTGCACGCAAAAATCGACGAGCATGTGCTGGATCACTTGCCCGCTTTCGCGCGGCTTGATGCCGAAACGCGAAAAGCGCTCATTGCTCGGGCAACGGTCCGGCGTGTCGCGGCGGACGAGACCTATTTTGAACAGGATGCAGAGGCCAATCAGTTCCTGCTGTTGTTGGAAGGCTACGTCCGCTTTGCGCGGATCACAAAGGAGGGCGAGCAGGTGGTCACGCTTTACGTCCCGCCAGGGGAGCTTTTTGGCATTGCCAAAGCATTGGCCCATGACATCCACCACGTCACAGCGCGCGCGGCCTCCGATGGTTTGGCCCTGAGCTGGCCGACCGAGCTCTGGGATGACTTTTGCGCCCGCTACCCGCAATTTGGGCGCATCGGCCAGCGGACGGTGGGCGCGCGGATGGACCAGTTGCAAAACAAGATCGTCGATCTGTCCACCGCGCGGGTCGAACAGCGGATTGCGCGCGCGCTCGGTCGGCTTGTCGTCCAAGCTGGAAAGCCGGTGAGCGGCGGGACCGAGATCGACTTTCCGCTCACGCGCCAGGACTTGTCTGAATTGGCCGGCACCACAATGCATTCGGTAAGCCGGTGTCTGAGCGCCTGGGAAAGGCAGGGCATTCTGCAGAGCAAGCGGCGCAAAGTGGTCGTCTTGCACCCCAGTCGGTTGCAGGAGATTGCGGCCTGAATACTCGATACGGCCAGGAGTATGCGGCAATCTGCCACGGTCCTGGCCATGAACTCATTTCGTCAGTTTGCGCTCGCGCAACGTCCTGAACAAAAAAGAACTTATGGTGTTGGCAGAGGGACAGCCAATGCCAAAGATCCATGCGGAGGGGCGCGCTCAGCCAGGCGCGACCATCCTTGCGAACGTTTTGAAAGCGTCCCCCCTTTTGGCGGGCCGCTTTCATGTATGAAAACAAGCAAAGCCAGTCGGGTGTACCGGGTGCCCAGCCGGGCGACTGTGAGGCCTGCGATCGTCGCGTTTTCGACCGCGTCGGCGCAATAACGGCCGAAGAACAAACCGCGCTGCTGCGCATTGCGCACAACAAGCGCCTCGCCGCAGGCCAGACCTACGTGATCGAAGGCGACCGGGCGCGCGATTTCGCGAGTGTGACCAAGGGTGTCGCCAAAATGGTGAGATGCGCCGAGGACGGGCGTTCCCAGATCGTGGGGCTGTTGTTTCCCAAGGACTTCGTGGGCGGGCCCATTCTGTTTGAAGCCAGCGCGCGCGAGCTTTACTCCATCGAAGCGGTCACAGAATTGCACTTGTGCCTCTTTTCCCGCGCCGGTTTCCGGAAGGTGTTGCTGGAACATCCCGCGCTTGAGCACCGTTTGCTCAACCAGGCGCTGGATGAACTGCAGCTGGCGCGCGAGTGGATGGTACTTTTGGGTCGCAAGACCGCGGCCGAGCGGGTGGCCAGCTTCCTGCTTTACGTGGGAGAGAAGATGCAGGCCCAGCCCGGCGACTGTGCAACCGGCTTCGATTTGCCGGTGTCGCGGGCGGATATCGCCGACTTCGTGGGCCTCACGGTGGAGACGGTGAGCCGCCAGATCACCAAACTGCGCAAAGCGCAAATCATCGTCATGGACGGGCCAAAACATGTCGTTTCGCTCGATATGGCGCGGCTGCGGCTTCTGACGGGATTTTGAGGCCCGCGCGAAAAGGCATCGTTCAAACGCAGATAGATGGATCAGGCGCGGCCGCTCCCACGGACATTGGGGATAGGTGTTCTCGCCCGCCTGGAAGGATTGCCCATGCGCCTGGCAATCTCGGTCAGGTCATCAGCTGTCAGGCAGCGGGTGGCAAGCGGCAGCAGCACGTCCTTTTCCCAATCCATCTGCCGGCGCAGAGGTTCGAAAAAGCCGCGCAGGGCATAGCCAAGCGCATCGCTTGACATTGCGCGCCCGCCCGAAACGGCGCCGTCCGCGAGCATGTCGCTCAACTCCGTCAGGTGCAGGCTCCCGTCTTCATAGTCCAGTTGCAGCCGCGCCAGCATCTGCGCGCAGGTCAGATCCGATCCCGCACGCCGCGCGAGCACGGGCAAAAGCACCTGTGCCATGTCATCGAGATGTTCCGGCAAAAGCGTGAGGCTGAGCCGCCGCGCTTCTTTCCAGACCGCTGGCGCGACCTTTGGCAGATCATCGGCCATCGCTTCGAGAAGATCACAAAGGTCAGAAACACGCTGTCCGTCCGCTGCAACGCGCTTGAGGGATGGCGTATCAGTCCCAACTGCTTCGTTCCAATTCGCTATCCCTGTCATGGGATCGCCTCCTTTCGGCATGCTGCCGTCCGGTGTTTGGGCTCCCGCACAGTCCAAACCTTGGTCTGCACCCTTCGCAGGGTGCTTATTGCCCGGAACCGTCGCAACTACTTTGATCCAGATCAAACTGGCGTGGTCCGCCGCGCTCCTTTTTTCGAAGGTGTTCCGATCTGTGCGGAGAATTGATCTGGGTCAAAGCCTTCAGCCGTCGCAACCATAAGCTGATCCTGAACAAACACGCCAGATGGCCACCGGATCGGGATCGAGTTATGTGGGACACCGTCAAGCTGAGCATTTTTGGGCTCATTGTGATCATCGGCGCGCTTGCGTCGAGTTGGGGTCACGATCTGGCCTACCGGGTGCATGGTTTCATTATCATGGCCACGGCGGCGGGGCTCTTTATCTGGACGCTGCGCCGGGTGGGGGAGCCCAGACCCGCGATCCCTTTCAATCGCTACATGGACGACGTTGTGCGCGCGGGCGTGATCGCGACGGCCTTTTGGGGCATCATAGGCTTTCTGGCGGGCACATTCATTGCCTTTCAGCTCGCTTTTCCCGGCCTCAATTTTGATTGGGGCCAGCCTTTCACGAACTTCGGGCGGCTGCGGCCACTGCACACCAGCGCGGTGATCTTTGCCTTTGGCGGCAATGCGCTGATCATGAGCTCTTTCTACATCGTACAGCGCACCTGCGGCGCGCGGCTCTGGGGCGGCAACCTCGCCTGGTTCGTGTTCTGGGGCTATAACTTTTTCATTGTGCTGGCGGCCACAGGCTACCTCCTCGGTGCCACCCAGTCCAAGGAGTACGCAGAGCCCGAATGGTACGTGGACATCTGGCTGACGATCGTCTGGGTCGCCTTCTTGCTCGTGTTCCTGGGCACCATCATCCGGCGGAAAGAGCGGCACATCTATGTCGCCAACTGGTTCCTCTTGGCCTTCATCCTGACGGTCGCGATGCTGCATCTGGTCAACAACATCTCCATCCCGGTCAGCATCTGGGGCTCCAAAAGCGTGCAGATCTTCTCCGGCGTACAGGATGCGATGGTGCAGTGGTGGTACGGCCACAATGCGGTGGGCTTCTTCCTGACGGCCGGTTTCCTGGGCATGATGTATTACTTCGTGCCCAAGCAGGCGGGGCGGCCGGTCTATTCCTACAAGCTTTCCATCATTCACTTCTGGGCGCTGATCTTTCTCTATATTTGGGCAGGTCCCCACCACCTGCACTACACGGCTCTCCCCGACTGGGCGTCCACGCTGGGGATGGTGTTCTCCATCATCCTGTGGATGCCCAGCTGGGGCGGTATGATCAACGGGCTGATGACGCTCGATGGGGCCTGGGACAAGATCCGCACCGACCCGATCATCCGCATGTTCGTGATCAGCCTCGCGTTCTATGGCATGTCGACCTTCGAGGGGCCGATGATGTCCATTCGCGCGGTGAACTCGCTGAGCCATTACACTGACTGGACCATCGGGCATGTGCATTCCGGCGCGCTGGGCTGGAACGGTATGATCACCTTTGCCGCGCTCTACTTCCTGACGCCGCGGCTCTGGGGGCGCGAGCACATGTATTCGGCCGCCGCGATCAACTGGCACTTTTGGTTGGCCACCATCGGCATCGTTCTTTACGCGGCGTCCATGTGGGTGACGGGCATCATGGAAGGCCTGATGTGGCGTGAAGTGGATGCGCAGGGTTTCCTGGTGAACTCCTTTGCAGACACCGTCGCCGCCAAATTCCCGATGTATGTGGTGCGCGGCTTGGGCGGGGTGCTCTACCTCGCGGGGGCGCTGATCATGGGCTGGAACATCTGGATGACCATCCGCGGCGGCGCGCGCCAGCGCAGCTTTGCGCCCAGCAGTCAACCGGCAGAATAGGGGGGTCACACCATGAGTTTTCTGGAAAAACACGCGCTGCTAGAAAAGAGCCCCACGCTGCTGCTGGTGGGCTCGCTGCTCACGGTCAGCGTGGGCGGGTTGGTCGAAATTGCACCGCTCTTCTACCTGGAGAACACCATCGAGGACGTAGAGGGCATGCGTCCCTACTCCCCGCTGGAGCTGGCAGGGCGCGACATCTATGTGCGCGAGGGCTGCTATGTCTGCCATAGCCAGATGATCCGCCCGATGCGCGACGAGGTGGAGCGCTATGGCCACTATTCGCTGGCCGCCGAGTCCAAATACGACCAACCGTTCCAGTGGGGCTCCAAACGTACGGGGCCCGACCTCGCGCGCGTGGGCGGGCGGTACTCAGACGCCTGGCATGTCGATCACTTCACAGACCCGCAATCGGTGGTGCCAGAGAGCATCATGCCCTCCTACGCCTTCCTTTTGGATACCGAGCTGGACTACGATCTCATCGAGGCCACGCTGCGCACCCACCGGCTGGTGGGCGTGCCCTACACTGAGGACATGATCGAGAACGCGGTTGCCGATCTCAAGGTGCAGGTGGACCCCGATGGCGATTACGACGCGATGCTCGAGCGGTATCCGGGCGCGGTGATTTCCAACTTCGACGATCAGTCCACGCTGACGGAGATGGATGCGCTGATCGCTTATATGCAGATGCTGGGCACCTTGGTGGATTTTTCCACCTTCGTGCCGGACGAGAGCCGGTAGGGGAAGCGATATGGAACTCTACACCCTCCTGCGTGCCTTTGCTGACAGCTGGTTTCTGCTGGCGATGACGACCTTCTATGTCGGCGTCTTCTTCTGGGTGATCCGGCCGGGATCAAACCGGGTCCATGAGGAGATCAAGCAGATCCCTCTGCGCGATGAACACGACGACGAACCTGACCTGATCATTGATCCCAAAACACCGGGGGTGCAGCAATGGCCGACCAGCCAAACACCGAAGACCACAAGGTCGAAACGACGGGCCACGAATGGGACGGGATTGAAGAACTCAACAATCCCTTGCCGCGCTGGTGGCTCTGGACGCTTTATCTAACGATCATCTGGGGCGTTGGTTATACCATCGCGTATCCGGCTTGGCCGCTGATCAATGGCGCGACCGCCGGACTTTTGGGATACTCCACGCGGGGGGAGGTCGCGGCAGAAATCGAAGCGGTCAACGCGCGCAACTCGGATGTCTCCACACGGCTCGCATCGGCAGACCTCTCCACGCTCAGCCGCGATGACCCCGCCTATCATTACGGCGTTTCGGGCGGCGCGGCGGTCTTTCGCGCCCATTGCTCGCAGTGCCACGGCTCGGGGGCTGCGGGGGCTTTGGGCTATCCCAACTTGCTGGATGACGACTGGCTCTGGGGCGGCACGCTAGAGGCCATTGAATATACCGTGCGCCATGGCATCCGAAATGAGACCGACTTTGACGCGCATTATTCCGAGATGCCCGCCTTCATCGACATCCTCGAAGAAGGTGAGATCACATCCGTGGTGCAATATGTCCGCGCCATGTCCGGCCAGCCCCATGATGCGGAGCTCAGCGCGCAGGGTGCCACCGTTTACGCCGACAATTGCGCGGCCTGCCACGGTGATGCGGGCCTGGGTGATCCCTATGGCGGCGCGCCCAACCTCACGGATGCCATCTGGCTTTACGGTGGCAGCGAAGAGGCGATTACCTCCACCGTGCAGAACGCGCGCTTTGGCGTGATGCCCGCCTGGGGCCAGCGGCTGGACGAGGATGAGATCAAGGCGGTCACGCTCTACATTCACCAGCTTGGCGGCGGGGAGTGAGGGATGCAGCTCCGCCCAAAGCGCGCGTCGGTTGAGCGGATGGCATGAGCGACGCGCCCGCCCCCAGCCTTTATGCCGCCCGTGAGCCGATCTATCCCAAGACGGTCACGGGGCGTTTTCGCACGCTCAAATGGGCGCTGCTGGGCGTCACGCTTGCGATTTACTACCTCACGCCCTGGATCCGCTGGGACCGGGGGCCGCAGTTGCCCGATCAGGCGGTGCTGATCGATCTGGCGGGGCGGCGGTTCTACTTCTTCTGGATCGAGATCTGGCCGCACGAATTCTATTTTGTGGCTGGGCTCTTGATCATGGCGGGGCTTGGCCTGTTCCTTTTTACCTCTGCGCTGGGCCGGGTCTGGTGCGGCTATGCCTGCCCGCAAACGGTCTGGACAGACCTTTTTCTCCTGGTGGAGCGGCGCGTGGAGGGCGACCGCAATGCGCAGATCAAGCTCGCCAAATCGGGCTGGACCCTGCGAAAGCTGCGGTTGCGCTTCACGAAATGGACGCTCTGGCTGGTGATCGCGCTCTGCACCGGCGGGGCCTGGGTGTTCTATTTTGCCGATGCGCCCACGCTGGCGGGGAACCTTGCGACCTTCAGCGCCCCTATGGTGGCCTATTCAACCATCGCGGTGCTGACCGCCACGACCTTCATCTTCGGCGGGTTTATGCGCGAACAGGTCTGCATTTACATGTGCCCCTGGCCGCGCATCCAGGCCGCGATGATGGACGATGACACGCTGACGGTGGCCTACCGCGACTGGCGGGGGGAGCCGCGCGGCAAGAAGCGTAAAGCGGCGGCCCCTGATCTGGTCGGGGACTGCATCGACTGCAAGGCCTGTGTGAACGTCTGCCCCATGGGCATCGACATCCGCGATGGCCAGCAGATGGCCTGCATCACCTGCGCGCTGTGCATCGACGCCTGCGATGACATCATGACCAAGATCGGCAAACCCCGTGGGCTCATCGACTATCTGGCGCTCGCCGATGAGCCGCGCGAACGAGAGGGGATGGCGCCCAGACCCTATTGGATACACGTGCTGCGGCCGCGGACGATGATCTATACAGCGCTCTGGGCCGGTTTCGGCCTGCTTTTGGTTTTTGCGCTGTTCATTCGGCCCGAAATCGACGTGACGGTCGCGCCGATCCGCAACCCGCAATACGTCACGCTGTCCGATGGTGCGATCCGAAATGCGTACGACATCCGGCTGCGCAACAAACATGGCGAGGACCGCCCCTTCCGGGTGCAGGTCACGGGCGATCTGAGCCTGCGCGTGGCGCTTGAAGGCACAGCTTATGAGCAAGTGCGCGTCACTGCCAATGAGACCCGGCTGCAGCGCGTCTACGTCATGGCCCCGCGCGGCTCGGTGCCTGCAACATCTGACAGCACCGAGATCCGATTCTGGATCGAAGACCTCGTGTCGGGCGAGCGGGTGCATGCGGACAGCAATTTCAACGGGAGGGCCTTGCCATGATCCGCGAACTCAAGGGCTGGCACGTGCTGCTGGCCTTCATTGGCTTTTACGCAGTGATCATCACTGTAAACCTGACCCTTGCTTTTAGCGCCGTGCGCACCTTTCCCGGCCTTGAGGTCAAGAATTCCTACGTCGCGAGCCAGTTTTTCGATGCAGACCGCGAGGCGCAGCTGGCGCTCGGCTGGAAGATTGACCTCGCCACACAGGGCGATGAGCTGACGCTGCGCATTGATGATCGGACGGGCCCGGTGGCGCCGCAGATCACCCGCGCCACGCTGGGCCGCGCCACCCATGTGGGGGAGGACCAGGAGGTGGTCTTTCACTTTGATGGCGACAAGCATCTGGGCATCATAAAGCCGCTGGGGCCCGGCAACTGGAACCTGCGGCTGGTGGCCATCGCAGCCAACGGCACCGAATTCAAGCAGCGCATCGTGCTCTGGGTGACGCGGTGAGCGTCTCCGCCTGTCCGGGCTGTGCGGCGGGCGATGTCGCAGCCCTCGCCGCGCCAGAAGTGGTGACCCATCAATTGGTCCTGCCGGGCATCCACTGCGCAGGCTGTATCCGTGGCGTGGAACGCGTGCTCGCAGACCTGCCGGGCATCGCGGGCGCGCGCGTGAACCTCACCCGCAAGCGCGTTGCCATCTCTGCGGACGGGCGCGCGGACCCCGAGCGCTGGATTGAGGCGCTGGCCCGTGCCGGGTTTGAGGCGCATGAGGTCTCCGACGTCGAAAGCGCGCCCAAGGCGGGCGAGGATTTCACCGTGCACATGGGCGTTGCGGGCTTTGCGATGATGAATGTCACGCTCTTGTCCGTGGCCGTCTGGTCCGGCGCCATCGACACCACGCGAGACTTTCTGCACTGGACGTCTGCGGCCATCGCCCTGCCTGCCGCCGCTTTCTCCGCTCAGCCGTTTTTCCGAAGTGCGGCGCGCGCGCTCAAAGGGCGGCGTGTGAACATGGACGTGCCGATCTCCCTGGCGATCCTGCTGGCCTGCGCGATGTCGCTTTATGAGGTGATGCATTCAGGCAAGCACGCCTGGTTCGATGCCGCTCTGACGCTCACTTTCTTCCTTTTGGTGGGGCGCGTGCTGGACCAGCGTTTGCGCCGCGCCGCGCAATCGGCCGCCGACAATCTGGCGGCGATGGAACCCGCGCGGGTGCTGCGGCTGGAGGACGGTTTGCGCGTGAGCAGGCTCTTGTCAGAGATAAGAACGGGTGACCGGCTCTGGCTGACTGCGGGCGCGCGGGTGCCGGTGGATGCGCAGCTGCTTGAGGGACCCGCGCGCATCGACGCCAGCTTCATCACTGGCGAAAGCGATCCGGTGACGCGCAGCACAGGGGCCACGCTCAACGCGGGAGAGATCATTCTGGGCGGGCCGGTCATGGTAGAGGCCACTGCGGTGGGCGAGGATACCACGCTGCGCCGCATCTCCCGGCTTGTCGCCATCGCGGAGGGTGCCCGCGGGCGTTACACCGGCATCGCGGACCGCGCGGCAGAGCTTTACACCCCCGTTGTGCACATCCTCTCAGCCGCCGCCTTCCTTGGCTGGTTCATCGCAACGGGCGATCTGCGCGCCGCGCTCAACGTGGCGATTGCAACGCTCATTATTACCTGTCCCTGCGCGCTGGGGCTCGCGGTGCCTGCGGTCGCTGTCGCCGCGACAGCGCGGCTTTATCGTGCCGGGCTGCTGATCAAATCCGAAACGGCGCTGGAACGTTTTGCCGATATCGACACGGTGGTCTTTGACAAGACCGGCACGCTGACCGAAAGACGCCTGGCCCTGCCAGAGGGTCTGAGCGATGCTGAGACCCGCGTGCTGCGCGCGCTGGCCGACAGCTCCGCCCATCCGCTCTGCCGGGGGCTTAGAGCGGGTCTGGAGGGCGTGACGCCCGCGCCGCTGTCTGCCTGTGTGGAGACGGCGGGGCAGGGGGTCGCGGCCCGCTTTGGCAAGACCCGTGTTGCCTTGGGGCGCGCCAGTGACGCGAACGCCAGCACCGTCTTTGACTTCGGTAATCGGCGCTATCCGCTAGAGGCAGTTGAGGCGCTGCTGCCGAGCGCGCGCGGGGCGGTCGATGCGTTGCATGCGGCGGGGGTTGAGGTGGTGATGCTGACGGGTGACACCCGCGCCCACGCCGAGCGCACAGCCGCCGCGCTGGCCATTGAAGACGTCCGCGCGGGCGTGGGTCCAGAGGACAAGATCGCCGTGGTCAAGGAGCTGGAGCAGGCGGGCGCACGGGTGCTCATGGTCGGTGACGGGCTCAATGACACGGCGGCCCTGGCGGCAGCGCATGCCTCCATGGCGCCGGGATCGGCGCTCGATGCCAGCCGCAAGGCCGCGGACGCCATCCTCGTGAGCCAGGATCTCACCACGATCGCCACCACGCTGGCGCTCAGCCGCACCGCCACACGGCGGATGGCGCAGAACATTAACATCTCCACCGTCTACAACGTGATCGCGGTGCCCATCGCGGTGGCCGGTTTCGCCACGCCGCTGGCTGCCTCCATCGCGATGTCGGCAAGCTCCATCACGGTGGTGCTCAACGCAGTCAGAGGGCTCAGGTCATGAACATTCTGGTGGTCCTGGTGCCCTGTTCGCTGCTTTTAGGGCTGGGGGCGCTTGCCGGGTTTATCTGGACGCTGAAGGCGGATCAGTACGAGGACCTGGAAGGCGATGCAGCGCGCATTCTGCTGGGGGATGAGCACGACGAAGCGCCTTAAGCCTCCACAGGAAGGCACATCAGCAGATGATTCGACCAGCGCTTGGACATCTGCCTATGTGCGATTCGCCCATGGCGCGCAAATTCACCCGGAAGTTGAAATTCGATTCGAACCTCGTGTCGTGCCGCGCGGCGGTGGCTTCCTGCTTAAACGTGCAAGCTGGTTGGAGCTCATTTGGTGTGGGCCTGAAGGCGGTCCATGAGTGACATACACCTAAGCATATCTTTTTAAGTCGTTATTACAGGATAAGTAAAATTTTACAGACCATTTGAAAACAAAATTCACAGATAAAATTGTTTGATACAGATCACGGAGCACGCGCGCACTTCCTGTGTATGATGCAGGGACTCGCATTTTTCAGCGCCATGGGAGGGGCTAATGCGGGCGCTAGAGGAGGACCCAAAATGTCACCCAAAGACGCAGGGACATCGACCCCTAATCAAGGTCAAGCAACACCACACGCAGACACCGAAACTTACTGCGCGCAATATGCGCGGTCCGTTTCCGACCCCGAAGGCTTCTGGGCCGAACAGGCGCAGCGCGTCAACTGGATGAAGCCTTTCACCAAGGTCAAGAACACCTCTTTTGAGCCCGGAAACATCGATATCCGCTGGTTCGAAGATGGCACGCTGAATGTCGCCGCCAATTGCGTGGACCGGCATCTGGAGAGGCGCGGCGATCAGACCGCCATCATCTGGGAGCCCGATGACACTTCCACCGATGATGTGCAGCACATCACTTACAAGCAGCTGCACACTTCCGTGTGCAAAATGGCCAATGTGCTCAAGAGCCTGGGCGTGCAGAAAGGCGACCGCGTCGTCATCTACCTGCCGATGATCCCGGAAGCCGCCTACGCCATGCTCGCCTGCGCGCGCATCGGGGCCATCCATTCCATCGTTTTCGCCGGTTTCTCCCCGGACGCGCTTGGGGCGCGGATCAACGGCTGTGACGCCAAGCTCGTCATTACCGCTGATTACGCGCCCCGGGGCGGACGCCAGACGCCGCTCAAATCCAACGCCGACACCGCTCTCTTGCACTGCAAGGAAGACGTCAAATGCCTGGTGGTCAAGCGCACCGGCGGGCAGACCACCTGGACCGACCGCGACCACGATTGCACCGCATTGATGGCAGAGGCTTCCGCCGACTGCCCGGCAGAGGAAATGGGTGCAGAAGACCCGCTGTTCATCCTCTATACCTCCGGCTCCACCGGGCAGCCAAAGGGCGTGGTGCATACGACCGGGGGCTATCTGGTCTATGCATCGCTCACTCATGAGGTGGTGTTCGACTATCACGACGGCGACGTTTTCTGGTGCACCGCGGATGTGGGCTGGGTCACGGGACACAGCTATATCGTCTATGGGCCCCTGGCCAATGGTGCCACCACGGTGATGTTCGAGGGCGTGCCGACCTATCCGGATGCGGGCCGCTTCTGGGAGGTTTGCCAAAAGCACAAGGTCAACCAGTTCTACACCGCGCCGACCGCCATCCGCGCGCTGATGGGCCAGGGCAATGAGTGGGTCGAGAAATACGACCTGTCGGACCTGCGCGTGCTGGGCTCTGTGGGCGAGCCGATCAACCCCGAAGCTTGGAACTGGTACAACGACGTCGTGGGCGGCGGGCGCTGCCCCATCGTGGACACCTTCTGGCAGACAGAGACCGGCGGTCACATGCTGACCCCGCTGCCCTATGCCACCAAGCTCAAGCCCGGTGCCGCGCAGCAGCCATTCTACGGCGTGCAGCCGGTGGTTCTGGAGCCCACGTCGGGTGAGGTCGTCGACGGCAATGCCGTGGAAGGCGTGCTCTGCATGAAGGACAGCTGGCCGGGCCAGATGCGCACCGTGTGGGGCGATCATGAAAGGTTCGAAAAGACCTACTTCAGCGACTACAAGGGCTACTATTTCTCCGGCGACGGATGCCGCCGCGATGAGGACGGCGAATACTGGATCACGGGCCGCGTGGATGACGTCATCAATGTCTCCGGCCACCGGATGGGCACGGCTGAGGTTGAATCCGCGCTCGTGGCCCACGCCAAGGTCGCGGAAGCCGCCGTGGTGGGCTACCCCCATGACGTCAAGGGCCAGGGCATCTACGCCTATGTCACCCTGATGGGCGGCGAGGAACCCTCGCCCGAGCTGCGCAAGGAGCTTGAGACCTGGGTGCGCACGGAGATTGGTCCCATCGCCAAGCCCGATCTCATCCAGTGGGCCCCCGGCCTGCCCAAGACCCGGTCGGGCAAGATCATGCGGCGCATCCTGCGCAAGATCGCGGAAGATGATTTCGGCGCGCTGGGGGATACCTCCACGCTTGCTGATCCGTCCGTGGTGGATGATCTGATCGAAAATCGCATGAACAGGACGGACGGGTGATGGACGGCGCGGCAACACCGCCGCCCTCGCCCCAGGTGAATGTCATCTTGCTCGGGCCTCCCGGCTCGGGCAAGGGCACCCAGGCCGAAAGGCTGGCTGAGGCCCGCGGCATGGTCCAGCTGTCCACAGGCGACATGCTGCGCGAAGCCAAGGCCAGCGGATCGCCCATGGGCCAGCGCGTGGCGGAGGTCATGGCGCGCGGTGAGCTTGTCACCGATGAGATCGTGGTGGGCCTGATCGAAGAAAAGCTGATGGGCGTGAAAGCGGGTGGCTTCATCTTTGATGGCTTTCCCCGCACAATCGCTCAGGCCGATGCGTTGCTGGCCCTTCTGGACAAGACCGGCCAGCGCCTGGATGCCGCGATTGAGATGCGGGTGGACCCAGAGGCTCTGGTGGCGCGGATCCTCGGTCGGGCCGAGGCAGCGCGCGCCGCGGGCCAACCGGTGCGCGCGGACGACAATGAGGAAAGCCTCAAACTGCGCCTGGCTGAATACACCGAAAAGACCGCGCCGCTTGTCGCCTACTTTTCAGCAAAGGGACTGCTGAAAACCATCGACGCGATGGGCGCGATTGACGACATCGCAGCGGAGCTGATGCGCGTAACTCACCCGGCGGTGGCCTGATCGACGGCCACCACCCCCTGCAAGAATAGGTGCCAAAACGGCGCCCATCGTAGCCTAAGGAGGAGAGCCAGAAATGGCAGATCAAACCACAGACCTAACCAACGCGGGTGAGGAGGCCAAGGAGTACTGGGCCACCAACATCCGCATCATCAAGGTATGCCTTGTCATATGGGCTCTCGTGTCCTTTGGCTTTGGCATCGTTTTGCGGCCTTTGCTTTCGGGCATCCCGGTAGGCGGCACCGATCTTGGCTTCTGGTTCGCCCAGCAAGGCTCGATCCTGGTGTTTCTCGGACTGATCTTTTTCTACGCTTGGCGGATGAACAAGCTCGACCGCGAACACGGCGTGGATGAGGAGTAAGCACCATGGATCAGTTTACCCTCAACCTTCTCTTTGTGGGCGCGTCCTTTGCGCTCTACATCGGGATCGCGGTCTGGGCCCGGGCGGGCTCCACCTCTGAATTCTATGCGGCCGGGCGCGGTGTGCATCCTGTCACGAACGGCATGGCCACAGCGGCTGACTGGATGTCGGCGGCCTCCTTTATCTCGATGGCGGGTCTTATCGCCTTCACCGGCTATGACAACTCCTCCTTCCTGATGGGCTGGACCGGCGGCTACGTGCTGCTGGCGCTTCTGCTTGCGCCCTACCTGCGCAAGTTCGGCAAGTTCACCGTGTCGGAGTTCATCGGCGACCGCTTCTACAGCTCCACCGCGCGCCTTGTGGCCGTGATCTGCCTGCTGACAGCCTCCATCACCTACGTAATCGGGCAGATGCAGGGCGTAGGCATCGCCTTTGGCCGGTTCCTTGAGATTGACACGACCTGGGGTCTGCTCATTGGCTCCTGCGTGGTCTTCGCCTACGCCGTCTTTGGCGGCATGAAGGGCGTGACCTACACGCAGGTCGCGCAGTACTGCGTGCTGATCACCGCCTACACGATCCCGGCGGTCTTCATCTCGCTGCAGCTGACGGGCAATCCGATCCCCGCACTTGGCCTCTTTGGCAGCACCGAAAGCGGTCAGCCGCTGCTGGTCACGCTGGACCAGATCGTGACCGATCTGGGCTTCAAGGAGTATACCGCCGCGCACGGGTCCACCATCAACATGGTGCTCTTCACGCTGAGCCTCATGATCGGTACCGCGGGTCTGCCCCACGTCATCATGCGCTTCTTTACGGTGCCACGGGTGTCTGACGCGCGCTGGTCAGCGGGCTGGACGCTGGTGTTCATCGCGCTGCTTTACCTGACGGCCCCTGCCGTGGGTGCGATGGCGCGGCTCAACATCTCCGAGTTGATGTGGCCCAACGGGACGCAGGGCGAGGCGGTGAGCGTTGAGCAGATCAACAGTGATCCTGAGTACGCCTGGATGGCGACCTGGCAGAAGACAGGGCTCTTGGACTGGGAAGACAAGAACGGCGACGGCAAAATCCAGTACTACAACGACGCCAATGCCGATCTGCAGGAAAAGGCTGCCGCGAATGGCTGGGAAGGCAATGAGCTGACCAAGTTCAACCGCGACATCCTGGTGCTGGCCAACCCCGAGATCGCGAGCCTGCCGGGCTGGGTCATCGGTCTGGTGGCGGCAGGCGGTCTTGCCGCGGCGCTCTCCACCGCTGCGGGCCTGCTTTTGGCGATCTCCTCTGCGGTGAGCCACGACTTGCTGAAGGGTCAGCTGACCCCGAACATGTCGGAGAAATCCGAGCTGCTTGCAGCGCGGATCTCAATGGCGGCAGCGATTGTGGTGGCGGTCATCCTCGGGCTGAACCCCCCGGGATTTGCAGCCCAAACCGTGGCGCTGGCCTTTGGCCTTGCCGCCGCCTCGATCTTCCCGGCGCTGATGATGGGCATCTTCTCGACCCGCATCAACAACTCGGGCGCGGTCGCAGGCATGCTGGCAGGCCTCGTGGTCACGCTGCTCTACATCTTCCTGCACAAGGGCTGGTTCTTTATCCCGGACACCAACATGTTCTCGGATGCAGACCCGCTTCTGGGCCCGATCAAGTCGACGTCGTTTGGCGCCATCGGGGCCATGGTCAACTTCGCAGTCGCCTATGTGGTGGCGGGCATGACCAAAGAGACCCCGCAGGAGATCAAGGACCTGGTGGAAAGCGTCCGCATCCCGCGCGGTGCCGGTGCTGCCGTCGACGGTCACTAAACCAAAACAGCGGGCGTGCCCCTCGCGCCCGCTGCTTCATGTCCCGCCAGCTCTCTCCCACTGGCGGGACATCCCTGTTTCCAGAGGTCTGCCATGGCCCTCTCGCCAGAACTCACCCATTTCCTCGCCTCCGTGCACCCCTATGACAGCCTGCCCGATGCCGCGCTGAGCGCCCTGTCGGAGGTCTGCGACGTACAAGAGTTCGCGCCCGGTGAGACCGTCTTTGCGGTGGGTGACGCGGCCAAGGGGCTCTACGTGATCGCAGAGGGCGAGGTGGAGGTCACCGATGAGACGGACACGCAGCTGTCGCTTCTGGGCCCGCGCAATTCCTTTGGCGAACGCGCGCTTTTGCGCGGCGATACCTCGCTGAGGACAGCGCGCGCCACGCAAGAGCTGCGCGCCATCCGCCTGCCGCCGGAGACGTTTCACGCGCTCATCGCAGAACACGCCCCTGTCAGCCGCTTTTTTGACCGCCGCCGACCCGTGCAGCCGCAGGCGGATCAGTTTCACACCCAACCCGTGGCGCGGGTGATGACCCGTGACGTGGTCGCCTGCGCGCCAAACGACAGCATCCGCACGGCCGCGACGCTGATGGCGGAGCGCGGTTTGTCGTCGGTCTGCGTGGTGGAGAACGACAATTTTGTCGGCATCCTCACGCTGCGCGATCTCAACCGGCACGTGGTCGTGGGCGCCCATGACGCCGGCGCACCGGTGCAGACCATCATGACCGCCGAGCCGCTGGCGCTGCCGCCCACGGCGCTGATCACGGATGTGCTGCACCTGATGGTTGAACGGCGGATCGGACACGTGCCCATCACAAAAGGCGACCGGTTGCTCGGGATCGTGACCCAAACCGATCTGACCCGCGCGCAGAGCCTGTCCACGGCTGACATCGTCCGGCGCGTGGCCCATGCAAGCAGCGCTGAAGATATGGCGCGGGCCACAGCCGATCTGCCGCAGCTTCTGGTCCAGCTGGTCGATGGCGGCAGCCCGCACCAGACCGTGACGCGGCTGATCACCGATGTGGCGGATGCCGCGACCCGTCGGCTGCTTGTCTTGGCGGAAGAAACGCTTGGCGCGCCGCCCGTGCCCTACCTCTGGCTGGCCTGCGGCTCTCAGGGCCGGCAGGAGCAGACGGGCGTGTCAGATCAAGACAATGTGCTGATCCTGTCGGATGACGCACGCGAGGAGGACCGCGCTTATTTCGCGGACCTCGCCCGCTTGGTCAGCGACGGTCTTGACCGCTGCGGATACTTCTACTGCCCGGGTGACATGATGGCCACCGCGCCGCGCTGGATGCAGCCCGTCGCACAGTGGCGCGACTACTTCACCGGCTGGATCGCTAAGCCGAACCCCGAAGCGCAGATGCTGGCCTCCGTCATGTTCGATCTGCGCCCCATCGGCGGAGACGTGAGCCTCTTTGAAGGGCTGCAATCGCAAGTGCTGGAGGCGGCCACCAAGAATTCGATCTTCGTGGCGCACATGATCGCCAATTCGCTCAAACATCACCCGCCGCTGGGCCTTCTGCGCGGTCTGGCCACGATCCGGTCGGGCGAGCACCGCAATGCACTGGATCTCAAGCTGAACGGCGTGGTGCCTATTGTGGACCTGGGGCGCATCTACGCGCTCACCGGCGCGCTGCGCCCCGCCAACACCCGCGCGCGGCTCGAAGCGGCGGTCGCCGCAGGTGCGCTGTCAAAATCCGGGGGTGCGGATCTGATTGACGCCTATGACCTCATTGCAGAAACCCGCCTGCGGCATCAGGCTCAGGAAATCCGGGAGGGGTGCAAACCGTCGAACTTTCTGAACCCGGCGGCGCTATCGGATTTTGAACGCAGCCACCTGCGCGACGCCTTCGTTGTCGTTAAAACGATGCAGGCGGCGGCGGGCAGCGGAAAAGGGATGCTGGGCTAGGATCATGTTTGTAGAACTCATCGCCACGTTTGTTGCCGGGATTGCCTGTGCTGGCCTCGTGATGCTGCTCAACCGTCTGACGGGGCAGCGCCTGCCGCGTTGGCTGACACCGGTGGCCGCGGGCGCGGGTATGCTCGCGGTGACAATTTCGAACGAATACACTTGGTTTGAGCGCACCTCGGCGGAACTGCCTGAGGGGCTGGAGGTCGCGCTCACGGTCGAGGAACAAAGCTGGCTGCGGCCCTGGACGCAAGCCTACCCCTTCACCAAGCGCTTTGTGGCGGTGGACGTGGGCACCGCGCGGCGCAATGAAAACCAGCCGGATCAGGCGCTTGTGGACCTGTTCTTTTTTGGCCGCTGGTCTCCTGTCAATCAGGCGCCGGTCCTGTTTGACTGCGCGGGCAACCGCACCGCGCTTTTGATCGACGGGGCGGAGTTTGGTCCTGACGGCACTGTAAAGAACGCCGCGTGGGAGCCTGTTGCACCGGATGACGCAATCCTGGCCCTTGTCTGCCAGGCGCCGGACGCGTGATGCGCGCGAGCCTCAGGCTGCGCGTGTTTCTATTCTTTGTCTTGCTTGCTGTGGGCGCCCTGGCCTGTGGGGCGGGTGCGCTCGCGCTTGGCTGGGCGCGGGCGGAGCCCGGTTTGCCAGCGGGTCCTTTCGTGACCGCATTTGTGGTCTTTTCCCTTCTCAACACCGGGCTGCTTCTTGGGATATGGCTGCTGTTTGATGAAAACGTCGCCAAGCCGATCAACCGTTTGTCTGCTAACCTGCGGCTGCGCGCCCATGGAGGCAAGGTAGAGATACTGGATACCACAGACGCCCAGTATCTGGGCGATCTGGCCCCGGCAGCAGCCGCGCTCAGCGCCAAAGTCGGCTCGGACGTGGAGGCGATGGCCAGTTCAGTCGCGCGTGAAACCGAGCGGCTGTCAGTCGAACACCAACGCTTGGCAGCACTTCTCAGCGAAAGCCCGGTGGGCACGATCCTGCTCAACCCCGCGCGCGAGATCGTGCTTTACGATGCGCAAGCTGCGGGCATCTTGTCCGCGATCCGCCCGCCCCGGCTCAAGGCCGCGCTCACCGATTACTTTTACGCCGAAGATCTGGAAGCAGGTCTGTCCGAAGCGCGGTGCAAGCTGCGGCCGGTGACAGGCGCGCCGGCAATCGAGGCGCGGGTCAAACCCCTGCACGGCGACGGCCTGATGCTGTTTTTCGATCCGCCGCACGCCGCCACACCGGATGCCATCGCTGCGCGTCCGCTTACTTTTGACTTCGACCTCATGCAGCACAACGACGACCGCGCGATGGCCGATCAACCTTTGGAGCAGCTCTGCTTCGTCGTGTTCGATCTAGAGACGACGGGCCTGTCGGTGGCGCAGGATGCCATTGTCCAGATCGGCGCGGTGCGTGTCGTTAATGGCGCGCGCGTTGCGGGGGAGGAGTACCACAGCTACGTCAATCCCGAACGGCCCATCCCGCCCGCTTCAACCCGCATCCACCACGTCAGCGATGCGCATGTCGCCACCGCACCTACAATCGCGCAAGCAGGTCAGGCGCTGCACGATTTCGCACGGGGCGCCGTGTTGGTCGCGCATAATGCGCCTTTCGACATGGGGTTTCTCAAACGCCATGAGGCTGAAATAGGCGCTGCATGGGACCATTCGGTTCTCGATACGGTCCTGCTGTCCGCCGTGGCCTTTGGCACGACAGAAGAACATTCGCTTGATGCGCTGTGCGCCAGGCTGGGGATCGAGATTGCAGCAGAGGAAAGGCACACGGCGCTTGGTGACGCGCGGGTTACTGCAGAAGCGCTGGTGCGCGTGCTTCAGATGCTGCGCGGGCAGGGGTATGACAGCTTGGCCGCTTTGAAGGGGCCATTGGAACAGCAGGCGCGCCGTCTTTACAAAAAGAACGTCTAATCGGTTTCTAGCTTCGATCCCGATCGACGTCATGGCCGCGCAGAATGGACTTTCGATCATATTCAGCGCGCACACGCGCAGCATAACGGCGATCCATGCGGGCCATTCCAGCAACAACCAAAAGGATCGCGAGCATTACGTCAACGATTCCGAGAACGACAATCAAAGTAGACATGTCAGACCTTTCAAAAGCGTCTCCCTGTCGCAGAGCTAGGGCAGAGGGTGCAAAGGTCTCAGAAATTTATTGGGTGGGTGCGACCGCGCGTCGCGGTTGAGCGGCAAATCTGCCCATTTTCCCAGCGATTTTCTGCGTTGCAGCATAACGCTTGGGCTGGGTTCAAAAGCCCGCTAAGTCCTGTTCTGCGGTGCTCGTGTCTTCAGAAGAGGACTTGCGTTGGCGGGCCCCGGACGGCGATGCTCTGCTGGATCAGGGTCGCGGAACGGCTTATCAAGACACAACGAGTTGATCATGAAAGTGTGATATTTCTGTAGGTTGACCGTTGTAAAGGCATGTATTGGCTGGGGCCGGCCGTGGCATTCATGCTGTTTGGATGTGCCTTTCATGAGACGGTATACAATTCTGGCCGCCAAACATGGATGAGTGGGCTGGGTCGGCGAGGTGCGCTGTCACGTCGCTGGGCAACCTGACCTTGCGCACTCAGGGCATTTCTTCGCAGAAAAATGCCCTGTTGGTGGGCGACCCTGGAATCGAACCAGGCGTGCGTCTCCGCGAGGGAGTTACAGTCCCCTGCCACACCTTGCGGCCTGTCGCCCACTGGCGGGCTGAATACGTAAGCGCCTGCCACGCGTCAACATGAAAAACACGCCCGCTTGGCAGGATGCGAGCAAGCCGGTAGACGCCTCTGAGGAGGCCGTGATGAAAAAGCCGAAATGGGTGATCGCCAAGGAACAGGGCAAGCGCGCTGAGGCGCGTGAAACGCTGTGGCTTTTTGGCCTGCATGCGGTGCGGGACGCGCTGATGAACCCTGCGCGCGAAAAGCTGCACTTGCAGGTAACACCTAACGCGCGCGCCAAGCTCGAAAAGGCGATCGCGGTCGCAGGCATCGCCCCCCAAGAGGTCGATCCACGCAGCTTCAAGCCGCCCATTGATCCCGGTTCGGTGCACCAGGGCGCGGTGCTAGAGGTGCGCCCGCTGCAATGGGGCCGACTGGAGGATGTTTGCCTAGGCGCGCATGCGCCCCGGGTCGTGCTGCTGGACCGCGTCACCGATCCGCACAACGTTGGCGCGATCCTGCGTTCAGCGGAAGTGCTGGGCGCTTCGGCGGTGATCGGCACGCGGCATCACTCCGCACCTGAAACGGGTGCCTTGGCCAAGACCGCAAGCGGCGCGTTGGAGCGGCAGCCCTATCTGCGGGTGCGCAACCTGGCGGATGCGATCCGGGCGTTGCAGAAGATGGGCTATCTCGTACTGGGTCTGGATGGCGCGGCGGAGCAGAGCGTTGCGGGTGCCTGCGCGGGCAAGGAGGATCGTGCTATTGCGCTGGTGCTCGGCGCGGAGGGCCCGGGGCTACGTGCCAAGACGCGGGAGACGGTGGACGCGCTGGTGCGGATAGATCGTGCGGGCAACTTTGGCTCGCTTAACGTCTCCAACGCCGCCGCAATCGCCCTATATGCGTCTAAGATCAATCGCTGAGGGCTGCTCCCATTTCCTACCCAACAAAAATCGCGACCTGCTGTTTTTGCGGCGCCAAGGCTGCGCTGCGGCTTGATCAGGGCCGCCATGAACTGGCGTGCGCCAGCTGCGGCGCGCCGCTTCATGATATGAAGATGCTGCCGAGCAAGAAGCGCGCGAAGCCCGCGGTTTCACATCAGCCTCGGATGAAAGAGGACGTGCGGCCCTATAGGGAAGAGAAGCGGGTCAAGTCCAAGCCTCTGAAACGGCGCAAGCGCAAGGGCTGGTTCGGCAAGCGCTTCAAAGACTTGGCCGAAGACATCTTTGATGTGGTGGAAGACATTTTTGACTGAGCCATGTAGAAAAGCGTGGTGAGCTATTCTGACGCCCTGTTGCGCGAGGTCTTGAACCGCACACGAAGGATCGCTGTGGTGGGCGTGTCGGCCAATCCGGTGCGCCCGAGCTTCTATGTGGCGCGCTATCTCAAGCTGAAAGGCTATGATGTGATCCCGGTCAATCCGGGCCACGCGGGCAAAGAGCTTTTTGGGCGCGCGGTGGTTGCGCGGCTGGCAGAAATTGAGGACGGCGTGGACATGGTGGACATCTTCCGCCGGTCAGAGGCCGTGCCGGAAATCGTGGATGAGGCGCTGGCGGCTTTCGAGGGCCTTCAGACCATCTGGATGCAGATCGGGGTCAAGCATGAAGCGGCTGCGGAAAAGGCCCAAGCGCGGGGCGTGACCGTCATTCAGGACCGCTGCCCCAAGATCGAATACCAGCGCCTTTACGGTGAGCTGCGGATGGGCGGGTTCAATACTGGGATTATCTCCAGCAAGTTGTAACCTGATGGTGCGGCTGCGCCGCGCGCGATTTTTTGGAGAGGGGCTCCGCCCCGTTGCCCGTTGGGCAACTCCCCGGGATATTTCTAGCCAAAAAAAGAGACTATCTCGCGGCTTTTTCCGCGATGCCCGATGTGGACTGGCGGCGGGCAAGTTCTGCCAGGACATCCGACAGGGGCACCTCACAGGCGGCGAGCATCACCAACAGGTGATAGAGCGTGTCAGCCGCTTCTGCCGTGAGCGCGCTGCGGTCGCCTTTGACCGCCTCTATGATGGCCTCCACCGCCTCTTCACCGAATTTTTCGGCGCATTTTTCGGGGCCTTTTGACAGCAGCTGCGCGGTCCAGCTGGTCGTAGGATCGGCATCTTTGCGGGCCTCTATGGTGGCGAAAAGGTCTTCGAGGGTCATGTGAGCCTCATGGGGATGCCAGCGGCGGCCATGTGCGCCTTGGCTTGCGCGATTGTATATTCGCCAAAGTGAAAGATCGACGCGGCGAGCACGGCCGATGCGCCGCCCTCCGTCACCCCTTCGACCAGGTGATCCAGGGTGCCTACGCCGCCAGAGGCGATCACGGGGACATCCACTGCATCCGAGATGGCGCGCGTCAGCGGCAGGTTGAAGCCCGCTTTCGTGCCATCGCGGTCCATGGAGGTGAGCAGGATTTCACCCGCGCCTTTGGCTGTAACAGTGCGTGCGAAGTCCACCGCGTCAATGCCGGTTGGGCGCCGCCCGCCGTGGGTGAAAATCTCCCACCGGCCTGGGGCCACCGTTTTGGCGTCGATGGCGCAGACAATGCATTGGCTGCCGAATTGGTCCGCCGCCGCGCGCAACACGTCCGGGTCTGCCACGGCAGCGGAGTTGAAGCTGACCTTGTCCGCACCCGCGAGAAGCAGCGCGCGCACGTCCCTTGCGCTGCGCACGCCGCCGCCCACGGTCAGCGGGATATAGCAGTGCTCCGCCGTGCGGCGCACCAGATCGAACATGGTGCCGCGGTTCTCATGGGTGGCGTGGATGTCGAGAAAACAGAGCTCATCCGCCCCCGCCGCGTCATAGGCGATGGCGGCATCCACCGGATCGCCCGCGTCGCGGAGATCCACGAAGTTCACGCCTTTGACCACGCGGCCATCGGCCACGTCCAGGCAGGGGATGATGCGTGTCTTGAGCATGGGCCAGCTATAGGCGCGCGCGCGTGAGGGGGCAACGGGCTTTGCGTGGGCCTGCAGCAGGGGTAGGATCGGGGTGTTTGAGTATTTCAGATGCGATTTTTCAAATCATTCGTTTAAAAAGGAGACCCTCATGCCGAAACTCAAAATCGGTGGAAAGACTTTTCGGGCAGAGCCCTATGCGCCCGTGGAATGGACGATCCCGGACCTCAATTCCGCGCTTTCGGGGAAGCTGCGCCGGGTGGACCGCGTGTTGCACCTCGGCTGGGACTGCAAGACGCAGGCGCGCAGTCCCAAGCCCACCTATCCCACGGCCTTTCCGAAGGTGGGCGCGAATGTCTTCATGCACCGCGATCCCATCTGGTTGCCGCATGGGGACACAGCCAGAAAGCACGAAATGGAGGACACGCGGGATTTTCTCAATTTCATGGGGTTCAGCGGCCTCGATCCGTTTTATGCCGACCTGAACACGCTTTTAGGCCAGCGCGCGCCAAAATTTGACGTGGATACCGCGATTGCAGCGCTCAAGCCGACAGCGCGCCTGCGGATCAGGGTCAAGCTGAAGTACCTGCATTTCAACATCACCCATGAAAAGCGGTACTGGAACAGTACGATTTTCCTGTCACTGCCGGACGAGGTGCTGATCTACACCAAGAAGACCCATCTTTGCACCGAGGAGGGCGTGGTGGAGACCATGGGCGCGGACCGTGCCTGGACCTTGCAGTCGGTGGCGCCGATCAGAGCGGTGACGGAGGATGAACACACGCTGCGCCGAACGCCGCGCAAGCGGGAAGAAGCCCAGAACGCCTGGGAGATCAAGCGTTTGAAGGAAAAGCTCAAAAAGCTGCGGGAGGAGTTGGAGGCGATCAAACCGGTGGAGCGCGAAGGCGAGGGAGACTAACCCTCCGTCGCGGCGAGCGCCTCCTTGAGGTCAATCGCCCCGTCATAGAGCGCGCGGCCCGAGATCGCGCCGCTGATCACACCGGTGGCCTTGAGCGCTTCAAGATCAGCGATGGAGGACACGCCGCCGGAGGCGATCACTGGTATATCGACGCTGCGGGCGAGTGTAGCGGTGGCATCGACGTTAGGGCCCCCCATCGCGCCGTCGCGCAAGATATCGGTGTAGATGATCGCGGCCACGCCCGCGTCCTCAAAGGATTTGGCAAGTTCGGTGGCGTCCACTTGCGTCTCTTCCGCCCAGCCCTTTGTCGCAACCTTGCCCGCGCGCGCGTCGATGCCCACGGCCACCTGGCCGGGGAAAGCGCGCGCGGCCTCGCGCACGAGCTCGGGGTTTTCCACAGCGACCGTGCCCAGGATCACCCGCGCCAGCCCCCGCGACAGCCAGCGTTCAATCGTGGCCATGTCGCGGATGCCGCCGCCCAGCTGCGCGGGCACATCACAGGCCGCCAGGATCGCCTCCACCGGGGCGGCATTGACCGGTTGACCGGCGAAGGCGCCATTGAGGTCCACCAGATGCAGCCAGGTGCAGCCCGCCGCAACGAAGCTGCGCGCCTGGGCGGCGGGATCGTCGTTGAACACGGTTGAGCGGTCCATGCGCCCATGCACCAGCCGCACGGCTTGCCCGTCTTTGAGGTCGATTGCGGGGTAAAGGATCATCTGATGTGCTCTTTGGTGATTGCGCGTGCGCGTCTCGCACGTTGCGTCACGAAAGGCAAATTGCCCCAGCGGAAGGCTTGCCCGAACCGGGACGGCTGTTTCACACTGCGCCAGCGAACGGGAGGACAGCAAGATGAAGACATGGATCACGGCCGCTGCTGCGGCGATTGGGCTGGCGGGCGCTGCATTTGCGGACCCTGCGGTGGGCACGTGGCAGACACAGGTGGATGACGGGGCCTATGCCCACGTCAAGATGAGCAAATGCGGCAGCGCGGTCTGCGGCAAGATCGCGCGCACCTTCAACGATAGCGGCGAATACAACTCTCCCAACCTGGGCAAAACCCTGGTCATTGACATGAAGCCGAGCGGTGGCGGTGCTTATGAGGGCAAGGTCTGGCGCCCGTCCAACAACAAGGTCTATATCGGCAAGATGCAGGTCAACGGCAATGCGCTGCGGCTGTCGGGCTGCGTGGCCGGCGGGCTGATCTGTTCCAAGCAGACCTGGAAGCGCCTCAACTGAACCTGCTGTCGCGCGGCGCTTGCCGCACGCCATACGTCGGTCTAGCTTGCGCGCCGGGAGGAAGCGCATGAAGGGTTTGAGATCACTGGTGTGCGTGGCAGCCGTCGTTTGGCCACTTGCGGTGTTTTCGCAGGGCGACAGCCAGTTGGAAGTGCCGCGCGGACTGTGGGAGACGGAGCTGGATGCCTCCGGCATCCGGTTTCACGTGCGCACCAAACGCTGCGGGCGGGCGCTGTGCGGCAGAGTGGAGCGCGTCAAGAACCGCCGCGGTTATGATGCGCCTTCGAATGCGGTCAGCGCGCAGGTGCTCGTGCAGATGCGCCCCCAGCCTGACGGCAGCTTTTTCGGAGAGGCGCGGGATACGACCGCCAGAAGTTTCCCGCAGTCTCGTGTGGTACTGCGCGGGGACAGTCTGATCGTGCGCTTTTGCCAAGGCGATACCTGCAAAGAGCAAGCCTGGAAACGATTGCGCTGAGAGCTTGAGCAATTGGCGGGCTGCGCCCGTGCTTTGGAACGGAAAGTGATTGTCTAACCCTGCCGACCCTTAAGCCGAGACAGCTCGCTTCAATCAAAGAACCCGCCCAACAGGTACTGCCCTGCTGCGCCGTCCCGCCCCCGTCGCTATTGGGCTCGAACCAATGGCGCCACAATGGCGACCGGCGCATCTGCGCCACCCCGCGGGACGGCGCATGAATTGCTGTTGTACATGTCTCAGCTTTTGGAGGCTTTAAGGCCGCCAGCTGAGGAAATTGGCGATGAGACGCAGGCCGGTGGCCTGGCTCTTTTCCGGGTGGAACTGCGTGCCCAGAACGTTGCCCTGACCCACGATGGCCGTGACCGCGCCGCCGTAGTCGACATGCGCCAAAAGCTGGTCATGCGCAGAGACGCGCATGTGGTAGGAATGAACGAAATAGGCGTGATCGCCGGTTGAGATGCCCTCCAGCACCGGGTGAGGGGCCCCGATCACCAGATCGTTCCAACCCATGTGCGGCACTTTCATCGCCGGATCTGACGGCGTGATCTTGTCCACCTCCCCGTCGATCCAGCCGAGGCCTTGCGTCTGGCTATATTCATGTCCCAGCCGCGCCATCAGCTGCATGCCCACACAGATGCCCAAGAAGGGCCGCGCCTTGACTTCCACAGCCTCAACAAGGGCCGCGTGCAGGCCAGAGACATCCGTGAGCGCGGCCATACAGGCCGGAAAGGCGCCATCACCGGGCAGGACGATGCGGTCCGCGCGGGCAATGACGTCTGCCTCAGTGGTCACCACGACCGTGCCCGCACCCGTCTCCCGCGCCATGCGCTCAAAGGCCTTGTGGGCCGAATGCAGATTGCCGGAGTTATAGTCGATGAGCGCGGTCAGCATCGGCTAAAGCGCGCCCTTGGTTGACGGTATGTCGCCCGCCTTGCGCGGGTCTACCTCCACCGCGTCGCGCAGCGCGCGGGCGACGGCCTTGAACGTGGCCTCCGCGATGTGGTGGCTGTTGATCCCGTGCAGCATGTCCACATGCAGCGTGATGCCGCCATGGGTGCTGAGCGCCTGAAAGAATTCGCGCACAAGCTCGGTATCAAATCCGCCGATCTTGGGCGTTGGCAGGTCCACGTTCCAGATGAGGTAGGGCCGGGCGGAGAGATCGAGCGCGCAGCGCACCAGCGCGTCGTCCATCGGCAAAAGGCAGGCACCATAGCGCCTGATGCCGCGCTTGTCCCCCAAGGCAGCCGTGAGCGTCTGGCCTATGGTGATGCCCACATCCTCCACCGTGTGGTGGTCGTCAATGTGCAGATCGCCCTTGGCGGAGACCTCCATGTCGATGAGCGAATGGCGCGCCAACTGGTCGAGCATGTGGTCGAAAAAGCCGATGCCGGTGGCATTGGCATAGTTGCCGGTCCCATCGAGGTTCAGCGCCACTGAAACCTTGGTTTCAGCGGTCTTGCGGGTCAGCGTGGCGGTGCGCATGGGTCTCTCCGGTCTGCCTGGCGCCGTTATAACAATGCTGTGGCGCGCGCCAAGGGAGGCTGTTGAGGGATTGCCGATGGCCCGATGGTGTGCGACTCTGCGCACACACCAGCCATGGAGCTGCCCCATGTCCACCTGCGTCTTTGTCCAGATACGCTGCAAACCCGGGACGACCTATCGCGTGGCCGATCAGATCGCGCTGCGCGAGCTCCACTCGGAGCTCTACTCCACGTCCGGCGATTACGACTTGCTGATGAAGGTCTACATCCCGAAAGGGGAGGACGTGGGCGTTTTCATCAATGACAGGTTGCTCGACATCGAGGGGATCGAACGGTCGCTGACGACCATGACATTCAAGGTCTTTTGATGGCACGGGCCTTCCTGCTTTGCGCGCTGCTTGCGGCTACGCCCGCGCTGGCACAGCGCACCTATGAAGGGTCGGAGGCCGCCGCCTTGCGCTGTTCGAACACGCTTGCGCTGACGGCGATGGCGCTCAGCCGCGCGGACCTGATCCCGGAGACGGAAAAGGATCTGATGCTGGATCTCACGCTGCGCATTCTGCGCCGCCATGTCTCTGGCACTTGGGCGCAAAAGAAGGCCGCGATGGCGATCATGCGCGACCGGCGTAGCGTGGATGCCACGTTGGATGACTACCGGCGCAACGCGGTGCGGTGCCTGACGCAGTTTCCGATCAACTGAGCGCAGCCGCTTAAAGCGTGCGAGCCTAAACCTGAGACAATTACTGAAAGACTTCTTGCGTCGTCCCGCGGGGTGGCGCAGATGCGCCGCCCGTCGTGCTGAAAGCACGCCTTCGGCGTGACGGGGGCGGGACGGCGCAGCCCAACAGTGCCTGTTGGGCGGGAGCTTTGAAGGGAGCGATGTGTCTCAGCTTCAAGGGCGAACGCTTTAGCGGATCAGCTCCAAAAGCACGCGGGTCATCGCGCTGGTGCCCATGTCGCCGCCAAATTCCATGGGGCGCAGGGCCCGGGCGGCAAAGCCCTCTTCGACGGCGCGTTCTATTGCGGTGGCGGCAGCGGCATAAGCTGGCGCGCCCGTCTTTTCCGCCAGATAATCGAGCATGAGCGCGCCTGAAAGGATTGCAGCCAGAGGGTTCGCGCGGTCCTGACCCATGATATCGGGGGCCGAGCCGTGGGCGGGCTGGAACAATCCGTGCGTGTCGCCGATTTCAGCGCAGGCGGCCATCCCCATCCCGCCGACCAGGCCACCCGCCAGATCCGACAGGATGTCGCCAAACATGTTCTCCATGACCATCACGTCATAGTCCCAGGGCGCGCGGATCAGGTTCAGCGCTTGGGCGTCCACATAGGCGTGATCCGCCAGGATGTCGGGGTAGCCCGGCGCGACCTCGTCAAAAATCTTGCGAAAGAACGCCATGGAGGCAAAGACATTGGCCTTGTCCACGCAAGTGAGCCGCCCCGCGCTGCCCCGGGCCTTGCGGCGCGCGGCAAGGCGAAAGCCGAAGTGGTGCAGCCTCGTTGTCGTCTCACGCGTGATGCGGAGCGTGTCGCGCACCTCGCTGTCGCCAATCACCTCACCCCCGCCATTCGCAACGGCCGAAAAGAACAATCCTTCGGTGGATTCGCGCAAGATCACCATGTCGATGCCCGCAGCACGGGGGTCGGCCAGGCGCTGCGGCGCGTTGGGGTAGGCTTTGACAGGGCGCACCCCGGCATAAAGGCCAAAGCGGTCCCTTAACCGCAGATGGGGGCTGATCTCCGTCCCGTCCGGGTGCCGCACCGATGGCAGACCAATCGCGCCCAGAAAGATCGCCTCCGCATCGCCCGCGCGTTGCTCTCCGCCTGGCTCGATGTCCAGGCCGGTCTTTTGAAAGCAGGCCGCGCCTGCCTGGATTTCAGCATAGCGCAGGGGCGTCCCGCGCTGCAGTGCCACAGCCTTGTCGATGATCGCGGTGGCGGCCTCCGCCACCTCCACGCCGATCCCGTCCCCTTTGATGAGAGCAATGCTTGTCACGGGGACGCTGCTCCATCCTGCGGTTTTGGGGCAGGGGATGGATGCGCGTCATAGGCCGCTTCAAGCTCTTCTTTGAGAAATTCACCGAAGGTCACAGGCGCGAACTTGGGCGCGCCCGTCCCCGGCACTGGTGCGACGCTATGGGAGACATGCGGATCATAAAAGAACGGGACAGAGTACCTTTCGCGCCCGGTGGTGTTGATCACCCGGTGGGGTGTGGAACGCAGTATCCCGTTCGACATGCGGTGCAGCATATCGCCCACATTTACCACGAATGCATCCGCGCGCGGCGGTGCATCGACCCATGCGCCAGAGGGTGTCTGCACCTGCAAACCGCCCACGTCATCCTGCGCCAGGAGCGTGAGACAGCCGAAATCCTTGTGCGGGGCGGAACCATAAAGATCGTCGGGCGCTTGCGCAGGCTGAGGCGGATACCTCAGCAACCGTAGCCAAATCGTAGGCGTCTCGAACGCCGCCAGCACATGAGGGTCCCGCGCGCCAATGGCCTCCAGCGCGAGTGTCATCAGGCGGTAGCCCAGATCGCTCATCGCCTGCGCATAGGCCTCGCAAGTCTCGCGAAAACCCTCCAGCGCGGGCCATTGGTTGGGGCCGGACAGGTAGACCGCCGGATCGGCGTGCGCGTCCTCGCGCATCATCATGAAAGACGCCGACTGGTTGGGCTTTGTCACTTCTGCAAGGTCGGAGTTCACATCGGTGGAGGTATTGATCGCGATGTAGCCGCGGTGCTGGGAATTGAGCGCGTTGCTTTGCTTGGCAGCGTCAGGGAGCGCGTGAAACGCCTTGGACGCCGCAAAGATCTCCGCCTTGAGGTCGGGATCAATGCCATGGTTGATCACGTAGGCAAATCCCGTCTCACCGTAGGCGGTGCGAAAGGCGCGGGCCAATTGGCTGGTGTCCTCGCCCGATTTGAGTGGCGCGAGGTCGAGGACCGGGATTGCGTCAAACTCGCCCAAGGCGCCGTCCTTTCAACCGGAATGTGGATAGAACTCCGCCGCGGCGGATGTCGCTTGAATGGATAGCAATGCCGCTGGCCAATTGTAAGCCGGTGACATCACACCAGCCAATGAACACACCACATCAGCTACCCGTAACGCGCTGAATGCCGGTTGATGTTTGGAGCGGGCGAGGCGATTCGAACGCCCGACCCTAACCTTGGCAAGGTTATGCTCTACCCCTGAGCTACGCCCGCTTCCTTGGGTGAAGCGGGGATACCCATCCCGCTCGCGCTCCGCAAGGGGGAATTGCGTTGGGGGCGTAAAAAATCCTATGCGTTCAGAGCACCGGCCCAAGCAACAGCAAAAGCGCGGCAACCGCGATCATGCTAAGCGTCAGGACCATGCCCGTCACGCGCAGGTTCATCCGCTGTGGCGTGCTGCCCAGCCCGGCCGCATGCAGCACCCGTCCGGCCAGCAGGCTCAGCCCCAATGCGTGCACCGCAAGCGCGGGCGTATCCTGGAGCTCCACCAGCAGCAACAGGATCAGCGCAAGCGGGGCGTATTCGGCAAAGTTCCCATGCACCCGCAGCCGCTTGCGCATTGCCTTGTCCTCCGCATCCCCCAGAGAGATGCGGTTGCCGCGGCGGTAGCGGATCACGCGCACCGCAAGGCCGATGTAGAAAAGGCCCAACAGCGCAGCATAGATTGGGGTGACGGTGAGGATCATCCTTATCCGGCAAGGTTATTGCTTGCGCTGCAGTCTAGTCCCGGAGCTTTGGCATGGGCAATGGTCAGCGCTGCACAAGCATGGGTCCCAAAAGCTCGATCCGGTCCGTCCAGAGAAAGCCGTCAAAGGGCCGTGGCACCCGGGCCAGCATTTGCGCATCGTCAATACCGCTGATGAATCCGTCTGCGCCATATGGGCCCACCAGGATCACCTCTGCGCCCGCTGCTTTCATCCGCGCAGTAAACCTGTGCGGCCAGCCCCAGAGCCAGGGCGCGACATTGATCGGGATCATCAAGATGCTGTCCCGGCAGCTTGGCGGGACATGACCGCTCCAACCGAGGGCGGCATAGCGTGTAATGCACGCGCGTAGATTTGGCCGGTCGAGACCTTTGAGGCCTTGCACCCCTTCCAAGGCTGCCCGTGTCGGTCGCGCCCCGCCGTAGACGCCCCAGATGCGCGCGCGTGCTGCGTCAGCGTGCAAAAATGTGGCCAGCGCTTGGCCTTCTTCGGCGCGGTTGCTTTTGAAGTTGATGAGGAACGCCGGAGTGTCCCCCGGTAGGGCCAACACATCCTCGAGCCGGGGCATCATGCCCCTGCCTTTGCCGCGCAACGGGTGGCTCCCGTCGGGCGCGGTGAAGCCATAACCGATGTCGAGCGTTTTGAGCACCGGCCAGGGGGTTTCCTCCGTCACGCCGCTGCCGTCGGTCTGACAATCGAGCGTCCAGTCGTGAAACACCGCAAAGACACCATCGGGCGTGAGATGCACATCAATCTCCACCACGTCTGCCCCCGCATCAAAAGCCGCGCGCATGGAGGGCAGGGTGTTTTCAATGTAGCTGTGCTGTGGCGCCGCGATTTGCGCTGCTTTGCAACCGTCCACGGCGCGCGTGCCCACGAAAACCTGGTGCACGCCGCGATGAGCAATGAGCTTTGGACCGGCATCAGAAGGGGGCGCATGAAACGCGGAGGTGTTGCCGAGCCAGAGCGCAGCCACGGCCCCGATGAGGGCGAATAAAACGATCCGGCGCTTTGACATGGCACCATGATAAACATCGGCGGTGCGTAAATCCGCACCGAATGCGCTGGGCCGAGAATAAATTGCGCAAGGAAGCTCGGAACTGCGTCACCCGAGAGCATGCGTTTGGTCGCGCGGGCTTTCCCAAAATAAGAAACCCGGCGCTAGGCCGGGTTTCGTTTGTTTATGACGAACGCCGTCAGTGCGCCGGCTTTTTGTCCCACTCATGCTGCTTGGGCAGGATTTCGAACGTATGCTCCGGCGGCGGAGAGGGCAGTGTCCACTCCAGCGTGTCGGCGTATTCGTTCCAGGGATTCTCTGCCGTTTGCTTCTTGCCGCGTGTCAGCGACCAGGCCATCACGCCGAAGAAGAAGATGAAGGAGGCAAAGCTCAGGAAGGCGCCCAGCGATGACCACCAGTTCCAGTAGGCGAATGCCTCCGGATAGTCGATGTAGCGGCGCGGCATGCCCTGACGGCCCAGGAAGTGTTGCGGGAAGAAGGTGATGTTTGCCCCGATGAACATCATCCAGAAATGCAGCTGGCCCGCCCATTCCGGATACATCCGCCCCGTCATCTTGGGGAAGTAGAAGTAGATGCCGGCGAAGATCGCAAACACTGCACCGAGGCTCATCACATAGTGGAAGTGCGCCACCACATAGTAAGTGTCGTGGTAGTAGCGGTCCACTGCGGCCTGTGACAGGACGATGCCCGTCACACCGCCCACGGTGAAGAGGAACAGGAACCCGAAGGCCCAGACCATGGGCGTCTTGAACTCCACCGAACCGCCCCACATCGTGGCGATCCAGCTGAAGACCTTCACGCCCGTGGGCACCGCAATCACCATGGTCGCCAGCATGAAGTACGCCTGCTGGTTCAGCGTCATGCCCACCGTGTACATGTGGTGCGCCCAGACGACGAAGCCCAATGCGCCGATCGCGATGATCGCCCAGACCATCGGCAGATAGCCGAAGACTGGTTTGCGGCTGAACGTGGCGATCACGTGGCTGATGATGCCAAAGCCCGGAAGGATGATGATATAGACCTCCGGATGGCCAAAGAACCACAGGATGTGCTGGTACAGAACCGGGTCACCGCCCCCCGCTGGGTCAAAGAAAGCAAAGCCGAAGTTGCGGTCCATCAGCAGCATGGTGATGGCACCTGCCAGAACCGGCAGCGACAGCAAGATCAGCCATGCGGTTACGAAGATTGACCAGGCAAAAAGGGGCACCTTGAACAGCGTCATGCCAGGCGCGCGCATGTTCAGGAAGGTCGTGATAATGTTGATCGCACCGAGGATTGAGGAAGCACCCGAGACGTGCACCGCGAAGATAGCGAAATCCATCGACATGCCAGCCTCGCGCACCGACAAAGGCGGGTAAAGCACCCAGCCTACGCCCGAGCCCAGCTGCCCGTTGCCGCCCGGCATGATGACCGAGCAGATCGCCAGTGTGGTCCCTGCGACATAGAGCCAGAAGCTCAAATTGTTCATGCGCGGGAACGCCATATCTGGCGCACCAATCTGCAAAGGCATGAAATAATTGCCGAAACCGCCAAAGAGGGCGGGGATCACAACGAAGAACATCATCAAGATCCCGTGACCCGTGATCAGCACGTTCCACAGGTGCCCATTGGGCGTACAGGTCGCATCCGATGCGATCATGCGCGCGCCTTCCAGGCACATGTATTGCACACCGGGCTCCATCAGTTCCAACCGCATGTAGACGGTGAACGCGACGGAGATGAAACCGGCGATTGCGGAGACGATCAGGTAGAGAATACCGATGTCTTTGTGATTGGTTGACATGAACCAGCGGGTAAAGAAACCGCGCTCGTCATGGTGTTCGTGGCCCTCAATGGCTGCGTCGGCCATGCTGTCCCTCCAGTTTGGCTTTTTTGGCGGGGCCCGCTTGGCGGCAGACCCGTGCGGAGTCACCCTTGTGTAAAGCTCTGGCGCGGCAGGAGCAATGGCAGACATCAGTGGAAGTGCAGAAATATTGTCGCGGGTTGAAGGGAATAGCCCTTTGTTTTTCGGGCAGATTGCCAGGCGCGCGTCTGCGAGGCTAGGCTGCCCGAAGGTCAATAGGGGGAGGCATCAGATGCTGAGTGTGCCGGATCCGCTCGCACGGGCGCGGCGGTTTGCGGAGGACTTCGGGCTGCAGATTCCGGTGCTGCTTGCGCCCATGGCCGGGGCTTGTCCGCCGGCGCTGTCCATCGCGGTAGCGCGCGCGGGCGGCATGGGCGCCTGCGGTGCGCTGATGATGTCGCCAGATGACATCGCCGATTGGGCGCGCGCGGTCCGTGCAGGCTCCAACGGGGCGTTCCAGCTCAATACCTGGATCCCCGATCCGCCGCCGCAGCGCGATGCCGGGCATGAGACTGCGGTGCGCGCCTTTCTGGGCCAGTGGGGCCCGAAGGTGCCCGAAGAGGCGGCAGAGGCGCGCGGTCAGGATTTTGAGGCGCAGTGCGCGGCGATGATCGGGGCCGGACCGGCAGTTATCTCCTCGATCATGGGGCTCTACCCCGAACACATCGTCGCTGAAATGAAATCACGCAATATCAAGTGGTTCGCGACCGTGACCACCGTGGCTGAAGCGCGCGCCGCCGTGCAGGCTGGCGCGGATGTGATCGTGGCCCAAGGGATGGAGGCCGGTGGGCATCGCGGTGCCTTCGTTGCCGAGGAGGCGGGGCAGAACCTGATCGGTCTCTTTTCACTGCTGCCTGCGGTCGTGGATGCAGTGGATGTGCCGGTCGTGGCAACCGGCGGGATCGCGGATGCCCGCGGGGTCGCGGCAGCGTTGATGTTGGGCGCTTCCGCCGTACAGATCGGCACAGGTCTCTTGCGCAGCCCGGAGGCAGCGCTGCCTGCCGCCTGGGCGGACGCTTTGGGCCGCGCGGCCCCCGAAGACACCCAGGCCACGCGCGCCTTTTCAGGCCGGCTGGGCCGCAGCCTGCGCACCGCCTATGTCGAGGCGGCGGAAAACGCGGTGCAGCCCGCCCCCTATCCCATTCAGCGCAACCTGACAGCCCCCATGCGCGCGCAAGCAACGCGCTTGGACAATCTGGACGCCATACAGGCCTGGGCCGGGCAATCCGCTGCACTTGCCAGCCCGGAACCCGCAGGCGCGCGGGTGACGGCGCTCTGGCAAGAGGCGCAGGCGCTGCTTGGCGCGCCTCAGGTGCGGTAGCAGATCGTGATGGCCTTGCCGGTGGAGGAGGCGACAAAGGGCTTTGTCACGCTTTTGGTCGTGCTCCAGAAATTTACGTGAAAGCCCCCTTTGGAAGTGTCGTGGTTGAACGCCTTTGTCAGGTCGAAGGGCATCACATGCACATTGGCATAACACGGATCGCTTACCGTGGCATAGGTTGACCCGGCGACGGTGCGCAGCGTGCCGATGAGCACTATGTGGACCGTCGCCGCTCCAAATTCCGCAGAAGGTAGAAACTTAGACAAAAAATGACGTCTTGGATGGCCGCAAGACAGGATATCGCCGCGCCTCTGTCTTTAGAAATTCAGCCTGCTTGCGGCGTGCAGAGCGCCGGATCCTTGGCAAAGACACCCTCAAACGTAGCCCGCAGTGCGACGTCCATGTCCTCCATCACCACAGGCAAGCCGAGGTCCACGAGCGAGGTCACGCCGTGCTCTGTGATGCCGCAGGGCACGATGCCGTCGAAATGCGAAAGATCAGGCTCTACGTTGATGGAAATGCCGTGAAAGCTGACCCATTTACGCAGGCGGATGCCGATGGCGGCGATCTTGTCCTCGCGCACGCTGCCATTCGGGGCTGGGGCCTTTTCAGGCCGTTCGACCCAGACGCCCACGCGCCCGGGCCGGATTTCGCCGCGCACGTTGAAGCGGTCGAGCGTGGCAATCACCCAGGCCTCCAACTGGCGCACGAAACAGCGCACGTCGCGCCCTCGCGCCCCGACGTCCAGCATCACGTAAATCACCCGCTGCCCGGGCCCGTGGTAGGTATATTGCCCCCCGCGTTTGGTGGGAAAGACCGGCAGGGGCCCGGGCGCGACCAGATCCTCGCGCTGCGCTGAGGTGCCTGCGGTGTAAAGCGGGGGATGCTCCAGCAGCCAGATGCATTCGGGCGCGGTGCCTGCGGCAATCGCGGTGGCGCGCTCTTCCATGAACGCCTCCGCCGCGCGGTAGTCGGTCAGACCGTCCGAGGTAATCCATTCCACCATCATGATGGTCTAAGCCGGGCGCGGGCAGGGGGCAAGTCGCCTGGCTGCCTCAAAGGGCCACCGGCAACGCTGCCGTGTCCTTGAGCGTCTTAAGCACGAATTCGGAGCGCACCTGCGCGATCTGTGGCTGGCGGACGAGGCGTTCATGGATGAAATGGGAAAACGCCTCCAGGTCCTCGACCCGCACCGTCAGGATGAAATCCGCGTCACCTGTGATCGAAAATGCCTGCTGCACCTCAGGTTGCGCGCTCAGCCACTTTGACAGCGCCTGGTCGGAGGCCTGATCCGTTTGTTTCATGTTGATCCGCACGATGGCGTGCAGTTTCAGCCCAAGCTTGCGCGCATCCAGATGCGCCCGGTACCCTTCAATGAGGCCCGAGGCCTCAAGTGCCGCGCGTCTGCGCGAGCATTGCGAGGCAGAAAGGTGCACCTGATCTGACAATTGCGCATTGGTCAAAGCGCCATCCAGTTGCAACGCATTGAGGATGCGGACATCGTAGGGATCGAGTGGCTTCTGCATGGCAAGCGCCCTAATCATGCGTGGGTCATGCATGTTTATATCTCGATGCGCACGATTTGTGAATGAAAAGCTGCAGGCTGACGGGTGTTTGCGCATTTCTTGAAAGCCTTTGCAGATAGACTTTCGCGCAAAGGCGAGGAGGCACTGATGCACAACATGAAGACGAAGCTCTTTGAAACCTTGGCCAGCGGGCTTGTGGACAACGGGGTCACGACGCTTTTCGGGCTGATGGGCGATGCCAATCTCTTCATGGTCGACAGTTTCCGCCAGCAAACCGGGACGCGCTTTGTCGCGGCCGTGCATGAAGGCAGCGCAGTGGGCATGGCGCAGGGCTTTTCCTGGGTGACCGGCGGGGTGGGCGTGGCCACGATCACGCATGGACCAGCGCTGACAAATTGCGTGACCGCGCTGACGGACGCGGTGCGCGCACGCGCGCCCATCGTGTTGTTGGCGGGCGATACGCCTGCGGACAATCCCGCGCATCTGCAGAACACTGACCAGCGTGCGGTGGCCGATCTTTGCGGCGCAGGGTTTGAGCAGATGCGCGCACCCCACACAGCACTTGCCGATCTGGCGCGCGCTTTCTACCGCGCACAGGCCGAAAGCCGGCCCATCGTGCTCAACATGCCCGCCGATTTCATGTGGGCGGAGGTCGATTACACGCGCACAGTGCATCCCGTGTTTGAAACGCTCGCCCCTGCGCCCGAGGGCGCGGTGCTGGATGAGGCCATCGGCATGATCGCCTCTGCCCGCCGTCCGCTGATCCTCGCGGGGCGAGGGGCGATCCAGGCGCGCGACGCGCTCATCACGCTGGCGGACCGGCTGGAGGCGCCGCTTGCCACCACGCTCAAGGCCAAGGGGCTTTTTGCGGGCCACCCCCATTGCATCGACATCTGCGGCACGCTCAGCACGCCCGCGGGTTATGAGGCCATTGCAAAGGCCGATTGCATCGTGGCCTTCGGCGCCAGCCTGACCGAATGGACCACAGATCACGGCAAGCTTTTCAAAGGCAAGCGCGTGGTGCAGGTGTATAGGGATACGGGCAGTATCGGCGGCTCACTGCACCCGGATGCAGCGTTGATCGCGGATGCGGCAGTGACGGCGCAAAACATTCACTACTGGCTCGATGAAGCGGAGATTGCGCCTAGCGGGTTCACCCGGGAATTGGACGCAGCGACGCTGCGCGCCCACGAACCTGCCGCGCCGCGCAAGCGCGCGCCCGGGACGGTGAGCTATGTGGAGGCGCTGACCTGGCTCAATGAAATTCTGCCTGAGAACCGGATCCTGGCCACCGATGGCGGACGTTTCATGACCGAGGTGTGGTGCAGGCTCGACGTCGCCCATCCGCGGGATTTCATCGACACCACGAATTTCGGCTCCATCGGCCTTGGCCTGCAAGCCGCGCTTGGCGCTTGCGTGGCAGACCCAAAACGCCCGGTCACGCTCTTTACCGGCGATGGCGGTTTCATGATGGGCGGGCTGGCCGAGTTCAATACCGCCGTGCGCGAAAAGCTCGATCTGATTGTCGTGATCTGCAATGACGCGGCCTACGGGGCGGAGCACATTCAATTTCTGGACAAGCAGATGGACCCGCAGGCAAGCACATTCGACTGGCCGTCCTTTGCTGCCGTTGCGCACAGCCTGGGGGCCGAAGGCGTGGACGTGGCGGGGCCTGAGGACCTGCAAGCCGCAGCAAAGGCCATCGCAGAGCGCAAGGGCCCGCTGCTCATTGACCTGCACCTTGATCCGTTTGATGTGCCGCGCATGCGGGTCTAACGTTTTCCTCTGACGCCACCGCAAGGCGCAGTGCAGGGTTTTCAGCTGAGGTTTTGGCGTTTCTTTGGAAGATGAAGCGCGACGCGCGCTTTCTTCATTTCGCACGGGCGTGGGGTGCGCCTGCGATGGGATTGATAGGTGCGCCTTATGAATGATTAGCAATTTTTGCGGCAGTCCGGGCTTTGAGGCTGTCCCGCAATGTGACCCAGATTACAGAAAACGGCATTAGAGGTCAGGAATTCAGGACTTTTGACGGAAAATTGGCGCTGGGGCCTTTGGGGCCACGAATTTTGCGTGCTAGGCTCAACCCAGTGTTCTGGTTGAGTCCTTTTGTTGGAGAAACAACATGAAATTTAAACTGATTGGCAGCGCCGTGCTTGCGGCATCGGTTGCGATCATCCCCCCTGAAGAGGTCCGCGCAGATGCGGGTGACTTTATCGCCGGTGCGATCATCGGCGGCATCGTCGGCGCAAACGCCAAAAAGCAGCGGCGCACCACGCGGCGCACGACCACGCGGCGTTCTACCCGGTCGAGCCGTCCTAGCATTCCTTCCACGCAGGAAGGGCGCAACATTCAGGCCTCGCTGAATTACTTCGGCTTCAACGCGGGCGCGGTGGATGGCCAGCTGGGGCGCAAATCGCGCAATGCGATTTCGCAGTACCAGGCCTATCTGGGTTATCCCGTCACGGGACAGTTGAGCGCGTTTGAACAGAACCTTCTGGTGTCGAGCTACAACCGCGCGCAGGCGGGCGGCTATGCCGTCCAGCAGCAGGTTGCGACCAACCCTGACGGCACGCGCGGTCTGCTGAAGACCTACCGTGCGGAGATGGCGGGCGGAGCGCCCGGTGGTGGGGCAGCACCCCAGACGACCATCGTGGTGAACCCGCAACCCGCAGTGCCCACGCCGGCACCGGCACCTGTGCCCGCGACCACGCTGGCGGGGGCGGCGGCCCTCGGTGCCGCAGTGGCGCCCACAGAAACCGCCGCGGCCGGGCTGCCCAACTTCCTGGGTGCGGGCACGCAGGCCTCTCTGGCCTCTCACTGCAACACGGTCTCGCTCATCACCAACACCAACGGCGGCTTTGTCACGCTGGCCTCCATGACCGATCCAAACGTCGCGCTGAACGAGCAATTCTGCCTGGCGCGCACCTATGCGATCGCCCGGTCTGAAGAGCTGGTCAGCAAGATCCAGGGCTTTACCCCCGACCAGATCGCCCAGCAGTGCGGCGGTTTTGGCCCCGCGATGAAGGACTACGTGGCCTCGCTTTCGCTGAAATCGCGTGATCAGGTGGTGGCCGATGTGTCTTCCTTCGTGTTGACCACCGGCATGGCGCCCGCACAGTTGCAGGGGACTGCGAAAATCTGCCTGGGCGTTGGCTACCGCACCGACAACATGGATGTGGCCGTGGGCTCCGCGCTGCTGCTCTTTGCCCTGGGTGAAGGTGTCTACGGCGAGTTGATGGGCCACCACTTGAGCCAAGGCTTTGGCCCTGCCAAACGCGCAGATATGGCGGCCAGCTGGTATGAGGCGGGTCTTGCAGCGGCTGATGGTGGCGCCGCTGCCGTTTTCGTTCCCGGCCAGCCCGAGCGGACGGAGCTGATCCGCGCGGCTGCGTCGCGCATGAATGGGTCTGCGGCCGCAACGCTGCCCACACCGCAGCCCGCGTCGGGCACAGCACTACCGACCTTCTCCATCAGCGAATGAGTTGATCGAGGGCTTTGCGTCCGAATAAGGCCCCCGGTGTCTTGGTGACACCGGGGGTTTTTCGTGGTCAAATAGCGCTTGAGGTAGGGCGGTGATTTGGCTATGTGGCTGGCACCTTCATGACTTGCGGTCGTGGCGGAATGGTAGACGCGCAGCGTTGAGGTCGCTGTGGGGTAATACCCGTGAGAGTTCGAGTCTCTCCGACCGCACCAACCAGCCTTTTCGAAGAAAAGGTCAGGGAAGCCCTTGAAACATTTGCAGGCGGCAGGCGATTCTCGGAGAGAATCTGCCGAGAGCCCTGTTCTTGGTTCGTCTTTTCACCCGCACCAATATATCTCGCATGCTGCTGGAAAATCCCGGAAAAACAGTAGTGTTCGGTGCTCTTTAACGTTGGCGTTTCCCGCTTCTTCCGCAAGGTTGCGTAAACCGCTTCCGTATTTTTACGCATTGGGGGAGAGTGGCGGGACGTGACGCTTTCCCACCATTTTGGACAGGTTTGCAGCGCTCCTAAGATGTATCCGAATTGTGTTTCACGCCGCTTTTTTTGCTTTTCAAAGCTCGCCCGATTTGCCGCGTCGGGCGTTTGCCGATCAAGCGCTGAATGGGACGGCTCCAAATTGCGAAATGTCGTCCAGTTTTTGATCACGCGTTGGCCTTGGAAGCCATTGCCCGACAGTTTAAGCGCGCAGCGACTGTCCCGCGAGGGGGTATTCATGATCTTGCGCCATCGCCAGCTCAAAACCATGCGCGTGGCCCCATTGATCTTTTTCATCAAATTACATCGCAAATCCGCCAACGGTGGGCGCACCAAAGCCTGTGCGTGCGGTCGATCACAATCTTTCTGAGCGCGTCATGAAACACGGCAGGCTGTGGGTGCGGCTGGCTGGCTTTAAGGCGTATGTGGAGGGCCGCCAACCCAATCTTTGCCATCACCCGGCAGCCTTAGGATTTTGGCGTCAAAGACACTGCCCATTTGCGCCGTCCAATTGATCACCCGCCGGTTCCAAGTGCGGGCCTTGTCCGGGTGCACGTGATGCTTGGCTGCGATCTCCTGCACGGTCTTGTCGCCACGCAGCGGTTCAAACGCAACCTTGGCCTTGTCCTGTCCTGAAAGGGTCCCGCGCTGCGGCAGTTTCGTCTCCCCTCAAAGGTTCGGGATAGCCCTTAGCCGATGGTTCCAATTGCTGGGACTTCGTCAGCTCACAGTAAACTGCCCCATCATTCCGCAGTCCTCATGCTCCAAGATGTGGCAATGGTACATATAGGGCGCAGTCTCTGGCGCGTCGTAATCAAAGCGGACCAAGACTTCGGACCAGCCATCTTCGACGTGGACCATGTCCTTCCAGCCCGCGGCATAGGCTGGCGGCGGGCCACCATTTTGCGTGAGGATCCGGAACGAGCAGCCGTGGATGTGGAACGGGTGCAGCATGTCGTCCACCGAGATGCGCCAAACTTCGGTTTCGCCCTTTACCACCGTCTCGTCGATCCGATCCATTTTCATGGGTTGACCGTTGATTGCCATGGCGCCTCCGCCACAGATATTGCCCCATGCCAGCGCGAGCGCTGCAAGATCAGCGCCTGTCTCCATTTGCAGCCGGAAATCGCGCGTGCGACTGGCCTCTGACCGCTCGGGCGGCGCAAGCACTGCGAGGCGATCGGGCAGGCTGCCGTCAAATCCCTTGCGGCTGTCGCGCGTCAGTGTGAGGGCGCTCAGGGTCGTCAGTCCGTCACCGAACAGGCCCGCCAAAAACCCCTCGTTCTCAAATCCAACTTGGAGCGTGTTGTTTTCCGTTGACCGCATATCAACGAGAATTTCATAGCGCTCTCCGGGCGACATAAAGAGGGTCTCACTTTCAACCAATGACGGAAGGAAACCGCCCTCAGAAGCGATGACAAAGATTGGCCCCGTCGCCATCGATAGTGTCAAAAAACGTGCGTTGCAGGCGTTCAGGATGCGCAGCCTGACCAATCCTGCGGGCACGTGCTGGCTTACAGGAGCCAGCGCACCATTCACCACCAGCGTGTCGCCCTCGAACCCGTCCTCAAACACCTGCGCGGACACGCCGTAAGCCATGCGTCCGGCGTCGTCGAAGACTTTGTCTTGCAACACGAGAGTGAAGTCATCGACACCGTAGGTCTTAGGCAGATCAGCAGTAAGGCTTGCGTCATCCTCAATCAGAAGTACGCCAGCCAGACCCTTGTGGGTCTGCTCCGCCGTTAGACCATGCATATGTGAGTGAAACCAGTTCATTGACGCGTGCTGGACCAGCGGCACATCGGGCGACCAAGTCGCGTCGGGCGCGATTTCCTGATGCGGACCGCCGTCAACCTCGCCCGGGATGTGCAGCCCATGCCAATGCAGTGTCGTGACCGCGTCCAGTTCGTTGTGGACGTCAAAGGGCAGCGTCTGGCCTTGTTTGGCGCGCAGAACGGGACCAAGGTAGTTTGCATTGATGCCAAGCGTCTGGCTCACAGCGCCGGTTCCAAAATCGTGCTGACTGGCTGCGCAAGTAAGGCTGATGCGTTTGTCGACGCCTGTCGTAAGGTCCGTCATCGGGATAATCGGCAAAGGACGGACGCTTTCCTGAGCCGCTAGAGGAAAGACAGATGCAAGCTGCGCGCTTGCAGCCGCACTTCCACCCAAGAACGCGCGTCGGCTCAGTCCCATTTGGGGTGCCCTTTCACTCATTCGATGCTTTCGTCAGCATCACGCCCAACCTGAAGGGAAACTGAAGGCCGCTGATCTAAACTGGGCTAGCCCATACGACCCGAAAACAGGCACCCTTCAGACTTTCGCTGTCGTGTACGGTGATATCCAGGCCGCTCCGCTCCGCAATGGCATTCACGATGGAAAGCCCCAAGCCTGCCCCTCCACCGCTCGATTTCCTCAGCTGGAAAAAGCGGTCAAAGATCTGGTCCCTGATGGCTTCGGGCACGCCCTCGCCGCTGTCCTCAATCTCGATGCAGGTCTGCGAAAGCGTGACATGTACACGGCCCGGGCTGCCAGCGAACTTGAGCGCGTTTTCGAGGATGTTCCGGAAGATCGTCCGCAGGTCCTCCGCGGAGCCAACATAGACCGGGCTTGCCTTTTCGATGATCTCGATCGTTACGCTGCGCGTTTCTGCTTCAGGTGCAAGCGTCGCGCAAATCTCGGCAACCAGAGGGGTCACTTGTATCTCTTGCGCGGGACTTTCGGTCTGCCCGGCTCGGGCCTGGTCCAGCAACTGGCTGCTAAGTGCCGCCATCCTATCGACACCCTGCGTGATGTTTTGAAGCCTGCTGCGCGTGTCGGCGTCAAGCGCGTCCAAATCAATGGCCTGGCACTGCGCCTTGATGATCGACAAAGGTGTGCGCAATTCATGCGCGGCATCATCAACAAAGCGCCGTTCGCGTTTCAGCGAGGTTTCGATGCGCGCCAGCAGGGCGTTCATTTCCCCTATGATCGGCTCTAATTCGTCCGGTGCGTCCGACGCAGGCAGTTGGCGCAAATCGGATGCGGATCGTTGTGTCAGTTCCCGAGACAACGAAGTAAGCGGTGTAAGGCCCTGCCGCACAAGGAGTGTCGCCGTCAGAATGGCACCCAGAAGTGCAAGGGCCATGGGTACCAGCGACGTGAACGCGACCTGCCAGACAAGCTCGTCCGCCTCCTGTTCCAGCCGCGCGATCAACACACGTTCCCCAGAGCCAAGGGTATATTCGCGGATGTCCCAGCCTTCATCCAAGGTTGAGGGGACAGTCTCCAACGCGGCAGTGTTCAGCAGTCCATGCAAATTCTCATTGCTGTCGACGAGCAAATTGCCCTCTGCGTCCCACACCCTGATCAGGTAGTCCTGGCCGTAACGCTCAAGCCCTTGACCAAAGGACGCTCTGGAAATCGTATCGCCTTCCAGCCCTGCGATGGTCAATGCCAGGATATCGGACTGGGCATTTAATGCATCGCGCAACTCTGCCCGTGTGCCGAAGTAGACGAAACCGGCCGCCAAAAAACAGCAGGTCGCCACAACAGGAACAAGGCGCCAAAGCAGCCTCTGGCGGATAGAGCTAACCCGCACGGGGCGCCTTATCGATGATATAGCCAACGCCACGGACTGTGCGGATTAAATCACTGCGGAGCCGCTTTCTGATCTGCGAGACGTAGACTTCAACCGTGTTGCTTTCAGCGCTTCCGTCCCAGCCATACAGACTATCGGCCAGATCTTCCTTGGACACAATGCGCCCCGACCGCTCCATGAGCACCATCAGAACCTGAAACGCCAAAGGGGATAGTTCAACGGGGGTCTTGTTTCGAAGCACCTTAAGCGCGGCAGGCATAACAACGATATCACCATGTATGATGTTCGGTGCGCTCCGTCCGTTTGCGCGTCGCACCAACGCACGGGCTCGGGCCAGAAGTTCGTTCATCTCGAAAGGCTTGATCAAGTAGTCATCTGCACCGCAGTCGAGCCCCTCGATCCTGTTCTCAACTGCCTCGCGGGCAGTCAGTATGATCACCGGCTCCGGCCGCTCTTTAGCGCGCATCCAGCGCAGAACGCTCAGCCCATCGCGACCGGGAAGCCCCAAATCAAGCAGAACCAGATCAAAACTGGTGGTGGCCAGTGCCTCCTCCGCGGTGTCCGCATCTGCCACCCATTCAACCAGATAGCCGTCGCGTGAAAAGGAAACCTGGATCGCATCCGCGATCAAGCTTTCGTCTTCGATCAGCAAGACCCGCAAAGATTTGCCTCCTTTTCAGCCAGGTTTTTTCAGGCATGATGCTGAAGGCAACCTGAAGGCTTGGCAGGACCGCTGCAACGGTCAACACACTGGCGACCTATCGGCGAAGCGATCCGAGGGAGACCCGTCGCAGCAAAACGAACCGGCGAAATGATGACCGCATCGTGCGAAACAGAACAAGCCCGCGCTCACCCAACCATCCCAAAAGGGCGCCGAACATCACTTGGAACAAAAAGTGCTTGCCCGCCTCAATGCGAGACGCGCCCACGAAGGCACCGCTGAAGATAGCAACGCCCTGCAGAACTTTGTTTCGCTCTACACACTGGTGGACAAGGTAACTTGCGCCAAAAACCGCCGCGGCTGTATGGCCGGAAGGGAACCCTCTTTCACCGCCTGAGGGCCGCAGATTGATCTCTGCATCACCCAATCCACGCTTGAACTACTGAACGACGGCATTTGTCCCGATGAACCTGAGCAGATAGCTCACGGCGTCTCCATTCGCGACTGCACAGGCCAGACCGGCAACGGGCAGCGCGACTTGCAGCCGATCGCCGATTTTCTCAACCTCGGCAGAGCCCATAAAGACCGCAACCGCAACAAACACACACATTTGGGTTTGAACCGTCTGTTTCAGCTTCCTGATCATCCCTCGTGCCTCATATCCATTTTAGATGGAGCGCTTTCTGGGGAGCATGGCTGAACGTGGCCTGAAGACATGCTGTGGCCTAAATCACGCGTGCTTGGGTGGGCTGCGCCGGTAACCTACCGCGCCGAAGCGATGACCGGACGACAGGCTTTGCCCGGCTGACGTGCGGCAGCTTGAAGTGCACGCTGGTCTTCACGCTCATTTTCCCACGGATCATCTTGAAACCAGCGCCCGCCATGACACGTTTCATTTTTGGCGATCTTGAGAAAGCACAGCGCATGTCACTCCTTGTCTTTGGGAAAAACGGACAGATCGGCATTGATCTGCAGCGACAGATCGGGGCGGATGCGCCCTATCTGCTCTTGGGTCGCGACCGGGCAGACCTGTCCGATCCGCAGGCCTGCGCTGATGTGATCCGCAAGGCCCGCCCAGCGGTGGTGATCAATCTGGCGGGTGTGCACGACCGGCAAGCGGCCCAAGCGGATGAACCGCGCGCCATGCGCATCAACGCGGAAGCGCCTGCGCGCATGGCGGAGGCCTGCGCGGAGATCCGCGCGCCTTTCGTGCATCTGTCCACGGCGGATGTTTTCGACGGTAGCGGAGAGGCCCCTTGGAAGCCGGGCGATCCCACAGCGCCGCGCACCGCGCTTGGCCGCACCAAACGCGCGGGCGAGCAGGCAATAGCTAAAGCGGGTGGGGCCTATCTGATCTTGCGCACCGGCATGATCGTCTCTGCCCATGGCGACAATTATGTCAAACGCCTGCTGGCGCGGGCGCGGTCCGAGCCGCGCATCGAAGTGCCGGAGGGGGAGATCACCGCGCCGACCTCAGCCTATGATTTGGCGCGCGCCTTTCAGATTGCCGCGATGCGCGTGATCGAAGACCGCAGCCTATCGGGCATCTACCATTACCAAAGCAAACCGCACATGACCCTCGCGAACGTGGCGCGACAGATCCTTTCCAGCGCCGAATTGAAAAACGAGGTGGTGGAAACCGCACCCGAGGACAGTCTGGAAACGCCCGGCAACACCCGGTTGGAAGGCATTCACACAGAAATGCAGCTTGGCCTGAGATCCCCCGACTGGCGCGCGTCACTCCAGTTCATTTTGCGTGATCTGGGGCAGAGCGCAGCCGGTCCTCAGCCCAGCTGACGCAAGAGCGTGAGTGACGGATCCCCCGTCGCGGGCAGGCCCGCGCTGGATTGATAGGCGGTGATCGCGGCCCGGCTTTTGGGGCCAAGAACACCGTCCGCGCCGCCCGTATCGAACCCGCGCGCGGTCAGCCGCTTTTGCAGCTCGACCCGCTGGTCCTTTGTGAGCCCGAACCGGTCCGGCGGGAAGGAGGCGCGCAGCGGACCGCCGCCTGCGATCCGGTCGGCCAGATGGCCCACACCGATGGCATAGTTATCGGAGTTGTTGTAGCGCTTGATGGCATTGAAATTGGCCGTCACATTGAACGCTGGCCCGCCCGACTGCGGCTGCAAGCGCCGACCCGCGGGCGCACCATTGCCGATCTCACCGCCCCATTTCAGCCCACGCTGCCAGCCGTTGCGGCCCAGATAGGCGGCGGTGGAGGCCAGCGAATCAGAGGGATCATTCGACCAGATGTCGCGCCGACCGTCGCCGGTGAAATCCACCGCGAAGGCTTGATAGGAGGTGGGGATGAACTGCGTGTGCCCCATGGCACCCGCCCAGCTGCCGGTCATATTGGCAGGGGTGACATCGCCGTTTTGCAGTATCTTGAGCGCGGCGACCAGCTGACGCTCGAAAAACGCGCCGCGTCTGCCGTCGAAAGCCAGTGTAGAGGTGGAGGAGATCACCGGCACGTTGCCACGCCTCTCACCGTAAAAGCTCTCCAGCCCCCAAATGGCCGTCACGATTTCAGGCGCCACGCCATAGCGCTGTTCGACCGCCGCCAGCGTGCTGCGGTGTCGCTGGTAGGCCGCGCGGCCCTTAGCGACCCGCTCGTCGGAGGCGGCGATGGCCAGGTAGTCTTCCAGCGTGCGGGAAAACTCCGTCTGGTTGCGGTCGCGCCGGACGACGCCGGGCAGAAAGCCCGTGCCGCGAAAAGCGCGGCTCAGCGTGGCTTCCGAGATGCCTTGCCCGCCCGCGCGCGCGCGAAAGGCGCTGACCCAGGCGTCATAGCCCGCGTTGGACTGCGGGCGCAAATCGGCGGGCAGCGTGCCCTGCGCGGACGGCCCAAGCGCGCCGCTGCCGCTTCCCGTGCCACCGGTGCTGCAGGCCGTAAGCCCAAGCGCGGCAAGCCCAAGAGAGAATGTTCTGCGTGTGGAATTCATGGCCCGACCTCATCTTATTTTGCCCGCAGTTTAGTCCGCGCCCGCGCTGGCGCAAGCCACGCTGCCGCCTTTCGGCGGAAATGGGCGGCGGCGGGCCTCGAGCATTCAACCTACACTCTGAGACAGGGATACCATCAGTTCATGCGCCGCCGCAGGGGGGCGGGACGGCGCAGCCCAACAGTGCCTGTTGGGCGGGTGCTTTGAAGGGAGCGCGCTGTCTTCAGATTTAGATTGAAGGCCTAGCCGGTGCCGTCCATCACCAAAACCTCGCCAAACCCGGGCGCGAACGGCGGCTCTGACGGCACCGCCCAGATCACGCGGGCGGAGACCCCCTGCGGCGTGGGCGCGTCCAGATCGGTGAGCATCACGATCAACGAGGGATCAAGCGCCAGCGCTTGAGCAAAGACAGGCTCGAAATCCGTGCCACCGCCCTGGCGCAGCGACAGGCTGTGAATTTGATCCGGCTTGCTTAGGCGCACTTGGGCGTGCACCTCGGTGTCAAAACGCAACAGATGCGCCTCCGCCCCGGTGCGGCGCAGGATGGAAACCGCCTCAGCCGCAAAAAGGTCCAGTGTGAGGCTGGAGATCGAGCTTGAAGTGTCCAACCCTATCACGACGCGTGGGCGCTGCCCCTCGCGCGCGCGGCCCGGTTCAAACACGGGCTGCGCGCCGCCCGTTTCGCGCGCGTGGCTGTCGCGCGCGAGCCAAGCCCTGTCAGGACGGCTGTGGCTTAAGCGGGGGGCCTCGGCCAGCGCCTTGTTGAGCATCCGCCGCAGCCTGATTTCCCAGGGCACGGTGGCTTTTGGCAGATCGCCAAACCGGGTGAGCACCGCGCCGATGCCACTGCCCGCGCGCTGACCTGCGGCCATGGCCTGCTCCACCCGGCCTGACCAGACCTCGGGCTTGCCGTCATCGGCCTCGCTGCCTTCAAGATCGGGGGAAAAGCCCTGCTGCCGGGCGTAGCGTTCAAACGCGCCATCCTCACTGCTGCCGGGCGTGGGCGCCTGCAACCTCATCGCGACATAGAGCCTGTCGCAGTCCCAGTCCGCCAGCACGTTCTGCGGCCTGTCCTTGGGCGGCAGCATGTCCACCAGATCAGCCGCGCGCACGGCCGGGCGGGGCAGGGCATGGCCGCCCTGCAGCAGTGTCTCGTTCACCAGCGCGTCGCAGGCCAGATCAAACTCCCCCGCCCGAAACCGCGCGCCATAGCGTTCCTGCGCTGCCGCCCGGCGCGCAGAATGGCGCAGCGCCACATGCATCACGTGATGCGCGATCAGCCCGGTCTGCTCAGACAGCGGCAGCAGCACGAACTCCGGTCCAATGAGGATCGTCTCGCCCCGTGTTGAGGTGGGCGTTTCGCTGTCACGGTAACTGCACCACAGCGCCAGAGCGGCGATGGCCGGATCGATCTCTGGCAGACGCGCGAGGGCTGCGGCGGCGCGGGTGGAATGCTGTGCCATCGCGGATCAGAACGCGCCTGTCTCGGCGCGATCCGCGGCGTAGTCGGCGTAGGCCTTGGAGGTGCGAAAGGCCTCCGCCAGCCCATCGGCCATCGCCTTGCGGATGAGGATTTCGAACCCAAAGGTCGTCAGCTCCGCCAGCGGCAGGCCCTCCGCGGGCACGTGGCGCAGATCGGCCATGATGTCGATCGTGTCCGCGATGCGCGCCTCATCCGCCTGCGCCACCAGCGCATAGATCAGCCCCACAAGCCCGTTGAGCGTGGTGGGATAAAGTGCGCGCCGCGCCGCGCCCTTGGCCGCCATGATCTCATCAAGTGACACCAACGCCTCGATCTCTTCGGCCACCTGCGCGAACTCCGCCGCAGCGGCGCTGCCAACGGTGCCCGCGACCAACATGTGGCGCGTGCGCTTGTCCTCAATGCCACCCACGATGTCGCTGACGCGCTCCCAGGAGCGCGGGGTGCAAGCGATCATCTCACCCCGCCTGAGCGCGTCTTCGGTGGTGTCCAGCAGATCGGGCCGCGCGCGCAGGAAGGCTGTTACAAGCGGCGAGAGCCCGCGGTCCACGGCGTAGTGTTCCAGCCAGTCCTTGGCCTGCGCGTTGACCTGCAGATGGATCAGGCGATCCGAGAGCGCCGTGCCCATCTCATAGGCGATGGCTCCGTCGTCCACCGTATTGCCCGCCGCGATGACCATGACGGAGGCGGGCAGGACGTGTCGGCCCACGCGGCGTTCTTGCAGCAGGCCATAGACCGTGGGCTGCAAATTGGGTGAAGCGGCGGTAAGCTCATCGAGAAAGAGGATCGCAGGGCGTTCCGGGTCCTCGGGCAGGTCCTCGGGCCGGTACCAGACGGTCTTTTTCGTTTCGTGATCATAGTAGGGCAGGCCGCGCAGATCCTGCGGTTCGATGGTGGTGAGCCGGATGTCGAAAAGCTGCGCGCCGATGCGCCGCGCCAGTTCCGCCACCACTTGCGTCTTGCCCACCCCCGGGCGGCCGTGCAGCATCCAGGAAGCGGTGAGCCGCCCGGTTTTCTGCGCCTCCCAAGCCGCCAGCAGCGCCTCCAGCGCCTCGCCTGCGCTCACGATCTGGGCGTTCACACTCATGCCGGGGTCTCGGTAGCAGGCGGGGTAGTGTCCAGAAAGGCCGCGAGGCGGGCATGAGCAGAGACGCCCCGCGCCTCAAAGCTGACGGCGCGCATCATCACGTCCTCCCGCAGGTTCGCCTTGAGCAGGTCACGCTCGGTAAATTCATCGTCGAAAAGCCCCTCGCGGATGATGGCCCTTTCACTTTCGCTCAGAGGTGCGAGCCGTGATTTGCCGTGATCAAGTTGCAGGCTCGCCAGCGTGAGCGGCGGCACGCGCACCAGATCGGATTGCTCCACCACCAAATAGATCGTCCCGCTTTCGATCCCGCGTTTGGCGGCGAGCTGCGCCAGAATGCGCCGCCCGCGAAATTGCAGCGTATCGAGCGCGCGCGCCGCCTCCGCCTCTGTCGTGACCTGATCGCGCTTGCGGCGCGGCACGCGGAATAGCCGCAGCTCCACAAAGCCGATGAGCGCCAGCATCGCGATGGGCGCCTGGCTGAGCGGCAACGCGGTGGAGGGCCAGGTGAAGCCGGTCGCCAGAAAAGGCGCCAGTGCCAGCACGCAGCGCAGCCAGAGGCTTTCGAACAGCGCACGGCAAAAGACGCCAATTCCGGCCTGTCCCCGCGGCAGCACCAAACCGCGCTGCAAAATCTTGCGCGGGGCGGTGGGAAAGCGCAGCAGCCCGGGGTTCCACACTGTCTGCGGGGACATGACCAGAAGGCTCATTGCTCAAAGCGCCGTCTGCGCCACCGCTTTGGTGACGAGGAAGGGCTCGAGGCTGGCCGGACCGCCTTCGATGCCATACCCGCTTTCCTTCACGCCGCTAAAGGGCGCCTCGGGGCTGGCCACGGCAACCGTGTTGAGCCCGACCATGCCGACCTCAAGCGCGTCAGATATCCTATTGGCGCGCTCCAGCGAGGTGGTGACGGCGTAGCCCGCCAGCCCCAACTCCAACGCATTGGCGCGTTCCAGCACGTCGTCCATGCCCTTGAAAGGCGTCATTGGGGCCAGCGGGCCAAAGGGTTCTTCGGTCATCACGCGGCAATCGTCGGGCGCGTCCTTGATCACGGTGGGGGCAAAGAAGAAGCCGCGGTTGCCGATCCGCTCACCCCCCGTGACGATCTGCGCGCCGCTGGACCTGGCGTCCTCGACAAAGCCTGCCATCGCCTCCAGCCGCCGGTCGTTGGCCAGGGGCCCCATTTGGGTGCCGTCCTCCATCCCGTTGCCCACGGTTAGCGCGGCGGCGCGGGCGGCGAAGGCGTCGACGAATTGGTCGTAGATGCGTTCCTGCACGTAAAACCGCGTGGGCGAGATGCAGACCTGGCCTGCGTTGCGAAACTTGCCCGCCACCAGGATGTCTGCCGCCTTATCCACATCCGCGTCATCAAAGACCACCACGGGCGCATGGCCGCCCAGCTCCATCGTGGTGCGCTGCATGCGTTTGGCCGCGAGGCCCGCCAGATGCTTGCCCACCGGCACCGAGCCGGTGAAGGAGACCTTGCGCACCGCGCGCGCGGCCATCAGGTGGCTTGATACCTCCGCAGGAACCCCAAACACCATGTTGAGCACGCCCGCAGGCAGACCCGCGTCTTGCAGCGCGTGGCCAAGGGCGAGTGCTGCGGCGGGCGTCTCCTCTGCCGCTTTGGCCACGACGGAGCAGCCTGCGGCAAGCGCTGGCGCGATTTTGCGCGCATAGGTGTTGATGGGGAAGTTCCAGGGCGTGAAGGCCAGCGTCACGCCCACGGGTTCCTTTTGCACCAGATAGCGCACACCGGGCACGCGGCCCGGGATGATGTCGCCAAAGAGGCGCTTGGCCTCCTCACCGCAGAATTCCAGGATGTCGGCGGCCATGCCGATCTCTGCCTTTGACTCGGCCAGCGGCTTGCCGTTCTCCAGCGTCAGCGCCACCGCAATGTCGCCTGCGCGGTCGCGCACCAGTGCGGCGGCCTTGCAAAGGATCGCCGCGCGTTTGTGCGGGGCGGTCGCCTTCCAGGTCTCAAAGCCCCGCGCGGCGGCTGCAAGAGCAGCATCAAGATCGGCGGTGGAGGCATGGGGCAGATCGCCCAGCACCTCTTCTGTGGCGGGGTTGAGCACCGGCTCGGATCTGCCCTCGCAGCCTTTGCACCAGGTGCCGTCGATCAGCATGTTGAGCTCTGGGTAGTGGGTCATCTGATATTTTCCTGATGTGATGATATGGGGTTTGGGGCATCAACCCGTTGGCAACTGACATAGAGCAAAGAGGGCGGTGGGCGACATTCCTGCGCGCTCATGTCTCGCCAAAGGTCACGCGCAGGTCCGCGACCTGCGCGGGCGTGAGCAAGCGCGTGGGGCGGCCCTGCAGCGTGATGAGGAGCTTGGCCGTTTCTTCCAGTTCCTCTGCTGCGCAGACGGCTGAAAAGAGGTCCTTTCCCGAGACGACCGGCCCGTGGTTGGCGAGCAGGACCGCCGCATGCGCGCCCCCCAGCCCGCGGATCAGATCGCCCGCGGCAGGATCGCCGGGCTTGACGTAGGGCACCATTTTCACAGTGCCCACGCGCATCACGACGTAAGGTGTGAGCGGCGGTATGCAGTCATCTGGGTCAGTGCTTTCAAGACACGACAACGCGGTGGCATAAGTGGAATGCAGGTGCACCACGGCCCCCGCCTGGGGCCGCGTTTCATAAAAGGCGCGGTGCAAGAACACCTCTTTGGTGGGCTTGCCGCCGCTGAGATGCGCGCCGTTGCGGTCGAGCTTCGCGATCTCATCCGGGTCGATGTTTCCAAGCGTGGAATTGGTGGGCGTCATCAGCATGCCGTCGGGCAACCGGGCTGAAACATTGCCTGCCGTGCCCACCGAAAAGCCCCGCTCAAAGAGCGAGCTGCAGAGCTGCGACATTTCAAGCCTCAGCGCCTTTTCCTGCAGGCTCATGCGCCGTCCTCCATCACGGTAAGCGCTTTGGCAAAGAAATCCGGCGCGCCGAAGTTGCCGGATTTGAGCGCCAGCGCCACGCCGTCCCCCGCGCCGAGCTTGAGCACCGGGACGCCGGGGTCGATCTCCGCGCCGATGGTCATGGCCGGGCAGTCCAGCGCTTTCGTGACCGCCTGGGCGACCGCGCCGGAGGTTTCGCCGCCCGCCACCACCAGCCGTGTGATACCCGTTTCGATCAGTGCGTGTGCCGTGTCAGCGAAAAGCCCATCGAGCTTGGCCGCGACTGCGCTTGCCCCGAACCTGGCCTGAAGCGCTGCCACCTCGCCCGGCTCGGCAGAGGAGAAGGCCAGCGGCGCGCGGCCTGCGTTCTGCGCGAAGAACGTGAGCAACGTGTCGGCTGTCAGCTTGCCTGACATCACGCCTGGCACGTCAATGGGTAAGGTGGGGTGCGTGCGGGCATGCACCTCGACCTGCTGGCGCGTTGCACCCGAACAGGAACCGGCCAGCAGGGCCTCGGGCCCGGTGAAGCGCTGTGGCCGCGTGTGTTGCGCACGCTGCGCGCCTTGGCCCAGAATGTTGCGCGGCAGGCCAAGCGCGATGCCGGAGCCGCCGGTGATCAGCGGCGCCTCCGCCAGTGCCGCGCCCAGCGTTACAAGATCGCTGTCGGCCACCGCATCCGCGATCAGAAACCGCGCGTCTTGTGCTGTGATGAAGTCCCGCAAGGCAGGGGCTCCATCAGCGATCACCGGCAAAGGGATATGCCCCACCTGATGGCGTGTCTGGTGCTGCAACCACCGGCGCAGATCGGCGTCCGTCATTGGAGTCAGCGGGTGGTTTTCCAGACCGGATGCGTTTAGCAGCCTGTCGTGCACGAAAAGGTGCCCTTGGTAAACGGTGCGGCCCGTGGTGGGAAACGCCGGGCAAAAAACCACGTGTTGCGCGCCAAGCGCCTGCGCCAAGGCCTCTGCCACCGGGCCGATGTTGCCATCTGGGGTGGAATCGAAGGTTGAGCAATACTTGTACAGAATTTGCCCGCAGCCCTGCTGCCTGAGCCATGCCAAAGCGCTCAGACTGTCTGCCACGGCTTCCTCCACCGGCGCGGTGCGGCTTTTGAGCGAGACCACGCCTGCCTCAATCTCGGGAGAGGCTGACGCCGACGGCACGCCCGCATATTGCGCGGTGCGCAGGCCGCCTTCGGGGGCCATGCCCTTGGCCAGGGTGTTCGCGACGTCGCTCGCCCCGGTGAAATCATCCGCGATCACGCCCAGTTTCACGCGCGCCCTCCTTGCCGCCTCGCTCCCTCTTGCCCGGCCACATTCGGCCTTTCGTGGCAGGCGGGCAAGAGCGGATCAATAGGCGCGACCGGTCTGGCGCACCTCCGGGTAGGCGATGGAGACCGCCGCCTCCTCGAAGGCGCCAAAGCTCAAGCGCCATTCACGGTCCGGCCAGTGCAGCGCAAGTTCGCCCAAATGGGGGCGGTAGGCGGCAGTATAGAGCGTGCCGAACCCCTGATCGAAGGCGAGCGAATAGATCGGCGGCTTGAGAAACGCGCCCACGAACTTGTCCGCAGGACCGGGATGTAGCGTCAGCTTTTGCAGCAAAAAGCGCTCCCGCTCGACCGTGGCGGTGAACCGCGCGTGGCTGGTCCACTCCACCTTCTCCTGATGGTTCGTGGCCACCGCCGCATGGGTGATCACAGGCGCGCGGTCAGGTGCGAGATAGGCGGTGAAATACCGCCTTTGGCTGTCCAGCACGGTGACGTTGTAGCTCATGTGGCAGGGCACGCGTTTGAGCACCTGCTCCGCCTCTTTCAAGGTGTCGCAGGTCTGCAAGAGATAGCGGAGTATCAGCGGCACGCCAAAGCCTTCGCCCACCGCCTGACGCCCGCCAAAGGTGAGCGACACGGCGAGCCCTGCGTCATTCATCCCGTCTACCAGCCCAAACAGCCCGTCCGTGGTGCCGATCACCTGGCGTCCCTGCCAGCGGGTGTGGAGCACCACGGCGTCAAAGGCATGGGGATCGTAGTCGTAATTGCGCACCAGCAGCGGCTGATCCCCGCTCCAGATCGCCTGGCTACACCCGGCCAGATAGCGCGGCGGGCAGTAAAAGCTCAGGAACCGCGCCTGCATGTCGCCGCCACCCGCGCGGTCGCATAGGGCGTCATAAAGCGGCAGTATCTCCGGCATGTGGCGACGGATGGCCTGCCTGCCGTCGTGATAGGTGGGGCGCGCCGTCAGCCCTTCGCGCGCCCACCAGCGGCTGTAGGACGGCCAATACCGGGCAAACCGCGCGGCCCACTTGGGGCCGGGCGCGTCTTCGCTGATGGCTTGGAATTCGACCGGCATGGCCCGGACATACTCCGTAAGAGGGGCGCGGCGAAACCACGCGCGCCCCAGATTATTGCGTAAAATCCGTCCGCTGACGGGGCGTTACATGATCTTGAAGGCCGGATCCTCGAAGGTCTGGGGCGCAGGCAGGGGTCGCGCGGCATAGGCCGACTTGATCCCGTTGATCCAGTCCTTGGACTTTTTGGTCAGCTGGAAGCTCTTGGTCATCGACCGGCCCCGCGTGACCAGGATGCCCAGGTCAGCACCCTCGTACCGGTAATCGCCCACGTTGGAGATGCGCAGGAAGAAAGCCTCATCCTCGCTTTCCACCGCGCGGCGGTGATAGTCGAAACGGTCAAAGACCACCGTGCCGTCTGGCAGCATCTTGTAGATGCCCGACTGCGGGGCGTGAGTGATGATGTCCACGCTGTCCTCGGTATGCTTGATTACCATCTGCGACCAGCTGTCGATCATGTCGGGATCGGCCCAGCGGGCGTTAAGCTCATCCACGTCGAGCTTGAAGGGTTTGTTCGCAAACTCCAGCAGGTGGAACAAAAAGAGCGGCGCATCCGCGTGGGCAAAGGCCGCATGGTTGGTCATGGAGGAGGCGCCAGTGATGCGCGGGTTCAGCTCTCCCAGCCAAATGTCGTCGTTCTTCTTGTCGATCAGGAAGTCGAGTTCGAAATAGCCGCGATAGCCTTCCTTGCGCAGCTGTTCGCCAAACTTGAACGTCAGCTCCCGCGCCTTGTTGCGCTGTTTGGGCGAAAAAGCGGTGGAGAAAATCTCATTCCCGCACCAGCCTCCGCGATAGGGCGTAAGCTCCTTGAAACCCACCAGTTCGGTCATCAGCGGGCCCACGATGGTGCCCTGCGATGTGGCGCAGGCCTCGATGGCCGATCCGCGGCAGTCGATCCGCTTCATCACCTTAATCTCGCCTTCGCCCACGATCTCATGTTCGTGCTTGCGGAAATCGGCCTCCGACTTGATGAAAAAGGTCGTATGCCCGCTGTCGCCAAAGGCCGATTGCAGCACCAGATCGGTGCCGATCCCGGCCTCCGTGGCGACCTTCGTCAGATGCTCGTAATCCTTGATCTCGCTCAATGTATTGGGCACCGACGGCACGCCCGCCTTGTTGCCCACGCGCACGGTTTCGATCTTGTTGTCCATAGACTGGCGCAGCTTGGCCTTGGGGAACCAGACCTCCCCGCCAAGCTCCTTGACCAGCTTTTCGGTTTTTCCGTCGAACATCAGGAAGACGAACTTGGGTTTGCCGCCGCGTGATTTAACGTAGTCAATCACTTCCTTGTGGCCCAGCAGGTAGTTGTTGATGTCCTCGATCGACTGAAACTCATCATGGGGCACCTCGGAGGGGCACAGCACATTGGGGTGGCGCCCGTCAAAGCAGTCCATGTAGCAGATGTATTTGAAATTCTTCGTCCACTCATCGATGCCCAGCAGGTTGAAATTGGTGGCGGAGACGAAATAGATCGGGTCCTGGTTGGTGTGAAAGAACCGCCGGATTTCGGAGATGTTCTTGAGTGTTTTCTTAGGCATGTCTCACACCTTTCCTTGTGCAGTCTTTGAGAAGGTCTCGAGCGCGTCTTGTGTGAACACGCGCAGGCCCAGGTCGGGCCGGTAGCCGTGGATTTCGCTCACGTCGAGCGCTTGCATGAAGGCCATGATGCCCTCGGATATCACCTGACCCGGCACCAGAATGGGAAAGCCGGGCGGGTAGGGGATGATGAAGCTGGAGGACACCAGCTCTTGCCCCTCTTTGATCCGCTTGCTGACTTCATCAAGGGAGATGTAGTCGCAGTTGTTTTCGTCATAGGCCAGAAAGAACGCGCTGCGGATGTCGCCCTCGGGCGTTTCCTGGCTGGCGCGAAAGCAATCGTGAAAGCGGCTGAAATCGGGCAACGGCGGCACGTCTTCGACAAGCGCGGTCACCCGGTTTTCAAAGGACCGCCGCTCCATCTTGGAGGCGTCATCGAGCAGGTCGTCCAGGTCATTCGCGATTTCCACCAGCACCTCTATGAGGTAGGCCACGGACGACCGCGTCGTACCGATGTTGGTCATGAAAAGGATGGTGTTGCGCGAGGTCTTGTTGATTTGGATGCCGTATTTATCCATCAGGATCTTGGTCTTGAACGTGTCGCCATCCCAGCCAGTGCCGCCCACGGCCAGAGTGATGCGCGTGGGGTCGAGCACGAATTCGTCGTCCGACCACATCGACCAGTCATCCAGCCAGCCTTCGTCCTTTTGGTAGTATGCCTCCACCCCGCTTTCGCGGTGACCCGCTGGGATCATGTCCGCGATGGTCAGCACCTTGAAGTATTTGCGCAGCTTGGGGTGCGTGACGACCGCGCGGCGGATGGCCATGGCGGATTCAACCTGCCGCTGGACGAACTCGAAACCCTCCAGCTCCACCTGTCTGCGGCCCACGTCGAGCGAGGCGATGATCTGGTAGTTGGGCGAGGTGGAGGTGTGGGTCATGTAGGCCTCGTGAAAGGCCTGTTCGACTTCGCCTTTGAAGTCCTGGTCATTGACATGGATCATCGACCCCTGCCTGAGCGATGTCAGCGTCTTGTGGGTGGACTGGCAAGCGTAAACGCGCACCCGCGCATCGGGCGGCGGCACGAGGCGGGTGTTCAGCATCACCTCCTCGCTCGCGCCTTCCAGCTCCTTTTGCTGCGCCTCCCAGACCGCTGCCGCCTCCGGCGTGCGCAGGGTCTCGCGCAAGGTGTTGGCCACGCTCATCGCGGTGCGCTGGCGGTACGTCGGGCTGAAGCGCGCGAAGGCGAACCAGGCCTCGTCCCAGAGGAAAATGAGGTCCTTCTTGATCGCCAGGCATTCTTCCATCACCCGGCGCACATTGTAGACCAGCCCGTCGAAGGTGCAGTTGGTCAAAAGCACCATGCGCACGCGGTCGAGCTTGCCCGCCGCCTTGAGCTTGAGCAGCGCGTGCTTCATCTCGTGAATGGGCACGGCACCATACATCGAATATTGGTGCAGCGGATAGCTGTCCATGTAGACGACATTGGCCCCTGACAGCACCATGCCGTAGTGGTGCGATTTGTGGCAGTCGCGGTCCACCAGCACGATGTCCCCGGGTTTGAGCACCGATTGCGCGACGATCTTGTTGCAGGTGGAGGTGCCGTTGGTGGCAAAAAACGTGTGTTTTGCGCCAAAGGCGCGGGCGGCCAATTCCTGGGCTTCCTTGATCGGCCCGCGCGGCTCCAGCAAGCTGTCTAGCCCGCCGGAGGTGGCGGAGGTTTCCGCCAGGAAGATGTTAGGGCCATAGAACGCGCCCATGTCCTGGATCCAATGCGATCGGCTGATGGATTTGCCGCGGCTGATGGGCATGGCGTGAAAGACGCCCGTGGGCTGCTTGGAGTATTCCGTCAGCGCGGTGAAAAAGGGCGTCTTGTGGCGGCGGCTCACACCCCGCAGGATGTTGAGGTGCAGCTCCAGGAAATCTTCCTGGTTATAGAACACCCGCCGGCAGCGGCCCAGATCGAGCCCCGCGATGTCCTCCGCTGAGCGGTCGGTGATCAGATAGGCGTCCAGTTCGGGCCGGATCTTGGCAATCAGGCGACAGGCCTCTGGACCGTATTCATGGGGCTCAAGGGCGGCGACGTCCTCATCCTCATGCAGCCAGGTCAGAAAGTGCTTGAGGATCGGCAGCTTGTTCTGCGCCTTGAGCGCGAGACCAGGGCGGACCACGACGGCCTGCACATTGTGGTTAAACAGGATCCCGATCAGCGCGTCTTCGAGCGAGGGCACGACGACAGGCTCATAGATGAAACTGTCCTCAGGCCGGCGCATGCGTTGCAGGTTCTGGCGCAGAAAGCGCGCGTGCTGGTCGGTGGCGTCATCCACGATCAGCACTTCAAAATAGGGCCGCCCCAGCGCGCGCGCCTCGTGTGAAAGCGCCGCCTCTTCCTCGAAATCGTCGGTTTCGGCGTCATCGACCACCAGCGGGATGGACCGGCGGCGGTATGCGCCTGACGTGAGCGCGCGGGTCACACGCCGCACGGAGGTGGCAAGGTCTTCGGTATTGCCCTGCGCAAGCAGTTTGCGCAGGAAGTCAAAGCCGTGTTTGCCGGGAAAGGCCCAATAGCGCTCAATCGGGTCCAGCGCTTCAAAAAGCGTCTCCAGCGTCGCGATCTGCTTTTGCGCCTGCCGGCCGTCCAGGCCTTGGCTGTGCAGGCTGGCCGCGGCTTCTCGCAGCGCGCTCCAGCGGTCCGCGCGCAGCTGCGTGGCGCTGTAGTAGTCGTTGATCGTTGGCAGTTTGCTGTGCGACGTTTGCAAGTTCATGCCTTGCTCCCCCTGCTTGCTGGCGCCACGATGGTGCGACGCGAATTAGTCCGACCCTGTCTTTCCGTGCAGGATCGAAAAGCGCGCCCCTGGCTGGGCCGCTGGATCTTCGGTTTCAAGCGCGGTGCGCGGGTCCGCGCCGCGCAGCCCGCGGGCAGAACCCTGGCGCGGTGTCTCCAACGGACCTAACGTGTGCAAATAGGCGTCTGTTCCGCTGGCGCGGTCATAAACGTTAAAATCGGCCTCGCGGTCGCGGAAGCTTTTCAGCACCTGACCCAGCCCGCGCATGCCGGTCTCGCGCTGGCGGCGTACGAGGTCGAGATCGACCTCGATGGGGAACATGTCCTCCTGACCCGCGCTTTGGTGCAATACGGTGGCCGCCGGGTCCACCACGAGCGAACGTCCCACACCGCCGGAGCCCAGACCGTTGACGTCGATCACGTAGCATTGGAATTGCGCGGCGGTGGCCCGCGCGATGGCCACTTCCGCGTCGCGGTCGGTGGTGCCGGTGAGCACGGGGTGCAACAGCACCTCGACGCCCTGGCTGGTCAGCTGGCGCGTGGTCTCCGGAAACCAGATGTCATAGCAAATGGACAGGCCAAAGCGGCCCACCTCTGGCACGTCAAAGACGCAGAATTCCGTGCCCGCCGCGATGCCCGCCTCATAAGGTCGGAACGGAAACATTTTGGAATACTTCGCCACGATCTCTCCCTCTGGATTGATCACGACAGAGGTGTTGGTGATGCGCCCGTCTGGATGTTTTTCAAACATCGACCCCGGGATCAGCCAGACGCCGTGGCGCCGCGCGTCGTCCTGAAACTGCGCGAGCGTGTCGTTTGGGAAGGGCTGCGCATAGGTGTCGAGCGGGCCAAAGGGCGCGAGCTCAGAGAACAGGACCATCTGGGTCCAGGGAAAGCGCGCCATCAGCACATCGAGGCGCTGGCGCATGCCCTCGACGTTAGAATGGACGGCTGAGACATGCATCTGCACGCCTGCAATAGCGAAAGGTGTCATCGGGTCTTGGTCTCCGCTCGATCAGACAGAACCTGTTGGGAAGGGGTATCAGCCGGGCTCTTCTGGCCCGCTGTGATGGGATACACCTGTTCGCTGAGGGACTTCAACGCACGACCAGCACGGGCCGCGTGGCATGTCGCACGACCTTGTCGGCGTTCGAGCCCACCAGCCTTGTCGTCAGATCGTCGGGCGGATGAGAGGCGATCACGATGACATCCGCGCCCAGGGTGTCTGCCGTGCGCAAGATCGCTTCGGGCACATGACCATGAGCGACATGCACCTCTGACGTCGCCACATCCGCCAGATTGGCATTGGCAAAGTCAACCAGACCCGCCTTGAGCTTTTCCATGGCCTTTTGCTCCGCCCCGTCGGGCAGGAAAGACGCGATCATCGCCGCACCAAGATCATGCACGATGCCCAAGATGTGCAGCTCCGCCCCGGGCGCGCTGACACCGCGCGCGATGGGCAGCGCTTTTTCCCAGGATTCTGGGTGATCAAGGTCAATGGGCAGCAGTATTTTGTGAAACATCTCGCCCCCTTTTACGCGGTTGCGGGCACAGGTTCCGCCCGCCTGCGCTGCATGAAGATGATTAGGCCTAGCAACAGGAAAGCTGGCAGGAACATGAAGTATTTGGAAGGCTGGCTGGCAGGCGCCAGCACCTCGGTGATTTCCTGATCCCAGTCGAGCCCGGCTTTGGCAGCAGGACTGTCGAAGGTCACGTTGTCGATCATGATCTTGCCGTCGCTTTCCAGCGTTTCGACCCCTGCGTTAAAGAGCCTGTCGGCGCCTGTCTCCCCCTCCACTACGGGCAGAAGGGCGGTGAATGTGACCGGATCGCCCACGGAGTTGAGCCCGTCGATGGTAAGGCGCAGGTCCTGGCCCACTTCCGCATCCGCCAGCGCCGTTTCGATCTGTGCAGGTGGAACGGAGGCAAAGGGCGGTGACACCATGTCCATCCAGAACCCCGGCCGGAAGAGCGTGAAGGCGATGAGCAGAAGGGCGAGCGTTTCGTAGAACCGGTTGCGTGTGATGAACCAGCCCTGGGTTGCGGCTGCAAAAAGCAGCATCGCGATGGTCGCGACAATGAAGACGAAAATCCCCTGCGCCCAAGTCACATCAATCAGCAGAAGCTCCGTATTGAAGATAAAGAGGAAGGGCAGTGCTGCCGTCCTCAGACTGTAGAAGAAGGCCACAACGCCGGTGCGGATGGGATCGCCCCCTGACACGGCGGCTGCCGCGAAACTGGCAAGTCCCACGGGAGGCGTCACATCCGCCATGATGCCGAAGTAGAAGACAAAGAGGTGCACGGCAATGAGCGGCACAATCAGCCCGTTCTGCTGGCCCAGCGTCACAATGACGGGCGCGAGCAGGGCGGAGACCACGATGTAATTGGCCGTCGTGGGCAGGCCCATCCCGAGGATCAGCGACAGCACCGCCGTCAGCAGCAGGATCAGGAGCAGATTACCGCCGGAGAGCACCTCGACCACGTCTGCGAGCGCGGAGCCCACGCCGGTCTGGCTCACCGCGCCCACGATGATGCCAGCAGTCGCGGTGGCGATGCCGATGCCGATCATGTTGCGCGCGCCCGCCTCCAGCCCTTCGAGAAGTTCCTTGAAGCCATTGGAAATGGCACCGCCGATGTTGCCCTCGCCCCGGAAGATCGCCTCAATGGGCCGCTGGGTCACGAGAATGAAGATCATGAAGGACGCCGCCCAGAAGGCCGAAAGGCCCGGTGACTTGCGGTCCACCATCAGCGCCCAGACCAGCACGACGACCGGCAGCAGGAAGTGCAGGCCCGCGCGGATGGTCGGCCCCGGCGGCGGTAGTTTCTGCACCGGCGCGTTGGGGTCCTCTAGCTTCAGCCGGGGCTGCTGGGCGGAGACGTAAAGGAGGCCCACGTAAACCACCGTGAGCCCGGCAAAGACGATCCAGGGCGCAGCCGCGCCAAAGGCGGGGCGGATCCAGCCCATGGTGTAGTAGACCGCAAAGGACAGCCCGCAGATCACCGCGATGGTGAAGGCCAGACTGATCAGCCAGGCCACCAGCGGCTTGGGCTCCACCGCGCGCGGCAGGCCCTGCATGTTGGCCTTCATCGCTTCCAGATGCACGATGTAGACCAGCGCGATGTAGGAAATCACAGCAGGCAGGAAGGCGTGTTTGACCACGTCGAAGTAGGGGATGCCGACGTATTCCACCATCAAGAAGGCGGCGGCCCCCATCACGGGCGGCATGATCTGCCCGTTGACGGAGGAGGCCACCTCCACCGCGCCGCCTTTCTCGGAGGAAAAGCCCACCCGCTTCATCAGCGGGATGGTGAAGGTGCCGGTGGTGACCACGTTGGCGATGGAGGAGCCGGAGATAAGGCCGGTCATGGCGGAGGAGACGACAGCCGCTTTCGCCGGACCGCCCCGCATGTGGCCCATGAGGCTGAACGCGACCTGAATGAAGTAATTGCCCGCGCCTGCTTTATCGAGCAACGAGCCGAAAAGCACGAAGAGAAAGACGAAAGAGGTGGAGACCCCCAGCGCGATGCCAAAGACGCCCTCGGTCGTGATCCATTGGTGGTTTGCCACCACGCCCAGCGACTTGGCGCTGTGCGCGATGATGCTGGGCATCGAGGGGCCCAAGAAGGTGTAGGCGAGAAAGACCGAGGCCACGATCATCAGCGCGGGCCCCAACGCCCGGCGTGTTGCCTCCAACAGCAGCATCAAGCCGATGACACTGATCACCAGGTCTTGTGTGATCGGGGCGCCCACGCGGGTCGCGATCTGATCGTAGGCCACGAAGATGTAGAGTGAGGTAATCGCCCCGATGATGCCCATCGCCCATTCCCAGGGTGCTATTCGGTCCTTGGGGGAGCCCAATAAGATGGCGCCAATCAGCAATGCCGCGGTCAGAAGGATCCACCAGCCGGCCGCCACGCCTCCGATCCCGGTGACAAACAAAAAGGCGAGCAGAACCGGCACGCCGATGCCCAAGACCAGTTGCGCAGGCGTGCGCGCCGCAGGGTAGGCGGCGAAGGCTAGGAAAAGCGCGAAAGCGAGGTGGAAGGACCGCGCTTCGGTGTCATTGAAGACGCCAAATCCGACCATGAAGGGCAGAGGCGAGGCGATCCACAGCTGGAAGAGCGACCAGACGATGGCCACCGCCGTGATAAATCGTGCGATCGGAAGGGACGGGGTGCGTCCGCCGGTGTCGGACGAGGCGACAAGTTCGTCAAGCTCTGATTGGCTGAGCGACCCTTTGCCCGCTGCCTCATTTTCGACGGCAGCCGCCTGCATCTGGTCCTTGTCCGACATCTCGTATCCCCCACCGATGATATTAATGGCCCGAGGGGAGAAACGCGCCTCTCAGGCTGTCGGGATGGCCCCGGAAGGCCGTCCCGCTAAGCGCCAGAGCGGTGGTTTAGGAGCCGCCGATCCAGCCACGCTCCTTGTAGTAGCGCTCCGCACCCGGGTGCAGCGGCGCGCTGAGCCCGCCGGAGATCATTTCCTCTTCCTTGAGGTTGGCAAAGGCGGGGTGCAGCCCCTTGAACCGGTCGAAGTTGTCAAAGACGGCTTTCACCACCTGATACACCACCTCGTCGGACACGCTGGCCTTGGTCACGAAGGTGGCTTTCACGCCAAAGGTTTCGACATCCGCGTCGTTGCC
>JBCCPS010000006.1:0-71427 GCA_039024775.1 Pseudomonadota bacterium
CGCATGGCACCGGACTGCATATCGCCGTTGCAGGTGCCCAGGTAGCGCATGATCTGGCGCAGCTTAGCGAGATAGGCGGCGGCTTCCTCCGGGCCCCGGATATCGGGGCGGGAGACGATCTCCATCAGGCAGACACCCGTGCGGTTGAGGTCCACAAAAGACATCGCCGGATCCATGTCGTGGATGCTCTTGCCCGCGTCCTGTTCCATGTGGATGCGTTCAATGCGCACGGTGCGCGCCGTGCCGTTGCCGAGCTCTACCAGCACCTCGCCTTCGCCCACGATGGGCTCATAAAGTTGGGAAATCTGATAGCCCTGCGGCAGATCGGGATAGAAGTAGTTCTTGCGGTCGAAAGCGGATTTCAGATTGATCACTGCTTTCAGGCCCAACCCCGTGCGCACCGCCTGTTCCACACAGAATTCGTTGATCACCGGCAGCATGCCGGGCATCGCCGCGTCCACCATGGCCACGTTCGAATTGGGCTCCGCGCCGAAAGCGGTGGAGGCCCCGGAAAAGAGCTTGGCCTGGCTCGCGACTTGCGCGTGCACCTCCATGCCGATGACAAGCTCCCAGTCGTGCTTGGCCCCTGCGATGCGCTTGGGCGTGGGCAGATCATAGGTCAGGTCAAGCATGGCACCCTCCGGCTCTGTCAGATTGTGCCGGGGTTTAGGGCAGGGGACGTGGTGGAGCAAGAGCGATCACGCCAGCTTATCACGTTCAAAAGCCACATAGACACGCGATGAGATGCGCGGTCTAGGCCTCAAGCGCCTCCGGCTCAAACCCCCGGGCCGCGCGGTTCTGGCACACAGCCAGAAACAGCAGCACCGGCGGCAGGGTCACGATCAGCAGCGTCGTCTCGAGCCCCGCGACCCAGACCCGGGCAAAGCTCGCGCCCAGAACGCCGGCCATCAGCGCGAAATAGAGCGTCACCTCCCGGCGGCTCAGCCGCGCGGGCGCGCCAAAACGCCCCGCTGTGCGGGCAAATGCCACGTAAAAGGCCATCAGCGGTACGCCCGTCACCAGGCAGGTCCCCAGAATGGACATCGGCTCGGGCGCGGCGAACCCCGCCGTACTGCCGATGAGCCGGTTGAGGTTGGTCATCGCGGCCACGAAAATCGCGAGCAAAGCGCCAAGGGCCACGCAAAGCGCCATGCCGGTTTCGGCAAGCTTTATGTGGTGCTGATGTTGAGGGGCGGTCATAGCGCCACGGCCTCCGGCCCGGTTTCGGTAAAGACGATCCGCTGGCCCGCCGCGATCTCACGGCTGAAAAGCCGTGAGATGATCCGCACCGCGTCCTCGCGCCCTGTCGCGGCAAAGCGGGCGGGCGAATGCACCCGCAGGTTGTTGTCAAACCCCTGCGCGGCATGGGCCCAGATCATGGGGTGCAGCTCCGTCAGGTGATCGCGCACAATCCAGCGCGCGCATTCGGCGATCTCCGCACGCTTGTGGTCGGCCTCATCATTGCCGGAAAAGATCTGACCCAACGAGTTCCCGCAGTACGCGGCGAGCAGGTTGGTGGTATAGGCGTCTGGCCTGCGTTCAAGAATATCTTGTAACCCTTCAATAAAGAACGCAATATCTAGGTTGGCGCAGGCTTGGTCGTCCAGCGTGATCGCGTCAAACATCACCCAGGTGTAGCCGCCCGCGCCCCAGATGCTGAGCGTGCGCGCCGCTGTCCGGCGGGCCTGCAGTTCAAGCTCCGGGTAGGAGCCGAACCAGCGGGGCAACAGGTGGTTGCCCAAAGCGCGCATCGCGCGGGGGTTCATCGGGTTCAGATCGATTAGCGTCTCATAGCGGTCCGCCACGCGCCGGGTGTCCTGCCCCCCACCGCACATCAGCGCGCAAGAGGCCGCTGCGACCAGGGGCGAGCGGAGCTTTTCCGCCGAATATGGGGCCAAGATATCGCGGGCGCGGTCGAAATGGGCGTCAAAGGCCTCGCGGTTGCGCGCCGGGATTTCCACGTCCCAGCCTGTGCCGCGCCAAGCCCAGCCGATGTCCATGTGCACCTGCGCCATGATCGCGGCCATCACGTGGTTGTCCGGGTGTTCAACCAGCACATGTTCCAGCGCTTCGACACCCGCGAGCAGGGGGGCGCCGCGCGCGGGTTTGCCGTCAATCAGCGCGTGTTCGACGGCCATCACCACATCCGCGCGCGCGCCATAGCACATCAGTTCTGCCACCGGCATCGCACCGGGCGTCATCTGCGCCGTACGATCGGCCTTAGCAATAACGCCAAGCAGATCATCCCATTTTTCTTGCCGCACCAGGGTCTGCGCGGCCGCCATGTGCGCGTCACGCAGCGCATCCTCTGCCGTCGGATCGGGGCAGGCAATCTCAAGCATGGTCTGACAGCTATCCATCCGTGCACTCTGAGGCTGCCGCCGGATCAGCGGGCGGCTTGCCTGCGCGGCGTCATCGGTCCGCACCGTAGGCGCAATGGGCAGAAAAGGCCCTTTGAAGAATTCAAAAAGAGATTTCATCGGTGCGTCATCGCCAGTTCACTCAAACTTGACCCTATTTCGCGTCAGTTTTGGGCATAAGCGTGGCGTGCGCGCGGAGACATCGCGAAATTCGCGCACGTTAAGCGGGTATTTCGGCGCGTTTCTGCCGATCATTGCCGCTTTGTCGCTTACGTAGAAATAGTCGGGGACTTCCATTGATTTTGTTTCCGCGCCGCCCGACGCGCAAAGCGCAAACTTGCTATTCCGGCAAAGCTGGGATCATACTTATGGTCATGAAAACTTGGGTGATGGGCATCGGGCTGGCTTGCGGGCTGGCAGCGGCTGCGGCGCTGGCTGAGACCGCGCCGGCACCTGTCGCCACACCACAGGTCGGACTGCAACCAAAGGTTGATCCCGTTTTCGAAGAACGCGTCTCGATGGAAGCTATCCCCGAGGTGCAGAAGCCGTCCATTCCCCGGTTTGAGACCGATCTGCGCCCGCCTGCGCGCAGCGGGCAGGTGCCACGCACGCGCTGGCAGCATATGGCGGGAAACGTGCTTTGGACCCGGGCTGCGCTGTCGGCGCTCAAGGCCCATGGCAAACCGCTCGTGGACCTCGTGCCGCGCGACATCGCCGATTGGTGCCCGGCCTATCCGGGAAGCAATGGCGCGGCGCGGCGGGCGTTCTGGGTGGGCTTTATGTCCGCGCTGGCCAAACATGAAAGCACCTACAAGCCCTGGGCGGTGGGGGGCGGCGGCAAATGGTACGGGTTGTTGCAAATCCTGCCCGCGACCGCGCGCGGTTACAAATGCCGCGTGGGCACGGGGGCGGCGCTGAAAAATGGCCCTGCAAACCTGAGTTGCGCGGTGCGGATCCTCGCCCATACCGTGCCGCGCGACGGCGTCATCCACGGTTACAAGGGCCGCAAAGGGCAGGGCGTGACGGCGGATTGGGGCCCGATGCATTCGGCTGCCAAACGCCGCGACATGGCGGGATGGCTAAAGCGGCAGGCCTTTTGCATGCCGGTGTCCGCAACCCGTCCCCGAGCACGTCCCTGATCACTGAAAAAGTTGAAAGTGGTGGCGTTCGACCTTGAGACCGCGCGCTTGAAGCGCCTCCTCAAAGGCACGATGGGGCGGGGTCGCCTCAAACGGGAGCCTGATCTTGCGGCCCGTCTGAAGCACCGCGGTGGCGCGCACTGAGAAATCAAGCCGGGTGTCGAGCCGCATGTGGGCCATCTCAGAGTAAGGCAGGGTGGCGGTGCGGCGGCCTGAAAACCAGGTCATCTCGTCGGCCTCCAGTGTCAGTCCCGCCTCCGGCCCCATCACCAGATCATAAAGCGCAGGCAGGGTGAACGCCGCAATCACCGCGAGGATCCAGATCGCGGCATCAAGCCAGACCCAAGCGGCAATCAGCGCGGCCCAGACGGCTGCAAAAGCCAGAAAGGTCGCGGGCGAACGGGCCGCCGTGCGGTAGGCAAAGGGTGTGTCCATCTGCCGCCAGGCCCCCTCAGACGGGGGCGCTGCGGATGCGGGTCAGCATCTCTGTCGTGTCCCGGCTGAGATCCGGTGTGGATAGAATACGGTCCAGCTCTGCCCAGATCTTGTCCTGGCGCGCCGCGTCATAACGCCGCCAGGTTTGAAACGCCGAACACATCCGCGCGGTGGTCTGGGGGTTGAGCGGATCAAGCTTGATCAGCCAATCCGCGAGCAGGCGGTAGCCCGCGCCAGAGGCCTGGTGAAAGCCCGCGTGATGCATGGCCAGCATGCCCATCACCGACCGGAAGCGGTTGGGGTTGCGCCAGTTGAAATCGGGATGCTCGGTCAGCTTTTGCACGACCGCGACGGTGTCCTCAGGCTCAGACTGTCCAACCTGCAGGCCGAACCATTTGTCCATCACCAGCCGGTCGTCCCGCCACTGCTCTTCGAAGGCTTTCAGCTTCTCATCGCCCTTGCCAAAGCGCACCAGAGCGCCGAGAGCGCCCAGTTGTTCGGTCATGTTGTCGGCCTGGTCATAAAGTTCCGCCGCGAGCGCGCCGCCATCGCGCCGGCTGATCAGATTACGCATCGCGCCCGCGAGCGCGCGTTTGCCCGATTGTGCGGCGTCAGGCTCGTAGGCTTCCGTCACGCGGTTGGCGTCAAAGACCACGCGCGCATCCGCGCCAAAGGTGTCGGCCATCGCCTCTGTCATCACCTCTGACGCGGCGTTGATCACATCTGGGTCGGGCGTGTGTCCTGCCTTATGCAAAAGCCCGGCCAATTCGGATTGCGTGGGCCAGCCCAGCATGAGCGCGCGCAGCGCCGGATCAAGGCTTTCATCGGTGGCGATCTTGTGCACGCCCGCCAGAAAGCCCGGGTCGGGGGCCGCGCCTTCGGTGATGATGGCCAGCATGGAGGCACGGCCCAGCATGTTGCCCTGCTCCCACCGCACGAATGGATCGCTGTCATGGGCGAGGAGATGCGCGCGGTCCGCCGTGCTGAGCGCATGATCGAGCACGACGGGCGCCGAAAAGCCCCGCAGGACGGAGGCGACGGGACGCGCGGACAGCCCTTCAAAGGTGACCGATTGCTGCGCCTGGGTGACCTCCACCACTTGCGTGGGCAGAACCTCCTCTCCGTCTGCGCCGATGAGCCCAAGCGCCACCGGTATCACCTGCGGCTCCGGCGCGGGCGTAGCGGTGGAGGGCGGCGTGTGCTGCGAGAAGGTGAACGTCAGCGTGCCGTCCTCAAAGGCCTCCTCCACTTTCAAATGGGGCGTGCCCGCCTGGGAATACCAGCGCTTGAACTGTGTCAGATCGCGACCCGTGGTGTCTTCAAAGACCTTGAGCCAGTCCTCAATCGTGCAGGCCTGCCCGTCGTGGCGGTCAAAATAGAGATCGAGCGCTTGCGCATAGGCCGCATCGCCCACCAGCGTCTTGAGCATGCCGATGACCTCCGCCCCCTTTTCATAGACGGTGGCGGTGTAGAAGTTGTTGATCTCCTGAAAGCTCTCGGGCCGCACGGGATGCGCCAGCGGCCCCTGATCCTCCGGGAACTGCCGCGCGCGCAATTCAATCACGTCAGAGATGCGTTTCACTGGGGCCGAACGCATGTCGGCGGTGAACTCACTGTCGCGGAAGACGGTGAGCCCTTCCTTGAGACACAATTGGAACCAGTCACGACAGGTGATGCGGTTGCCGGTCCAGTTGTGAAAATACTCATGGGCGATGATCGCCTCGATCCGCTCGAAATTCATGTCCGTGGACGTCTCGGGGCTGGCCAGCACGGCGGAGGAGTTGAAGATGTTGAGGCCCTTGTTCTCCATCGCGCCCATGTTGAAATCATCCACCGCAACGATGTTGAAGACATCCAGATCGTAATATCGACCGTAAACCTCCTCATCCCAGCGCATGGAGGCCTTGAGCGCGGCCATGCCAAAGGCGCATTTGCCCTCATCGCCCGGACGGACGTAGAGATTGAGCGCGATGCTCTTGCCATCATCGCCCCGCTCAAAGCTGTCCTGATGCGCGACCAGATCGCCCGCGACAAGCGCAAAGAGGTAGGCCGGCTTGGGCCAGGGATCATGCCACTCCGCCCAGCCATCGCCCGCAGCCGTCGGGTTGCCGTTGGATAGCATCACCGGCAGATCGCTTTCGATCCGAACGGTGAAGACGCTCATCACATCGGGACGGTCGGGATAATAGGTGATCTTGCGAAAGCCCTCTGCCTCGCACTGGGTGCAGTACATGCCGTTCGACATGTAGAGCCCTTCGAGCGCGGTGTTGCCCTCTGGGTCGATCTCCACCTCCGCTTCCCAGACGAATGGCCCCGCGGGCACCGGGCAGGTCACGCCTTCGGCTGTCACCTTGGGCGTGACCGCCTGACCGTCGATCTGGGCGGAGATCAGCGTGAGCGCTTCGCCGTGCAAAAAGAAAGTGCGGTCGGTTGCCTCAGCGTTGGGGACAAAGTGGATGCGGCTTTTAACGCGGGTCGCATTGGGCGCCAGAACAAAGGTCAGGTCGACCGTTTCGGGCAAGAAACCGAAGGGCGTATAGTCTTTGAGATAGATCGTTTTGGGGGCGGCATCGCGCATCGAACGTCCTCGGCTTTGGAACACATCAGCAGCTGCGACGTTAAACTGTCATTGCTTGAGGGCAAGGCAAGTCCGCAAGCGCTGACCAAAAGGAGAAAGCAATGTCCGCACCCGATACAAACGTCGACAAGCAACGCATCCGCCATGCGCCTGCGCTTTTGGGGATCAAGGGGGTGATGCTTTTTGGGGCTGCCATGCTGGTGGCCATCGTGGGTTACGCGCTGCTGGACAGCGAGACGTCCGGGGCGACTGCCTATGACCCTGCAGCCGCCGCCGCCACAACGGACTGAAAGCCAGGCAGAGTGCCCTACATGAAGCGTGCACTTCAGCTAGAAAGAGAAGCCCGTGGCCAAGATGCGCAAAAAGTCCGACCTTCCCACGAAAGTGTGTGACGCCTGCGGGCGGCCTTTCACATGGCGCAAAAAATGGGCAAAAGTCTGGGAGGATGTGCGCTATTGCTCGCGCAGTTGCCGGGACAAACGCTCTTAGGCGGGTCATTAGCGCGCCAAAGTGCTCACCGGTTGAGCAAACCGCCGGTGCGCCCTATGTTCTGGCAAAAGCCAGCAATCAAAGGTGCGCGCATGTCACGGCCCGTCGTGGGGATCATCGGAAATACCTATCTTCTGAACGATCAATATCCGGCCCATGCCGGTGGCAGTATGAATTCGCATGCCGTGGCAGAGGTATCGGGCTGCGTGCCCTTGATCATCCCCAGCGATCCCGCTTTCGTCAGCGTGGGCGAATTGCTCGACATTTGTGATGGTTTTCTGCTCACAGGTGGACGCCCGAATGTGCATCCTGAAGAATACGGGGAGGTGGAAACAGCGGCCCATGGGGAGTTTGACCGTGCCAGGGATGCGATTGCGCTGCCGCTGGTGCGCGCCTGTGTAGAACGCGGACAGCCGATTTTTGGCGTTTGCCGCGGCTTTCAGGAAGTAAACGTCGCGATGGGGGGCACGTTATACCCTGAGATACGCGACCTGCCGGGACGCATGAACCACCGCATGCCGCCGGACGGCACGCTGGAAGAAAAGTTTGAGCTGCGCCATGACGTGAGTTTTTCCTCCGGGGGCCCCTTTGCTCATATTTTAGGCGACACCCGCGTGCGGACGAACACGTTACATGGGCAAGGCATCAAAGAGGCCGGGCCCCGCGTTGTGATCGACGGCTATGCGGACGATGGCACGCCGGAGGCGATCTACATCGATGGTGCGCCCGGTTTCACCCTTTCTGTGCAATGGCACCCGGAATGGAATGCTGAAAGGGATCCGGTGTCTCGCAAGCTCTTTGCCGCCTTTGGCGATGCTGTACGAGAATGGTCTTCAGGCACAACGCGCCCAGCCCTCAAGGCAGTCTGACCGCCGCCGCACACTGCTGAGAAGTTCCGCCCTCGGGCAGGGGAATGCGCGCGGCTGAGCCATGCACGTATTTCTGACCCAAGGACGCAGCAGGCATTTGCAGAACCAGCGGCTTGATCTTGGTTATCGCGCGCTGTTTGTCCCGATGGATTGAGGAATGCGGCCATCCTTCTGGCGCGGCGCAAAGCCCCGCTTGCACAGGGCTTGCATGAATAAGCGCGCGGTGGCGGGCGAAATCCTCTGCGCTGTGGATGGCATGATGCCAGGCACGATGCTGCCAGATGCCCTTGGCCCCGCGCCGTCTTTGTCGGGCAGTACGGGTGACAGGGTCTGGCACACCGCGCGAAAAGATCGATTTGATCATATCCCAGCGCAGCGCGTGATTGGTATCACCTCCAGGCAGTGTCCAGATCGTATGAACCGCAGCTGGGAGAACGGCGATCGCGTCGATCTGAAACGGGTAGCGCGCGATGGTCCGGCGCATTGCGTCGCGCAACCTGTCCACCTCATCTGTCAAAAGCGTGCTGGCGCTGTCGGTCAATCGCGCGGAGAAGAAGAATACGCCGTTCGGAGCGGGATGTGCTGTGATGCTGTCCATAAAAGCGTTTTAGGTTCATTATGGTTAACACGCGCTTAACGCCATCCGCGCCCCAACAGCACCAAACCGCTCACATCTGCCCGCCGGCAATTTCGATGCACTGGCCGTTCACGCTTTCAGAGCCCGGGGCCACCAGCCAGGCGGCAGCGGCTGCGACCTCCTCAGGGGCGATGAGACGCTGGTGGCGGTTGGCCTTGACCATCATCGCGCGCGCCTCCTCCTCGCTGACGCCCGCGCGCTGGGCGATGGAGGTGGTGTTGCGTTCCACAATGGGCGTGTCGACATAGGCCGGGCAGATCGCGTTGAAGGTAATGGGCTGGCCCATGTAATCCTCCGACAGCGCCCGGATCAGCCCGATCATGCCGTGTTTTGAGGCCGTATAGCAGGCCGCGCCCGGCAATCCGCGCACTCCGGCAATGGACGATATCGCGATCACCCGGCCCCAGTCGGTCTGACGCATGGAGCTCAGGCATTCGCGGATCGTGAGAAAGGCGCCGTCCAGATTGGTGCCCATCATGTTGCGCCAGAAATCCATCGAGGTCTTGTGCAGCGCCTTGCCCTCCGCGATCCCAGCGTTTGGCACGCAGATCTGGATGGGGCCGTGCTGGTCCACCGCCTGGGCCACCTTGGCCACCACATCCGCCTCATTGCGCACGTCCATCGCAAGCCCGGTGATGCGCTCCTCCGCCACCGCGTCAAGCACCTCCTGCCGCCGTCCCGTAATGGTGACCTGAGCGCCCCGCGCCGCCAAATCGCGCGCAATGGCCAGCCCGATGCCCGTGCCGCCGCCAGTAATAAGTGCGTGTTTGCCTGCCAGTGTCATCTTGTCCTCCCGCTGGTCCTGCGCCAGCCTAGCGCCCGAGGGGGGCCGCGCAATGGGCCATTGGCTGAAAACAGACGGGCTGACGATACGTCAGATGGTGGATTTGCCGCCCGTCTGGCTCATCGGGGCAATTCTGCTGGTCTGGGGCCAGGCCCAGGTTTGGCCCGGTGGCACCATCGTTTTGCCCGGCCAGTCCATCTTGTCCGCCGCGTTTTTCTGGTGTGGGCTTGCCCTGATGGGCTGGGCCATATGGAGCTTCAGGCAGGCGCGCACCAGCGTGATCCCGCATCAGACGCCCGTGCGCATTATCACCTCTGGGCCCTTCCGGTTCAGCCGCAATCCGATCTATCTGGGCGATCTAATGGTGTTGGCCGGGGTGATCCTGGGGCAGGGGGCCTGGCCCTCGGTGATCCTGCTGCCGCTGTTGATGGTGATTCTGCAAAGACGTTTTATTGCGCAAGAAGAGGCGCGAATGAAAGATAATTTCGGACAGGAGTTTGCGGCCTACGCCCAAAAAACACGCCGCTGGCTGTGAAATCCGCCAAAACCGGCGGCATTTGCTGTGCCTGCGCTTGTTTACCCTCGATCTGCGCGCTAGATGCAGCGCCAGCAAAAAAGGCGCTCCGGCGTCGTCGGGACCATAAAGAAGAGGGGGTTGCGGGTGAAAATCGGGACACCGAAGGAATTGTTCGAGGGCGAAAACCGGGTCGCGATGACGCCCGATTCCGCACAGGCCCTGCAAAAACTAGGCCACACCTGCCTGATCGAGGCGGGTGCTGGCATGAAGGCTGGATTTGCGGATGCCGATTACGAGGCCGCGGGCGTTGAGGTCGTTAAGACTGCCGCAGCGCTATGGAAGGGCGCAGAAATCGTCGCGAAGGTGCGCGCGCCAGATGACGCAGAGATGAAGCACTTGAGCGCTGGTCAAACGCTCATTTCCTTCTTCAACCCCGGTGGTAATGAGGCTGGGTTGGAAGCGGCGGCCAAAACGGGTGCGACCGTGATCGCTATGGAGATGATCCCCCGTATTTCCCGCGCCCAGAAGATGGACGCGCTCTCATCCATGGCCAATATCGCGGGCTATCGCGCTGTGATCGAGGCGGGCAATAACTTTGGCCGTTTCTTCACCGGGCAAATCACCGCTGCGGGCAAGGTCCCGCCGGCAAAGGTGCTGGTCGTGGGTGCGGGCGTGGCGGGGCTCGCTGCCATCGGGACCTCCACCAGCCTCGGCGCGATTACCTACGCCTTTGACGTGCGGCCCGAAGTGGCCGAACAGGTCGAATCGATGGGGGCTGAATTCGTCTATCTCGATTTCGAGGAAGAGCAGCAGGACGGCGCGGTGACGGGCGGCTATGCCTCCGTCTCCTCCCCTGAGTTCCGCGAGGCGCAGCTGGCCAAGTTCCGCGAACTGGCGCCTGAGGTGGACATCGTGATCACCACCGCGCTCATCCCCAACCGCGAAGCGCCTGAGCTTTGGACCGAGGACATGGTCAAGGCGATGAAGGCGGGCTCCGTGATCGTAGACCTTGCGGCTGAGAAGGGCGGCAACTGCAAGCTGACCGTGATGGACGAAAAGATCGTCACCGACAATGGCGTGACCATCATTGGCTACACCGATTTCCCCAGCCGAATGGCCACCCAGTCTTCCAGCCTTTATGCCACCAATATCAGGCACTTGATGACCGATCTTACACCGGAAAAAGACGGTGTGGTCGTGCATGACATGGAAGACGACGTGATCCGGGGCGCGACCGTGACCCACGACAAAGAGGTCACCTATCCGCCGCCCCCGCCCAAGATTAATGCAATTGCCCAGCAAAAGAACAAGCCGCAGCCCCCGAAGGAGCTGACGCCTGAAGAAAAGCGCGCCGCAGAGGTCGCGGCCTTCAAGACGCAGACCCGCAATCAGGTGGGCATGCTGGCTGTCGGTGGCGCGCTGGTGCTGGGGGTGGGGCTGATCCCCGGCATGCCTGCGAGCTTCATGCAGCACTTCATCGTCTTCGTGCTCTCCGTCTTCATCGGTTTCCAGGTGATCTGGAACGTGGCCCATTCGCTGCACACGCCGCTGATGGCCGTGACCAACGCGATCTCCTCGATCATCATTCTGGGCGCGCTCATTCAGATCGGCTCCACCTCGGCGCTGATCTCGATCCTGGCCGCACTTGGCATTCTCATGGCCGCCGTGAACATCTTCGGCGGTTTCCTCGTGACACGGCGCATGCTCGCCATGTTCCAGAAGTCTTAAAGGAGCAGGCGTCATGGAAAACGCATTCACAATCGCGGCTTACGTCGTCGCAGGCGTCCTCTTCATCCTTTCTCTGGGCGGTCTTTCGGGCCAGGAAAGCGCCAAACGTGCCGTCTGGTACGGCATTGTAGGCATGGCTATAGCCGTGCTGGCAACGCTTGTCGGGCCGGGCTCTGGTCTGGCGCTTTTGTCCATCGTGATGATCATCATCGGCGCTGCCGTGGGTTACCAGCTGGCCACGCGGGTTGAGATGACGCAGATGCCCGAACTTGTGGCGATCATGCACTCCCTCGTGGGTCTGGCGGCGGTCTTCGTGGGCTTTAACGCGGACATCATGATCAACTATATCGGTGCGCTTTACGAGGCTGAGGGCCTCGTGATGGGGGCCACGCAGGAGGGCGGCATCACCGCCATCGGCCTGCCCAAAGAGATGTACGACGGGCTCTCCGCCTTTGGTCAGCTCATCGCCAAAAAGTCTTCCGTTGAGATCGGCATCCTGCGGGTGGAGCTGGTGCTGGGCATCTGGATCGGCGCGGTCACCTTCACCGGGTCGGTCATCGCCTACGCCAAATTGGCGGGCGGCTCTTCCCTGTTGCCGTTCCCCATCGACACGGGCGCCAAGCAGCTGCCGGGCGGGCATATCCTGAACGCAGGCGCGGCCGCGCTCTCCGTGCTTTTGCTGATCGTCTACCTCTCTGGCGGCGGGTCCTGGGCGTTGGTGCTCTTGACCCTCGCGGGGCTCTTCATCGGGTATCACCTGATCATGGGCATCGGCGGCGCGGACATGCCTGTCGTCGTCTCTATGCTCAACAGCTACTCGGGCTGGGCGGCGGCGGCGATTGGCTTTTCGCTCGGCAATGACCTCCTGATCGTGGTGGGCGCGCTGGTGGGCTCCTCGGGTGCGATCCTGAGCTACATCATGTGCAAGGCGATGAACCGCAGCTTCGTCTCCGTGATCCTCGGCGGTTGGGGCGGCGCTGCTGCAGGCGAGCAGATGGCCGTGGAAGGCGAGCAGATCGCCATTGAAGCCGACGGCGTGGCACAGGCCCTCAACGAGGCGGACAGCGTGATCATCATCCCGGGCTACGGCATGGCCGTGGCCCAGGCGCAAGGGGCGGTGAGCGAACTGGTCAAGAAGCTGCGCGCCAAAGGCAAGGAGGTGCGTTTCGCCATCCACCCCGTCGCAGGCCGTTTGCCGGGGCACATGAACGTGCTTTTGGCTGAAGCCAAGGTGCCCTATGACATCGTGCTGGAGATGGATGAGATCAACGAGGACTTCCCCGAAACGGATGTCTCCATCGTGATCGGCTCCAACGACATCGTGAACCCGGCGGCTCAGGACGATCCGAACTCGCCCATCGCGGGCATGCCGGTGCTGGAGTGCTGGAAGTCCAAGCAGGTCTTCGTCTCCAAGCGGGGGCAGGGCACGGGCTATTCAGGCATCGAGAACCCGCTGTTCTTTAAGGAGAACACGCGCATGTTCTATGGCGACGCCAAGGCGAGCCTCGACAAGCTGCTGCCGATGATTGATTAACGCACCTCCCTTGCGATGATTGACTGACAAGTGTTGCACAATCTTTGAAAGGCCGGGCCATCGTGCCCGGCCTTTTGCATCCAAATTGGGCAAGTGTACCTTCGTATACCGTTAACAATCTGAATCTTATTGATTTTTAGCCTGTCCGCACCCAGGTACTGGCCTAGCTTTCCGGACAGGAGGACGACGGTGATGAAACCTGATAAGATGGCCCATTTCATGGATCACCCGCTGCGCACCCAGCTCAATAACGAGCTTCACGCGCGCCCCTTCCCCAAGCTGAAGGTCGGGACCACGGCTGTTTACCTCGCAGTGCGCCGCAGCTCGGACCCGGCGGAGCGCCAGACCGACCGCAGCCATCTCATCGCCCTGCTCGATCACTACGGTGCGCCAAAGCCGGAGCCGGGTGCCACCCACTACGAAGGCCCCGTGGGCCAGCATCACTTGAAGTGGGAGCAACATACGGAGTTCGCGACCTATACGTTCTTCCTCGAAAAACTGAGCGAGCGGCCCTTCGATCCGGCGGAATTCGACGTCTTTCCCAGCCACTGGCAAGCGGCGCTGCCGTCCGCGCGGGTCAGCTCTGCGATCCTGCGGATCATGCCGCGCCCCGAGACGGAAGCGGAGATTGGCGATCACCTGCGCAACTGGTTCGTGGCCGAAAGCCTCGCGGCGGCGACCGTGCTCGACGCGAGCGCAGTCATCGCGACCGATTTTCGGATCGATCCGGCGGGCCACATGCGCTTTGCCATCTTCGCAGACCCCGATGCGGGGCGTCGCCGGGTGGGCCGGATCGTGCAGCGGCTCTGTGACATCGAGGTCTACAAAAGCATGTCGATGCTGGGCTTTGCGATGGTCAAGGACTTTGGCCCCGAACTCAATGCGCTCGACGCCAAGCTGGGGGAGCTGACAGGTGCTATGCGCGGCAAGGGTGAGGGCGTGGAGGAGACGCTGCACGCGCTCCTGGATGTCTCCGTGGAGCTGGAGCAGCTCACCGCGCAGACCTCTTACCGCTTTGCTGCGACCAAAGCTTACGAGGCGATCGTGAACGAGCGCGTGGAGGTACTGCGCGAGACGCGGTTCATGGGGCGGCAGGGGTTCTACGAATTCATGATGCGCCGGTACGAGCCCGCGATGCGCACGGTTGCGTCGAGCCGGGACCGCCTGCAAGCGATGTCCGCCCGGGCGGTGCGCGCCGCGGATCTCTTGCGCACTCGGGTCGATGTAGAACGGTCCGCCCAGAACCAGGCGATCCTGGAAAGCATGGACCGCCGGTCCGATCTGCAGTTGCGGCTGCAACGCACTGTGGAGGGGCTGTCCGTCGTCGCCGTCAGCTACTACGCGGTCAGCTTGCTGAGCTACATGATCGCGCCCGCTGCCATGCCTCTGGGCCTTTCCACCACCGTGCTGAGCGCGCTGGTCACGGTTCCGGTGGTGCTGCTGGTCTGGATTTTCCTGCGCCGCTTGCGCCACGACGACAGCTGACAGGCCAAATCACGAAAAAAAGCCGGACGAGAGCCCGGCCTTCTCTTCCCTCAAAATGGTAGAAGTCACCGCCCGCGAATGCGCGGATCAAGCGCGTCCCGCAGGCCGTCGCCCAGGTAATTCACGCCCAGAACGGTGAGCGAGATCGCGATGCCCGGCAACAGCACGCGCTCGGGATACTCCTGCATCCGCGGCACGGCATCCGCCAAAAGCTTGCCCCAAGTGGGGAAGTCCGACGGGAAGCCCACGCCGAGGAAGCTGAGCGCGGATTCCGTGATGATGGCCGTTGCCAGCCCCAGCGTGGCCGACACCATGATGGGGGAGATCACGTTGGGCAGCAGATGCCGCCGGATGATCTTGGCAGGCCGCGTCCCGATAGAGCGTGCTGCCAGGATGAACTCCCGCTCTTTCAGCGCCAGAATGTCGCCGCGCACGATCCGCGCCGTCTGCATCCAGCTCGTGAGCCCGATGACGCCGACAATCAACACGAACATGCCCGCCTCTGGGCTGCCGAAGAAACTGTTGAGCGGCTGGCGGAAGAGGGTCACGGCCAAAAGGACCAGCGGCAGAATGGGCAAGCTCAGCACCAGGTCGGTGAAGCGCATCAGCCAGAAGTCCATCCGCTTGAAATAGCCCGCTGCCACGCCGATCGCGGTGCCAATCACCAGCGCCAGCACCATCGCCAGCCACCCCACCGCCATGGACACGCGGCCCCCCGCCAGCATCTGCGCCAGGATATCGCGGCCCAGGTTGTCGGTGCCAAAGGGGTGCAGCCACCCCGCCTTGGCGTCACTGTCCCACAGTAGCGTATAGATCGGCCGCCAGTCCTTGTTGCGGATGTCGAGCTTTTTGGGGTCCACGTCCCAAAGGTAGGGGCCGAGGATCACCGCCAGGGTGATGAACAGCAGGAACCCGCCGCCAAAGAGCGCGCCTTTGTGCTTGCGAAATTGGTCCCAGACATCGCGCCACTGGCTGCGGGGCGGGGCCTGCGGGACCTTGTCCTGCAGCGCGCCGTAGGTTTCCACGTCTGAGGTGTCAGTCATAGCGGATCCTCGGGTCAAGCAGGCCGTAGAGAATATCGGCGATGAGATTGAAGAAGACGATCAGGATGGCGAAAATGAAGGTGAGCGTCATCACGCCTGGGATGTCATTGGCGAAAAGCCAGGTCAGCAGCAGCTGCCCAATGCCGTTCACCTTGAAGACGTTCTCGGTGATGATGGCCCCGCCAAAGATCGCGGGCATCCCCAGCGCAATGACGGTGACCACCGGGATCATCGAATTGCGCACCACATGCACCATCACGACGCTGGCCTCTTTGAGCCCCTTGGCGCGGGCGGTGCGGACGTAGTCCTGGTTGAGATTGTCGAGCATCGCGCCGCGCATGTAGCGGCTGATCTGGGCGGTGGTCTGAAGTGCGAGCACCATGACTGGCATGATCATCTGCATGAACTGGAACTTGAAGCTCTCCCAGTCGTCGACCACGTGCAGCGTGTCATAGATCGAGGGCAGCCAACCCAGATAGACCGAGAAGATCACGATGAGCAGCGGGCCGGTGAAGAACGGCGGGATGGAAAAGCCGATCATGGTGACAAAGGTGCCCGCCTGATCGAAAACAGAATAGTGCCGGTAGGCCGAATAGATCCCGATGGGGATCGCGATGGCGATGCCCACGAGGTAGGCGAGGCCCACCACCCAGAGCGTCTGGGGGATGCGCTGGACGACGATGTCCATCACGGGAGAGCGCGTCTGCCAGGACAGCACCCGCTGCTTGCCCTCGGCAAAGGACGTGCCGAACCAGTGGTCAATCAGCACCTGCGGCTCGATCCAGAAGAACTGCACCAGCCACTTCCAGTATTGGATGTACCAGGCCTGTCCCAGCCCTAGCGCCTCGCGCATGCGTTCTTTGACTTCCGGCGGCACGGTCAGCGGCACCTGCGCCATCGGGTCTCCGGGGGCCAGTTGCAAAAGGCCAAAGATAACAAGGCTGATGAACAAAAGCGTCGGGATCGACAGGATCAATCGTCGGATGGTGAAAGTCAGCATCTCAAGCGGCGCCTTTGTTGAGCAGTCTTGGTTTTCGTTGGAGTGACGCAGCCCTGGATGCGGATACCGGAGCCTCGCCGTCAAGCGGGAACGAGAGGCCCCGAACCAAGTCCGGGGCGCGAGGGGCAGGGCCCGAAGGCCCCGCCCGGATTGGTTAGCCGTCGATGCGGTACCAGTCTTTCACGTTCCACAGCTCGGAGTCCCACACGTTCAGGACGACGCCGCCCAGCGTGTTGGAGTGAGCAGAAGACCGCGCGCGGTTGACCAGCGGCACGATCGTCATGCTGTCCTTGGTCAGCATGTCGTTGAGCTTGCGGCCAATTTCGCCACGCTTTTCGATGTCGCCCGTGCGGGCCAGTTCATCGAGCAGCGCGTCGTACTCGGGGTCGCAGAACCGGTTGATGTTCTCACCCTGCCACTGGCTCGACGGCTTGGGCTCGTTGCCGCAACGGTAGGCCGACAGATAGCTCTGCGGGTCCGTGCCGTTGAAGGTGTTGGCATACATCTCCACGTCCGCATAGAACTTCTGGAAAGTGTCGGGCGACCCCGGATCCCCGCCAAAGAACACGGAGGCGTCGAGATTGCGCAGCTCGGTTTCCACGCCGATCTGGCTCCACCAATCCTTGATCAGCGCCTGGAAGTCCTGACGCACCGCGTTGGTGGAGGTCTGATAGAGGATGGACAGCTTCACGCCGTCCTTGTCGCGGATGCCGTCACCGTCGGTGTCGGTCCAGCCGGCCTCTTCCAGCATTGCCTTTGCGCCTTCGATGTCCTGCGTCAGACAATCGGTGTTGTCGGAGGCGTAGATCGCAGGTGCGGGCACCAGGTTGCAGGTGGGCTCACCCGCTTTGCCATAGCCCACTTCCGTCAGCAGCACCCGGTCGATGGCCATCGACAGCGCGCGGCGCACGGGCTCTTCCGTCAGGAAGGGGTGCGGATGCGCCACGGTGGACCGCTCGCCTTCCGGCAGGTCGGGGGAGGGGTTCGTCAGGTTCATCTCCAGACGCTCCACCAGCGGGCCGAATCCTGCGATGGCCATGCCCTTGCCGCCTTCTTCCATCTTGGCGATCACGTCGGGCGCCAGCTGCAAGTTCCAGGCGTAGTCGAACTCGCCCGTCTCCAGCACGGAACGGCCCGCCGCCGTTGCGTCACCGCCGCCCTTGAAGGTCAGCGTGGCGAAGGCCGGTTTGCCTTCCTCGCGGAAGTTCTCGTTGGCTTCCATGGTGATCACGTCATTGGGACGAAATTCCACCACCTTGAAGGGGCCGGTGCCGATGGGGCCAAAGTTGGCCTCCGTGCAGTTGGGGGCCGCCGCGCCCAGGCAATCGGCGAATTGTGCCGCCTGGATGATCGGGCTCTCACCGCCCGTAAAGGGACCATAGGGGTTGGGCTTGGGCTCGGAGAAGTTGACGATCACCGTCAGCTCGTCCGGCGTCTCAATCGACTCCACGCCGTCAAACTTCGCGCCCTGCGCGCAGCCGCCTTCGGGGTGCATGCAGTATTCCGCGGTGAACGCCACGTCAGCGGAGGTCAGCGGGGTACCGTCGGACCACACGAGGCCCTCGGTCAGCTTCCAGGTGATTGTCTTGAGGTCTTCGGACACGCCGCCATTTGCCACGGTGGGCACTTCGTCCACCAGCCAGGGCACCAGCGCGCCAGATTCGTTGTAGCGTGCCAGTGGCTCAATGATGAGCGAGGCGGATTCCACATCCTTCGTGCCGCCCGATAGGAACGGGTTCAGGATTGAGGGCGCCTGCCAGTAGATGATCTTCACCTCACCATCGCGCCCGCGCTCGCCTTCATGGCCGTCCGCCAGCACGACGGGCGCAAAGCCCGCTGTCGCAATCGCACCCATCAATAGGGTCTTGAGTTTCATGCTATACTCCTTGTTGGGCACCCGCAGGGTGCCAGTTGTGACGCGCCAGTTGGCCTGGCGCGCAGATTTTATCGTTTTGGGTCGGGGTCGAGGGCGGCATAAAATCGTGAAAAAACAGAATATTGGCCGCTGTCTCGCAACCTCCCCCAAACCGCATGAACATATCGAAACAGGTTTTGAAATAAATGCAACCCTTCACATGCCTTAACCCGGGGGCAAAGCCGCCCGGTGCACGGGATCGGGCACCGGGCGCTGAGGGAAAGGGCAGTGTCAGCCGCCCGCGCGGGTAAACGCGCTTGCAAAAAAGCCGCTGATGTCGCGCGCGAGGGCACGGTGTATCTCCGCGCGGGGGCGACTGCCGGGCTCGCTGCATATGGGGTCCTCGCCTGCGAGGCGGATAATCATCGCCCCTTGAAAGGTGCAGAGCCCCAGAAAGCTGAAGTGGCCTGCCTCCGCCACGTTTTGCAGGCTGGCATCAGGGATCAGCGGCGCGAGCGGTGCCGCGTTCACACCCGGCGAGACATCGCTCTGTGCACCCAGATTGATCAGCCGCACCTGTGCTTCGATGCTGGCGAGGCTCCTGCTCTGATAGGCAGCGGAAAGGGCGGGGTCCACCGCTACGGTCACGCGCACCCGGGCGTCGGTGTTGGGCTGCGCGTAGCGCGGGTCCGCGCCCAGCGCGCCAGGGTCCACACCGCCTGCCGCCAGCCAGGCGCAGTCATAGCGGTTGCCCACACGGGCGCAGTAATCGGCGTAAGCCGCGGGGTCTGCTGCGGCACCTGAAAGGCTCAGGACGGAGTATCCGCCGAGTGAAAACCCAAGCGCGCTGATGGCCTCCGCATCGATCTTGATCCCTTCAATGGGCCCGGTGAGGGCCGCGTCAATGAGCGCGGAGAGATCAGCGGGTCGTTCCCAAAGCTTGACCGTCTCAACCGGTTGACTGTCGCCCGAGGTGGTGCCAGGATGGTTGGCCGCGATCACGACCATGCCGCGCTCGGCCAGGGCGCTTGCAATCCAGCTGAGGTTGGGCGCATTGCCGCCAGAGCCATGCGACATCACGACGAGCGGATAGGTGCCTGCGGCTGCTGGTGCATTGCGCATCACCGGCGCGCCTTTGAAAACGGCATTCTTGCCCAGCATTTCCGTGCGGCCACCCGCCTCTGCGGGATACCACAGGTGTGTCGTGAGCGGCCCATCTCGGTGCGTGACGGTGAGAGTGCCGCTGGTGTAGCCCACATCCGCAATTCCGGGCGCGGCCAGCAGGCTCAAGACCATAGCCGCAAGGCGTCTTTTCAGGGAGTTCATGTGCGTATCCTTTCTGTTGGCGTGCAAGTGCCTTCACTTTGGCCATGCAAGCCCTTCTCCGGCGTCCTAGATCGCGATTTCGGTCGTATCACATCGCAATCGGGGCCATATCGGCGGGGTAAACACCGCATGAGGACACCGCATATGTTCATGGTTCCGCTGCCGTTCGTCATCGCGTTACTGGCGGCGATCTTTGCCGTCTATGAGGCCCTCACCCGGGGGCTGGAGCGCCGCAGCGGCTGGTTTCTGGCCTTTCTCGGGCTGATCTGCGCGCAGCAGATCCTTGTCGGGCTCCGGTTTGGCTATGGCGTGGACAGCCTGCGGCTGGTGCAGGCGCTGTCGGCCACGTTTCTGCCGCCGCTGGCCTATCTTGCATTCCGGCGCCCGGCACTGGGGCCTGCTCAGCTGGTGCACCTTCTGCCGCTTCTGGCGGGTGCCCTGGCGTTGGTGTGTTTCATCGACGCGCTCGACCCGGTGCTGGCGCTGACCAACCTGATCTATGCGGTGCTGCTCATCCGGCTGGGGCTGGGCGGCAGCGACGCGCTGGGCTGGGTGGAGACGCACCGAGGGCGCGCGGTGCTCACGCTGCTGTGGTTGGTGGCGGCGGTGCAGATGATCACCTTTGTGGCGGATGTTGTCATCGCGGTGGACTTCGTGATGACCGACGGGCGCAACACGCTGCGCATCCTGTCCTGGATGACTGTGCTGGGCCTCTTGGCGGGGCTTTTGGGCTATACAGCCGTGACCTGGATGGCCAAGCGCGCCCGCGCCACGCCTGAAAGCCAGGCGGCAGACAATGAGGCGACCTTTCGCCAGTTGAGCGCGCTGGTGGATGCTGAAAAGCTGCATCTGGACCCGGACATCAACCTCAACCGCATCGCGCGGCGCATGATGCGCCCGGCGCGCGAGGTGTCGCGCGCAGTCAACGCGGTGGCTGGCTGCAACGTGTCGCTATACATTAACAGATTGCGCGTCAGGCAGGCATGTCGCCTTCTGGAGGGCAGCGACATGAGTGTGACGCAGGTGATCTATGCCGCTGGGTTCGACACGAAATCCAACTTTAACAGGGAGTTCACGCGCAACACTGGCCAGACGCCCTCCGCCTGGCGGGCGGCACGGGTGGGCGCGGTAAAGGGCTGACGTTTGACACCCCCGCGCCAATGGCCGTAGCGTCGGGCAAGGCAACCCCGGGGGACCCATGCTCGACCAACAGACGAAAGCACCGATTGCCCAGATCAAGGGCTTGCGCGTCGAATTCCAGACCAAGGATGGCCCCGTTGTGGGCGTCGAAGACGTCAGTTTCGACATCCACCCGGGCGAGACAGTCTGCGTGGTGGGCGAATCGGGGTCTGGGAAGTCGGTGTCGTCGCTGTCGCTGATGCGGCTGGTGGAATTCGGCGGCGGGGAGATCGCAGGCGGCACGCTGATCTTTGACCGCGCCTCTGAGGGACAGTTGGAGCTGTCGGGCGCGGATCAGTCCACCATGCGCCACATCCGGGGCAATGAGATCGGCATGATCTTTCAGGAGCCGATGACAGCGCTCAACCCTGTGTTCACTGTGGGAAAACAGATGACCGAAGGGCTGCGGCTGCATCGGGGCATGTCTAAGGCGCAGGCCAATGCCCGCGCGCTGGAGCTTTTGCGGCAGGTCCGGATCCCTGAGCCAGAGCGGCGGTTGAAGCAATACCCCCATGAGCTTTCAGGCGGCATGCGCCAGCGCGTTGTTATCGCGATGGCGCTGGCTTGCGAGCCACGGCTGCTTATTGCCGATGAGCCGACCACAGCGCTCGATGTGACCATCCAGGCGGAGATCCTGGCGCTGATGGACCGCCTGAAGCGCGAGACGGGCACGGCGGTGATGTTCATCACCCACGATATGGCGGTGGTGGCGCAGATGGCCGATCGCGTCGTGGTGATGTTCCGCGGTAACAAGGTAGAGGAAGGCCCGGTCGAGGAGATTTTCGAAAACCCCAAGCATCCATACACGCAGGCGCTGCTCGCGGCTGTGCCCAAGCTGGGAGAGATGCGCGGCAAGGCCTATCCCGAACCGATGAAGCTGATGGGCCGCGACCAGAAGGAAATCGCGCCCATCAAAGGCACGCAGGATGTGCTGCTGTCGGTCGATCATCTGACCACGCGCTTTCCGGTGACGGGTGGTTTCCTGCGCCGTACGGTGGCAAATGTGCACGCGGTCGAAGACGTGTCGTTCAAGATCAACAAGGGCCAGACGCTCAGTCTGGTCGGCGAAAGCGGCTGCGGCAAATCCACGGCGGGGCGGTCCATTTTGCGCCTGGTGGAGCCGCAGAAGGGGCAGGTCCTGCTCGATGGCAAGGACATCATGGCGCTCAACCAGATCGATCTGCGCACTGCGCGGCTCGACATGCAGATGATCTTTCAGGACCCCTTTGCCTCGCTCAATCCGCAGATGCAGCTGGCCGAACAGGTGGCCGAGCCCATCCACAACTTCGGCACCCTTAAAGGTGCTGCGGTGCGCGAACGGGTGGAGATGCTCTTTGACCGGGTGGAACTGCCGCGCAGCTTCATGCGGCGCTATCCGCATGAGTTGTCGGGCGGGCAGCGCCAGCGGGTGGCGATTGCCCGAGCGCTGGCGCTCAATCCCAAGCTGATCATCGCGGATGAGGCGGTCTCCGCCTTGGATGTGTCGGTGCAGGCGCAGGTGCTGAACCTGATGATGGAGTTGCAGTCCGAGATGGGTCTGAGCTTTCTGTTCATCTCCCACGACATGGCGGTGGTGGAGCGGGTGAGCCATCAGGTCGGCGTGATGTATCTGGGCCGGATTGTGGAGCTGGGTCCGCGCGCGCGGGTGTTCGAGAACCCCCAGCATCCCTACACGCAAGCGCTCATGTCCGCGGTGCCCATTGCCGATCCGCGCCAGCGCAAGTCGGAAAAAGACCTCAACTTCAAGCCGATTCCATCGCCCATCCATCCGGTGGGCTATACGCCCGAAGCGTCGGTTTACAATGAAGTGGAGCCGGGACACTTTGTGATGACATCCGACAGCGGATATTGAGGGCGCGAAATCTTTTGAAGATTTCGGGACGGAAACTTTTAAAGTTTCCGGGCCGTTTTCTTTCAAAGAAAACGGTGCTCACTCAGAAGGCAGGACATATGGCCGAACAGCTCTCTCCCCTCGCACTGATGGAAAAGCTCATCAGCTTTCCCACCGTCAGCCGTGACAGCAACATCCCCCTGATCGACTGGGTGGCCGACTATCTGGCTTCCCACGGCATCGAAAGCCATCGCTACATCGACCCCGAACAGCCCAAGCACGCGCTTTTTGCCCATGTGGGCCCCTGGGAGGAAGGCGCGATCGTGCTGTCGGGCCATACGGACGTGGTGCCAGTGGATGGCCAGCCCTGGACCTCCGATCCCTTCACGGTCGTGGAGCGGGACGGCAAGTATTTCGGGCGCGGCACCTGCGACATGAAGGGCTTTGACGCGCTTGCGATCTGGGCACTGGTGGCCGGCCATCACGGTCACATCCAGCGGCCCCTCCAGATCGCGCTCAGCTTTGACGAAGAAGTGGGCTGCACCGGCGCGCCGCCCATGATCGAAGCGATGCAGCCTGTTCTGCCCAAAGGCGCCTCTGTGATCGTGGGCGAGCCCTCCATGATGCAGGCGGTGACGGGCCACAAGGGCGGCACGGGCTTTGTGACGGAGGTGGTGGGCCACGAGGTGCACAGCTCCATCATGCACAAAGGCGTGAATGCGATCATGGCGGGTGCCAAGCTGATCGAATGGGCCAATGACGTGAACACCGACAACATGGCGCGCAAGCCCACGGATATGGCCGCCCTTTTTGACCCGCCTTTCACCACCGCCCATGTGGGCACGATTGAGGGCGGCACGGCCGAAAACATTACCGCCAAAACCTGCACCTTTGGCATGGGTTTTCGCGTGGTCCCGGGGGAGGACAAGGACGCCTGGACCGAACGCTATCTCGAAAAGGTGGCGCAGGTGGAGGCCGCGATGCAGGAAGTGGTGCCCGAGACCTACATCAAGGTCACGCCGCGCTTTGACGTGCCTGCGCTGCAACCCGAAGAGGCCGGCGAGGCGGAGACGTTGGTGCGCCAGATCACCGGCGACAACGCGACCCATCAGGTGAGCTATGGCACCGAAGCCGGGCAGTTCCAGGAGGCGGGCTATTCGGCCGTGATCTGTGGGCCGGGTGACATCGCCCAAGCGCATCAGCCAGATGAATACGTGAGCGTCGCGCAATTTGACGCAGGCCATGACTTCATGCGCAGCCTGGTGGCGCGGTTGCAGGCCTAACGGCGGCGCTGACCTGAAAGCACATGTCGTCCCCGCCAAACCAAGAGGCCCAAATGAAGCACTTCCCGATCAACGCGCAGACCCCGGTGTCCTTTGCGGGCCCTCTGCCGCGTGAAACGGATGTCGTGGTTATCGGCGGCGGGGTGATCGGCGTGTGCACCGCGCTCTTTGTGGCGCGCGCGGGCCACCGCGTGGTGCTTTTGGACAAGGGCCGCATCGCGGGGGAGCAGTCTTCGCGCAACTGGGGTTGGATCCGCCAACAGGGCCGTGACCCGGATGAGCTGCCCATCATGCAGGAGGCCGCCGCGCTCTGGCGCGATCTTGCCAAGCAGACCAACGTGGATGTAGGCCTGCGGCAGGAGGGGGTCACCTATCTGGCGTCGAGCGAGGCGGAGCTAGAAGGCCACGCTCGCTGGATGAAGGCCGTGTCGGGCAGCGGTGTCGACACGCGGCTGATGAGTGCGGGGGAGGTCGCAGCGGCCTTCCCGGGCTGCGCGCACGCCTATGCAGGGGCGATGGTCACGCCGTCGGATATGCGCGCGGAGCCCTGGGTGGCGGTGCCGGCCCTCGCAGGCATCGCCGCGCGCGAGGGCGTGACGATCATCGAACGCTGCGCGGTGCGCAAGCTTGACCTCAGCGCGGGGCAGGTGTCGGGAGTCGTGACGGAAGCGGGCCGCATCCGCGCATCATCCGTGGTGCTGGCGGGCGGGGCCTGGTCATCGCTGTTCTTGCGCAACCACGGCGTTTCCATCCCGCAATTATCCGTCCGCGAGAACGTCACCGCCACCGAACCGCTACCGCAAGTCCATGCCGGTGCCGCCGCCGACGGCCGCGTGGCGCTGCGCCGCCGGGTGGACGGCGGCTATACGCTTGCCCCGCCGGGCGCGACCGAGCTTTTCGTGGGGCCGGATGCTGTGCGCGCGCTGCCCAGATACGCCACGCAGCTCAAACGCAGCCCCTTTGGCCAGATGCTCTATCCCGCGGCCCCCTGGGGTTTTCCGGATGCCTGGGGCACACCGCGGCGCTGGCGCGCGGACCAGCAGAGCCCGTTCGAGCGCATGCGCATCCTCAACCCCGCGCCCAACATGCGTCGGATCAGACGGCTCAAACGCCGGTTCGAGGCGATGTTTCCGGACCTGCCGGAGGTGCGGCTCAAAGCCGCCTGGGCGGGGATGATCGACGTGATGCCTGACATTGTGCCTGTTGTGGACCACTGCGCGGCGATCCCGGGCCTTGTGATCGGCACCGGCATGTCGGGGCATGGCTTTGGCATCGGGCCCGGCATGGGAAAGGTGCTGGCCGCTCTGGTCACCGGCGCCAAACCGGGCCATGATCTGTCCCGGTTCAGGTTGGACCGCTTCACTGATGGGACGCCCATGCGCTTGGGGCCCAACGTGTAGGGGCTTGGAGCAAGGGCAAAGGAATAAACCATCATGCCGATCAGGAACCGATTTGCGGAGACCCAAGCCGATATCGCCGCATGGCGGCAACACCTGCATACGATCCCAGAGCTTCAGTTCGATCTGCCCAAGACCACTGCGTTTGTCGAAGAGAAGCTGAAGTCCTTCGGGATCACCGACATCACGACTGGCGTGGGGCAGAGCGGGATCGTGGCCGTCATTGAGGGCCGCAGCATCGCCAGCGGCAAGACGGTGGGCCTGCGCGCGGACATGGATGCGTTGCCCATCACAGAGGCCACGAAGCTTGAATACGCCTCCACCCATCCCGGCAAGATGCACGCCTGCGGGCATGACGGGCATACCGCGATGCTCTTGGGCGCCGCGCAGTACCTGCAGGAGACGCGCAACTTCGACGGCCGTGTGGCGCTGATCTTTCAGCCCGCTGAGGAGGGCGGCGGCGGCGGCAACGAGATGGTCAAGGACGGCATGATGGAACGCTGGCAGATCTCGGAAGTGTACGGCATGCACAACATGCCCGGCCACCCCGCGGGGGCCTTCGCGATCCGCGAAGGCGCGCTTCTGGCGGCAGCGGATGAATTCGACATCTGGCTCGAAGGTCAGGGCGGGCACGCCGCCGCACCGCACGAGGCGGTGGATACCAATCTGGCTGCCGCGCACGTGGTCGTGGCTTTGCAAAGCATCGCCAGCCGCAACGTGGATCCGGTCAAACAAGTGGTGGTCTCCGTTTGCACCCTGCGCAGTGACACCGACAGCCACAATGTGCTGCCCCAACGCGTGCGCCTGCGGGGCACCGTGCGCACGCTGGAGGACGGCATTCGCGATCTGGCGGAAGACCGGCTCAAGCAGATCGTGACCCAAGTGGCGGCAGCCTATCAGTGCAGCGCGGAGATCACCTACGACCGGGGCTATCCCATCACGGTCAACCACGCAGCCAACACCCACTATGCCGCTGATGCGGCGGAGGCCGTGACCCCAGGCGTCTGGCGCGACACGCCCCCCATCATGGCGGGGGAGGATTTTTCCTACATGCTCAACGTCCGCCCCGGCGCCTACATGATGATCGGCAACGGCGATGGGCCGACGGTCCACCACCCCCAGTATAACTTCAACGACGCGGCCATTCCCGCGGGATGTTCCTGGTTTGCAGAGATTGCCGAAAGCCGCTTGCCCCTCACAGACCATACACCCTAGTCTGGTGTTATGGTAGAATACTGTCTGCTCCCAATGCATTGATCTTTCAATCAAACCCCCTTTCCGCCGGTCCGGCACGGCTTCGTCTCTGAGACGCCCCTGTCGTCGTTTGAACCTTCGCAGCGAACGCGGAACACCGCAAAGAAAGCACGCTCCATGCCCGTGAAAAACCGCCTCGCCGAATTGCACGATGACATCACCGCCTGGCGCCGGGATTTGCACGCCCATCCTGAGCTTCTTTTCGACACGCAGCGCACGTCGGGTATCGTAGCTGAAAAGCTGCGCGGCTTTGGCTGTGACGAGGTGGTGGAGGGCATCGGGCAAACCGGCGTTGTCGGTGTGATCCACGGGCGGACGCGCGGCTCGGGCCGGGTCATCGGCCTGCGCGCGGACATGGACGCGCTGCCCATTCATGAACAAACGGGGCTCGACTATGCCTCCAAAACGCCCGGCGCGATGCACGCCTGCGGGCATGATGGCCATACCGCGATGCTGCTGGGGGCCGCGCAGTATCTGGCGGAGACGCGCAATTTCGACGGCACGGCGGTGGTGATCTTTCAGCCCGCCGAAGAAGGCGGCGGCGGCGGGCGCGAGATGTGCCGGGACGGGATGATGGAGCGCTGGGGCATTCAGGAAGTCTATGGCATGCACAATTGGCCGGGGCGGCCGACAGGTAGTTTCGCGATCCGTGAAGGCGCCTTCTTTGCCGCCACGGACCTTTTGGACATCGAGATCGAGGGGCTGGGCGGGCACGCCGCCAAACCGCAGGAGACCCGCGATACGCTCGTGGCCGCCGCTCAGATGGTGACAGCCTTGCAGACCATCGCCAGCCGCAACGTGGACCCGGTGGAGAACGTGGTGGTGTCGATCACCTCGATCGAGAGTTCCTCAAAGGCTTACAATGTGATCCCCCAGCGGGTGCATCTGAAAGGCACCGTGCGGACGCTCAGCGATGCGGTGCGCGATCTGACGGAGCAGCGGGTGAGTGAGATTTGCGAGGGCATTGCGAAGACCTTTGGCGCGACCGTGAAGGTGGGCTATAAGCGCAACTATCCGGTGATGGTGAACCACCCGGATCAGACCGCCTTTGCCGCCGATGTCGCGCGCCATGTGGCAGGGGCTTGCGATGACGCGCCACTGGTCATGGGGGGCGAGGATTTTGCCTTCATGGTGCAGGAACGGCCTGGGGCCTACATCCTCTTGGGCAACGGGGAGGGGGCGATGGTCCATCACCCGGAATACAATTTCAACGATGAGGCGATCCCGGCGGGCTGTTCCTGGTGGGCCGAGATCGTGGAGCAGCGGATGCCCTTGGGGTAGTCTGTGCCCTAAAGCTTCCGACCCAAAACCTGAGAGATCTATGACGATACTTCATGCGCCGTCACTTCATGCGCCGTCCCGCGGGGTGGCGCAAATGCACCGGTCGCCATTGCGTCGCCATTGATTCGAGCCCAATGGCGACGCAATGGCGGGACGGCGCAGCCCGACAGTGCCTGTAGGGCAGAAGATTTGAATAACGCTGTATGTCTATGGTTTTCCGTTGGAGCCTTTAGCCACCGGTGTGGCTCATGTGGCGCGACATCTGCCCATCCGCGCGCTGGCGTGAATAGTCGAAGTCATGGCCCCGGGGCTTGCGAGCGATGGCCGCGCGGATGGCGTCGTGCAGCGCTTCATCGGTGTCCGGATGCGCCCGCAGCGGGGCGCGCAGGTCGGCCACGTCCTCTTGGCCCAGACACATGTAAAGCTCGCCCGTGCAGGTCAGCCGGACCCGATTGCAGCTTTCACAGAAATTATGCGTGAGCGGCGTGATAAAGCCGATCTTCTGGCCCGTTTCTTCCAACCGAACGTAACGGGCAGGCCCGCCCGTGCGCTCGATCAGGTCGGTGACGCTATAGGCCTGTTCGTAAGCGGCGCGAACGTCGCGCAGGGACCAGTATTGATCCAGCCGGTCTTCATTGCCCAGATCCCCCATGGGCATCACTTCGATCCAGGTCAGGTCCATGTCGCGGGCCGCGCAAAATGCGGTGAGCGCGGGCAGTTCAACCTCGTTAAAGCCTTTGAGCGCCACGGCATTCAGCTTGACCCGCAGCCCGGCGCGCAGGGCGGCATCGATGCCGCGCAGAACCTGGGGCAGCCGCCCCCACCGGGTGATCGCGGCAAACTTGTCCTCGTCCAGCGTATCGAGGGAGATGTTCACCCGCCGCACGCCAGCGGCATAAAGATCATCGGCAAATTTCTCCAACTGCGATCCATTGGTCGTCAGCGTGAGCTCTTGCAATGCACCGCTGTCCAGATGCCGGGACATGCTGTTGAAAAAGGTCATGATGCCTCGCCGGACAAGCGGCTCCCCGCCGGTGATCCGCAGTTTCTGAACGCCGAGGTCGACAAAGGCGGTGCAAAGCCTGTCAAGTTCCTCCAGCGTCAGTAGCTCCTTTTTGGGCAGAAAGGTCATGTTTTCCGCCATGCAGTAGACGCAGCGGAAATCGCAGCGGTCGGTGACCGAGACGCGCAGGTAGCTGATCGCGCGCTGGAAAGGATCGATGAGAGGAGCGCTCATGTGGGGGAAGGTAGAAGCGGCAACTGCGGCTGGCAAGCTGCATTTGGACTTTCCGAGGCGCGCGCGGACGGCTAGGGATACGCTATGAGACACATCTGCGTGAGCCTTCTTTGCGGCCTGGTCCTGACGGGATGCGCGGGCGTGACGGAGCGGTTTGGCCTCAGCCTGCCGGGGCGGGCAGCGGATGCCGCGGCGACAGAGCCTGCCGATCCCTTCGTGACGCCGCTGGAAACGGCGGAGACCGCCACGCTTGCGCCTGAAACCGCAGCACCCCCGCCACCCCCCGCCGCGCGCACGGCAGAGGCGCTGGACACCACCACGCCTGAGCAGCGCGCAGCGGCCACGGCAGAGCCCGAAGCGGAAGGCCGGGCGCTGGGAACCACGGTCGTGTCGCTGGGCAGTCCGACGGAACCGGGCCTGTGGCTCAAGACACCGCTGGTCTCCGAGGAACGGCAGGGGCGCGTCACCAATCCCGGTAATGGCAAGTCCTCGCTGGTGACGCTCATCCCCATCGATGGCCCCGCGACCGCGGGCAGCCGGATGTCGCTGGCGGCCCTGCGGTTGATCGACGCCTCTCTGACCGATCTCACCGAAGTTGAAGTGGCCTTGGAATAAGCAACATGCCCAAAGGGCATGTTGACAGCGAGATGAGAGTCTTTGCTTCAGCAAAGGCGCGGTCTCGCCCCGTGTGTAATTTGAGAACGACAGAGGGGCCTATCTTCTTCTCCCTTCAAGCCCACGCCCCCGCATATGCGGAGAAACTGCAAGACTTCGGGTCTCGCTTGGCGCAGCGCGAGAGGCTATAGAACAGCGCAAGCTGGATCGGAGGAGCTGCATGTCCGGAGAATTGTCGCCCATTGACCGGGCCAAGTTCGTCGCCGCCAAGCGCGCGGCGGATTTTGTCGAGGACGGGATGCGCGTGGGCCTGGGTACCGGGTCCACCGCGGCCTGGCTGGTGCGCTGCCTGGGTGAGATGGTGCGCGATGAGGGGCTCAAGATCACCGGCGTGCCGACCTCCAGCCGCACAGCAGCCCTGGCGCGGGACGTCGGCATTGACGTGATCAGCCTAGATGAGGCCAAATGGCTCGACCTTACCATCGACGGCGCGGATGAGTTTGACGGCGATCTCAACCTGATAAAGGGCGGCGGCGGCGCGCTGCTACAGGAAAAGATCGTGGCGACAGCCTCCGACCAGATGATCGTGATCGCGGATGCCGCCAAGGAGGTGGAGCGGTTAGGCGCATTCCCCTTGCCGGTGGAGGTGATCCCCTTTGGCTGGCAGACCACGCAGGCGCTGATTGAGGAAATGCTGATCGGAATGGATGTGATGGGCCGTCAGCTGTCGATGCGGATGAACGGCGCGGTGCCTTATATCACCGATGAGGGCAACCACATCCTTGATCTGCATCTGAGCCGGATCGGCAATCCAAGGCAGATGGCAATGGTGCTTAACCAGATGCCGGGCGTGGTGGAGAACGGGCTTTTCATCGACGTCTGCGACGTGGTCGTGATCGGATACGGCGACGGCAGGGCAGAGGTGCGCGACATTAATGCTGGCACCGTCTCCACCGATCAGCTTGATTTTGTGGAAAGCGAGAACCTTTTCGCCGACATTGGCGACTAGGTAAGGTCGCCGCGCTTACGCGCCCCACCATAGGAGCGCTGCGCAGCCCAGCCAGACGGCCCAGTGCGGCAGGGTGAGCAGGCTTGCACCTGGGCGTGAGAACCAGAGAATGTGCCCCAGCCACAGCAGGCCCTGCAGCGCGAAATATCCCGCGATGGCGAGGGTGAGGGGCCGCGCCAGCGCGCCCGGCTCCCCCAGCGCCAGCCAGTAGAGCGCGGCTGTCAGCACGATCAGATCAATCGTCAGCATCTGGAAGGCGCACATTGTCTGCACCCAGTTTGCCATGGGTTTGCCGCTGGCTGCGCGGGGCTCCAGCGTGGCGGTTTCGCGCGTGCCGATGAAAACGTGGCCTAAGATGGCCACGCTCATCACAGCGGCGACGATCAGGATGGGGATGTTCATGGCGCTGCTCCTGAAAGCGCGTGCGGGCCCGCGATGCGCGGTCGCCCGTGTGAGGGGTCAGTAGCAGTAGGTCGGCCCGTAGAGGTACTTCACGCAAGTCCCCCGGGAATTAAGCGCATTCACATCCTCCACTATCCCCAAAAGCGCTGGATCATTCGCCGCTGCTGCACGCGCGGCGGCAAAAGCGGCGTCGCGGTCGGTGAGCGCATCCGCGCTTTGCGGCAGCGCGTCTTCCTGCAGGTTTGCCCGCAGCTTGATCGCGGCCAGGATGATCAGCGCGTCGTTGCGGTCCTGTCCGATGGCCATCAACTGCTCGGAGAGCGCGATTTGTTCAAGCACCGCGGGGTTGGGCACCGTGTCCTCCTGGGCTGTCGCGGGCAGGGTGAAAACAGCGCAAAGGGCCGCGGCCGAGATCAGTTTTTTCATCGTTAAAGCTCCATAACTTTGTTCAATGCCCGCACGCTATGTGAATTGGCCCGCGCTTGAAAGTGACGTTTTTCGTTAGGAAAACACCTTGGCGCAAGCTGGGGCCGGAGGGCTTATGGCCATTCCCGGTCCGCGCGCCTATAGCTGCTGGCACGCTTTCTACAAAGGACCCTGCCATGGCTGATGATACGTTCGACTATGATCTCTTTGTGATCGGCGGGGGCTCTGGCGGGGTGCGCGCGGCGCGGGTGGCCGCGGGCGAATACGGCGCCAAGGTCGCGCTGGCGGAGGAAGACCGCTATGGCGGGACCTGCGTGATCCGGGGCTGCGTGCCCAAAAAGCTGATGGTCTTCGCCTCCGGCTATGGCGAAATGGCGGATGAAGCGCGCGCTTACGGCTGGGACATGACCGCCGGCGGCTTTGACTGGCCCGCCTTTCGTGACAAGCTGAACTCCGAACTTGACCGTCTCGAAGGCGTCTACCGCAAGCTGCTCAAGGGCTCGGGCGTGGAGACGTTCGACCAGCGCGCCAAGCTCAAGGACGCGCATACGGTCGAGATGGCCGACGGGACCACCAAGACGGCCAAACACATCCTGGTGGCCACGGGCGGGCATCCGGTGCGCCCCAATCTGCCCAACGCGCATTTGGGGATCGTGTCGGATGATATCTTCCATTTGGAGCGCCTGCCAAAGAAGATGCTGATTATCGGTGGCGGTTATATCGCCTGTGAATTTGCCTGCGTGATGAACGGCTTGGGCGTTGAGGTCACGCAATACTATCGCGGCGCGCAGATCCTGCGCGGCTTTGATGATGAGGCGCGCGGGCTGGTCGCTGAACAGATGCGCGAGGCGGGCATTGACCTGCGCACAGGCTCCAACATCGTGGAGATGGCGCTTGCCGCCGATCATGAAGACGGGCCCCAACCCACCGCATCGGATGCGGCGATGGGCGCGCCCGCAGGTGAGAGGCGCGCCGAAGATGCGCCCGAGGCCCCTGGTAAAGGACCGATCTGGGTCAAATCCACCAACGGCAATGAGAATATCTATGACTGCGTGCTCTTTGCCACTGGGCGCAACCCTAATAGCCGCGACATGGGGCTGGAGGATTTGGGCGTCGAGATCGGCCGCCGGGGCGAGATCGTGGTGGATGACTTCAGCCAGACGGCGGTGCCCTCCATTTATGCCATCGGCGATGTGACCAACCGTGTGAACCTCACGCCGGTCGCGATCCGCGAAGGCATGGCCTTTACCAAGACGGTGTTTGGCGGCGCGCCCGAGCCGGTAGATCACGCGCTCATCGCTTCCGCCATCTTCACACAGCCAGAGCTTGGCACCGTGGGGATGAGCGAGGAAGAGGCGCGCGAGGCCGAAGAGATCGAGGTCTACTGCACCTCCTTCCGCCCGATGCAGAGCGCTTTTGCCGACCGGCCCAACCGGGTGTTGATGAAATTGATCGTGTCAAAAGAGACACGGGTGGTGCTGGGATGTCACATCGTCGCACCAGCGGCGGGGGAGCTGATACAGATGGCTGGGATCGCGGTGAAGGCGAAGCTGACCAAAGAACAATTTGATGCAACTTGTGCAGTCCATCCGACCATGTCCGAAGAGCTGGTTACGATGCGAACACCGATGCGAACTGCTTGATTTTTCGGACAGGGAGCCACATCTGCAAGGGAACGGGCCGCATGGGCGGTCCTGAATGCTGCAAAAGGGAAAATAATCGTATGGCTGGCAATTCGGGCGGCCCCTGGGGCGGGGGTGGTAACAAAGGCGGTGGAGGTGGTGAGGACAATCGTCCCCGCGATCCGCGCGGCCAAAACGGGTCGGGCCAAAGGGGCTCGGGCCGCGACAACCCGCAAATCCCTGAGATCGACGAGTTGGTCAAGAAAGGCCAAGAACAGCTGCGCGTCCTGATGGGCGGCGGTGGCAAGCGCGGCAGCGGCAATGGCGGCAGCGGTGGCGGTGGTGGCGGCTTTGCCCTGACACGCGGCACGATTGGCCTGGGCGCGCTGGCGGCAGTGGCGCTTTGGGCGTTTTCCAGCTTTTACACGGTGCGCACAGAACAGCAGTCCATTGAGCTCTTCCTGGGTGAGTTTTCCGAGATCGGCACGGAAGGTCTGAACTTCGCCCCCTGGCCCCTGGTCACGGCGGAAGTGTTTGACGTGACGACCAACCGGACCGAAGAGCTGGGCATCCGCCGTGGCGGCAACACCAACGAAGGGCTGATGCTGACCACGGATGAAAACATCGTGGACATTGATTTCCAGGTGGTCTGGAACATCAAGGATGCCCGCGAATTCAAATTCTCGCTGCGCGATCCCACGGCGTCCGTGCGCGCCATCGCCGAAGCCGCGATGCGCGAAGTGATCGCGCAGTCAGAGCTCGCGCCGATCCTCAACCGGGACCGTGGTTTGGTTGAAGAGCAGGTCAAGGAACTGATCCAAACGACCCTCGACAATCGCGCCACCGGCATCAACGTGCTGCGTGTGAACGTGAACAAGGTGGACCCGCCCAGCCAGACGGTGCAGGTGACCGACCCGAACGGCCAGACAAGCTCCGTCTCGGTTGTGGACGCCTTCCGCGACGTGCAGGCGGCGGAACAGGAGCGTGACCGGGTGGAGCGGCAGGCGGATGCCTATGCCAACCAGCGCACGGCGGAGGCGCGCGGTGAAAGCGCGCGTTTGCTGGAAGCGGCCGAAGGTTACCGCGCGCGCGTGGTCAACGAGGCCGTTGGTGAAGCGAGCCGCTTTGTGGCCGTTCTGCAAGAATATCAGGCGGCCCCTGAGGTCACGCGCAAGCGTCTTTATCTTGAAACCATGCAAAAGGTCTTGGGCGACGTGGACAAGATCATTCTCGAAAACGAAGCGGGCGGAACAAGCGGGCAGGGGGTTGTCCCCTACCTGCCGCTCAATGAACTGCGCCGCAGCACCGGAGGAGGCAACTGATGCGAGGAACGAGTTTTCTAATCCCGATCGTCGTGATCGCTGTTGTGGGCGTATTCTCTTCGATCTTCGTGGTAGACGAGCGTGAGAAAGCGCTGGTCGTCCGCTTTGGTCAGATTGAGCAGGTGCGTACGGATCCGGGCCTTGGCTTCAAACTGCCCATCATCGATGAGGTCATCCGCTTTGAAGATCGTATTCTGACCTTGGAGACAGAGCTGATTGAGGTCACGCCCGCCGATGACCGGCGGCTTGAGATCGACGCTTTCGTGCTCTACCGGATTGACGACATCGTGCAGTATCGCCAAGCCATTGGTACGGGCGGTGAAAGCCGTGCGTCGGCGGAACTGAGCGGCATTCTGGAATCCCAGATCCGCGCGGTGCTGGGTTCGGACGGTGTGACCTCCAACACGATCCTATCGCCGGAGCGGGCCGCGCTGATGGACCAGATCCGCGTGCGCTCAGACGCCCGCGCCACGGCGCTGGGCCTTGAAGTGGTGGACGTGCGTTTGCGCCAAACCAATCTGCCGGAGCAGAACTTTGACGCGACACTGCAGCGGATGATCGCGGAGCGGGAGCGGGAAGCGACGGACGAACGCGCACGGGGCCGCGAAGCGGCGCAGCGCGTTACGGCTTTGGCAGACCGGACCTATGAGGAAATCCTGTCGGAGGCGAACCGCGACGCGCGCATCATCGAAGGTGAGGCGGACGCCGAGCGCAACCGCATCTTCGCGGAAGCCTATTCGCAGGACCCGGAATTCTTTGAATTCTACCGCTCGCTCGCCGCCTATGAGGAAGCGCTGCGCGGTCAGAACTCCACCATGGTGCTGACGCCCAACAGTGAGTTCTTTAACTACCTGCGGTCAGACCAAGGCGCACGCGCCGACGGACTGGAATAGGGCGCACCCAACAACGCGGCGGCACGCCGCGCGGAGACTAGAGGGGCCGGCGATTTCGTCGGCCCTTTTTAGGTGCCTGAGGCTCGCAACAGCGCGCGCGAATTTTTGATCAAGCGTGCGCGGATCGCAGGGGATTTGCGCCATTTGCAACGTTGAAATGGCTGTGATGGGCTACATCTTTCATATTGCGGAGGCGCGCGGGGCGCGGCACTCTGCATTCAGCGATATGGAAAAGAGGCCCTACGGCTTTCTTTGAGGAGAACACGATGCAGTCAAAAGCGCGCGCAGAAGCTCAAACGATCAACGAAGGCAACATATTGCGCGGCGTGATGATCACGCTGATGGCGATGGCGATGACCGTTCTGATGGCCGTCTCCGCCTTTGCCAAACCCGAAAGCCTCGCGCCGCTGGCAGAACAGATCAGCCCCTCGGTGGTCAACATCACCACCTCCACGCTGGTGGAAGGGCGCACCGGGCCGCAAGGCATCGTGCCGGAGGGTTCTCCCTTCGAGGATTTCTTCCGCGAGTTTCAGGAACGCAACCGCCCCGGTCAGCGCCCGCGCCGGTCCTCCGCACTTGGCTCGGGCTTTGTGATCTCGGAAGACGGCTACGTGGTGACCAACAACCACGTGATCGAAGGCGCGGATGAGATCAACATTGAGTTCTTCTCGGGCCTGGAGTTGAAGGCTCAGGTCGTGGGCACCGATCCCAACACGGACATTGCTCTGTTGAAGGTGGAAGCAGCGACGCCGCTGCCCTTCGTGCAGTTCGGTGACAGCAATTCGGCGCGTGTGGGCGATTGGGTCATCGCGATGGGCAACCCGCTGGGGCAGGGCTTTTCGGTGTCTGCTGGCATCGTGTCGGCCCGCAATCGCGCGCTGTCCGGGACCTACGACGACTACATCCAGACGGATGCAGCGATCAACCGGGGCAACTCCGGCGGGCCGCTCTTTAATATGGACGGTGATGTCATCGGCGTGAACACCGCGATCCTGAGCCCCAACGGTGGCTCCATCGGCATCGGCTTTTCGATGGCCTCCAACGTAGTGACCCGGGTGGTCGATCAACTGCAAGAGTTTGGCGAGACGCGCCGCGGCTGGCTGGGCGTGCGCATCCAGGATGTGACCGATGACATCGCGGAAGGCATCGAGGGGCTTGAGGCCGCCAAGGGCGCACTGATCACCGACGTGCCGGACGGTCCGGCCAAGGACGCGGGCCTGCAGACGGGCGATGTAATCATGCAGTTCGACGGGGTTGAGGTGGAAGACACCCGGGGCCTCGTGCGCCAGGTGGGCAACAGCCCGGTGGGTGAGACGGTGCGCGTGACCGTGCTTCGCGAGGGCAAGAGCCAGACGATCTTGGTGACGCTCGGTCGCCGCGAAGAGGCTGACACCGCAGCCACCTCCACTGACGACACGGAATCCGAGCCGGAAGAGCCGCAAACAGCGGAGCTTCTGGGGCTGACGCTGGCTCCGTTGACCGACGCGCTGCGCGAAGAGCTTGGCGCGGAGGCGAGTATGACGGGTCTTGCGGTGACGGCAGTGGATGAGGCGTCCGAGGCCTATGAAAAGGGCTTGCGCGCAGGTGACATCATCACCGAGGCGGGCCAGCAGAAGGTGACCACTATTGCGGAGCTTGAGACGCGGGTTGAGGCTGCAAAGGACGCAGGGCGCAAATCGCTCCTGCTGTTGGTGCGCCGCGCGGGCGATCCGCGCTTTGTCGCGCTGACGCTTGACGGCTGAGGCCTTTAAAGAACCAGTCGGAGGGGCACCTGCGGGTGCCCTTTTGCATTCAGGGCTGGCGCGGCACCGCGATCAGCCCCAGACTGCGGGCGGTTTCTATGGACATCACTGGGCTGTCGGGCCCACCGATGCTGACCTGATAGGCGCGCACCGCCGTGCGGGTCGAGACGTCAAAAACGCCATTCGCCTCGCCCGCGAAGAGCTGGCGGGCGATAAGCGCGCGCTGGAGCGAGGCCACGAACTCCGGCGTCAGGGTCTCAGGGCAGGGGGTTTCGAACCAATTGTCCCGCCGTGGGCTCACGATTTCCTGGCGCCTTTCCGTCCGGTAGGTTGGGGCGGCGGCGATGGTACCGTCTGCGTTCACCTCTGCCGGGGTCACTTCCACCTGCTTTTCAACCGTCTGCACCACCGCGGGGGTCACTGTGCGTCCCCAGCAGGTCCCGATGTCCGCCCCCGGCGGCCCGTTCCGCGTCGCCGTCTCTACGCCCGGCTCACCGGCTTGCCCCTGCTCTTGCACCGCACAGGCGCTGAGCCAAAGAGCTGCGGTCACGCATGCGCTTATACGCGCAAACTGGGGGGTTACGGGGTGTGTCATGGCAGGGTGTGCCCTGGATGCTGCTCTTATTTTTCCGAATTTTAGCCGCTTTGCGGGCCTCTGCCTAGCGCGAACTGAAACCACCGCGGTCGCGGATAAGGACTGGCAAGGGGGCGATGCCACGCCTAGATTACGCAGACGTGACAGCAGGTGAGAAGGATGCTCCCATGGCCAAAATTATCTATGTGGAACACAACGGCAAAGAGCATGAGGTGGAGGTCGCGTCGGGGCTTTCCCTCATGGAAGGCGCGCGCAACCACAATATCCCGGGCATCGATGCCGATTGCGGCGGGGCCTGCGCCTGTTCCACATGCCACGTCTATGTCGCGGAAGATTGGGTCGAAAAGGTCCCGGCGAAGGACGACATGGAAGAAGACATGCTCGATTTCGCCTATGCGCCCGATCCGGTGCGATCACGGCTTACCTGCCAGATCGAGGTGACCGACGCGTTGGAAGGCCTGCGCGTGCAGGTGCCGGAAAAGCAGATTTGATGGCGCGGCTTTTTGCGCTTTTCGCCTGCTTTACCATTCTGGCGGCCCACTCCGCGCTGGCGGAGAAAATCATCGGGGCGCGCTACGGGGCTCCGACGGAGCGATATGCGCACGGAGTTCTAGGCGATGCAATCGAATGGGGTGAACTCATACTGACCACCGTTTCCCCGTCGAGTGGGCTTGTCAAAGACGCTGTTCAGCGCCGACACGAAAGAAGGCTTGTTTTGCCGCTAGACCATGTATTCGAGGACGTGGAACCCCGACTTTTCGATGTCGATCAGGACGGAGACTTGGAAGTCATCGTGGTTGAGACTGATGTGGCGCGTGGGGCAGCGCTTGCGGTTTACGGGGTCTTTGGAAAACTCGCGGAGACACCGCATATCGGCACGCGAAACAGGTGGCTGGCGCCGCTGGGGGCGGCTGATCTGGACGGGGACGGGTTTGTGGAGCTGGCCTTCATCGACCGTCCGCATCTGGCAAAAACGCTGCGGATCTGGCGCTTTCGTGCCGGGCAGTTGGAGCCTGTGGCCGATCTGCCGGGATATACCAATCACCGCATTGGTGAGGCGGACATCGCGGGCGGCATAAGGGCCTGCGGGGGCATGGTCCCCGAAATGATTGTGGCCACGGCGAATTGGACGCGTGTGATCGGGATCCGGTTTGACGGCGCGGGCTTCTCCACCCGTGACATTGGCCCGCATCAGGGCCGGGCAAGCTTTGCAAAGGCGATGGCATGTTGAGAACTGCGTTCTGCCTGACCCTCGCGTGGCTTGCGATGCCCGTCCAAGCCCAAGAGCAGATCAGCCCGGAGGCGTTTCTGGATCAGGCGGTGGGCAACACGCTGACCTTCCGGTCCTTTGACAGCGGATCGGTGGTGGGGGAGGAGGAGTTCCTGCGCCGCGACCTGTCGGTCTGGGTCCAGCCCAACGGGCGCTGCACCTACGGCAAGATCGAGATCCGGGGCCCGCGCATCTGTTTCATCTATGAGGATTTCCCAGATCCTGACAATTGCTGGCTACCCTTCCGCTATCAGGACCAGATTGTCGTCATGGCGATGGGCAGCGGAGAGTTACAGCGCGTGACGGAGATCACAGACACCCCGCTGTCTTGCGAGGGCGCGCCGCTGTCTTGAGCGGAACGCATGGGGCGCGGGCAGGATGCGCCTAGGTCAAAGCGCGCCAGCCGATGTCGCGGCGGCAAAAACCCTCGGGCCAGTCGATCTGGTCAACCATGGCATAGGCGCGGCTTTGCGCCTCGGCCAGTGAAGCGCCCCGCGCAGTCACGTTGAGCACACGTCCGCCGGTGGCGATAATACTGCCGTCTTTCAGCGCCGTGCCCGCGTGAAAAACCATGTTTTGACTGTCGCTGGGCAGGCTGTCGAGCCCCGCGATGGTGCTGCCTTTGGTGTAGTCCCCGGGATAGCCATCGGCGGCCATCACCACGGTCAGCGCGTGGTCTTCGGCCCAGTTTACGCGCATCTCCCCCAAGCGGCCCTGTGCGGTGGCATGCATCAGGTCGAAAGCCTGCGCGCCCAGCCGCATCATCAGCACCTGGCATTCGGGGTCGCCGAAGCGGACATTGTATTCCACCAGCCGCGGCTCGCCGTCCTGGATCATGAGCCCCGCATAGAGAACACCGCTATAGGGCGTGCCACGCCGCGCCAGTTCGGCAAGCGTGGGGCGGATGATCTCCGCCAGCGCCCTTTCGGCAATGGCATCCGTCAACACAGGTGCTGGCGCATAGGCGCCCATGCCACCGGTGTTGGGGCCGGTATCGCCTTCACCCACGCGCTTGTGGTCCTGCGCGGTGCCAATGGGCAGCGCGGTCTCGCCATCACAAAGCACGAAGAAGGACGCCTCTTCGCCCTCCATGAATTCCTCGATAACCACTTCGGCGCCCGCGTCTCCAAAAGCGCCGTCAAACATCGTGTCAATCGCGGCCTCCGCTTCGGCCTGGCTCTGAGCGATGATCACACCCTTGCCCGCTGCAAGCCCATCCGCTTTGATCACGATGGGCGCGCCGGTTTCTGCTACGTAGGCCCGTGCGCTGTCGGCATCCGTGAAATGCGCGTACCGCGCGGTGGGCGCGTGGCTGGCGTCACAGATCTCCTTGGTAAAGGCCTTTGACGCCTCCAGCCGCGCTGCCGCAGCCGAAGGGCCAAAAACCAGGAAGCCCGCCGCGCGCAGCACGTCGGAGACGCCCGCAGCCAGCGGGGCCTCCGGTCCGATGATCACGAAATCAATCGCCTCCGCTTCGCAAAACGCAGCGACCGCATTGGCATCCATGATGTCAAGCGTCGCGCAATCGGCGATTGCGGCTATCCCTGCGTTGCCCGGTGCCACAATGAGCTTGTCGCACTTGGGGTTCTGTAGAGCGGCCCAGGCGAGGCTGTGTTCACGCCCACCCGAGCCCAGAATGAGGATGTTCATGGTGCGCGCTCCCTTGGCCTTGGCTGCTGCGCGTTCTAGTCTGCGCGCGACAGCTTCACAAGGACGTGCCATGGACCTTCTGGATGATCCCGCGCCCGGGTCGAACACGCCGGAATTTTCCGTCTCCGAAATCGCGGGATCGGTGAAAAAACTGGTGGAGGCAGAGCTGGGCTGGGTCCGAGTCAAAGGCGAGGTGGGACGCGTGGTGCGCGCGCGGTCGGGCCATCTCTACTTTGATCTCAAAGACGACCGCTCGGTCCTGTCCTGCATGACCTGGAAAGGCCAGATCGCAGGGCTGGGCGTGGTGCCGGAGGAAGGCACGGAGGTCGTGGCCGAGGGCAAGATGACCGCCTCGGGCTTTCAGTCGAAGTTTTCCTTGAATGCGCAGCGCGTAGCCATCGCGGGCGCGGGCGCGCTGATGGCGCTTTTGGAAAAGCGCAAGAAGGCCTTGGCGGCGGAGGGGCTGTTTGATGAGGCCCGCAAGAAGCCGCTGCCCTACCTGCCAGAGATCATCGGCGTGGTCACCTCCCTGCAGGGCGTTGTCATTCGCGACATCATGCACCGGCTGCGCGACCGGTTTCCGCGTAAGGTGCTGGTCTGGCCCGTGGCGGTGCAGGGCCAGGCCTGCGCGCCGGAAGTGGCGCGCGCGATTGCGGGCTTCAATGCGCTTACCCCGGGCGGCGCATTGCCACGGCCTGATCTCATCATCGTGGCGCGGGGTGGCGGATCGGTCGAGGACCTCTGGGGGTTTAACGAAGAGATCGTGACGCGCGCAGCGGCAGCGTCGGACATTCCGCTGATCTCTGCCGTGGGGCATGAGACGGATACGACGCTCATTGACTACGTTGCTGACAAACGCGCGCCCACGCCCACCGCCGCAGCGGAGCTTGCCGTGCCTGTGCGCCGGGAGCTTGCGGCCTGGCTGGAAGGGCAGGGCGCGCGCATGCAACAGCTGGTGAGCCAGGGCCTGACCCGGCGTGACCAACGCCTGCGCGACATGGCGCGCGCGCTGCCGCGCGCGGAGGCGCTGCTGGATGTGCCGCGCCAGCGGATGGACCGGGCGGGCGAGAAACTGCGCCCGGCCTTGCAGGCGGGCGTGCAGAACCGGCGCATTCTGCTTGCGCGCCGGGCGGCACCGCTGCAGCTTCGTACACTTGAGGCGCGCATCGCAGACCATGCCCGCGCGACGCAGGACCGCGCGGCGCGCATCGGTCCTGCCTTGCTGCGGATCGTAGAGCGGCGGCGGGAGCGATTTGATGCGCTGCGCCAGAGGTTTCGGCCGCAAGCGCTTGCGGCGGAAAACGCGCGCAAGGCGGAGCGGCTGGCCCAGGCCGCTGCCCGTCTCGGGGCTGTCGGTGAGCGTCAGATCGCGGGTCTGCGCAGCCAGATCGATGCACGCGGGCGGGTTTTGGCAACGCTCGGCTATGAGGCCACGCTGGAGCGCGGCTTTGCCGTTGTGCGGGCGCAAGGCACGGTGGTGACACGCGCGCAGGACGCCAAATCGGCGGGCGCACTGGAGATCCAGTTTGCGGACGGGCGCGTGGCGGTGGGCGGCAAACCCGCGCCCAAGAAAGCGGCGGGAAAGACGCCGGAGCAGGGCTCGCTGTTCTAGGGCCTATGCATCAGACGCCCAGGCGCGGACCGGTGCAGGACTGTTCCCCCGTCACACCCTGGGCCTCGTAGATCACGGTAGGGTTGGAGGGCGCGTCGGAGGTGGCGCGCAGGCCCGCGTCGGAAAGCGCCACGCGCCAACATTGCGGTTCCGGGTTCGTTTCATAGGCAAAGCAGATCAGCCCGTCCTGCGCCCACCACTCCCCTTCAAGGCAGGTCTCTCCGATGCGGGACCAGCGCACGCGGCGGCCGGGCAGGTAGCGTTCTGAGGCGTAGACACGCCCGTCGCCCCGGTGAAAGAACAGTGTCCGGTCCGCCACGTAGCTTTCGAATTTCTCCGCCGTGTCCAGCGTTTCCGCGCCAGCGGCAGAGCCAAGCAGCAGCGCCGCGAGTGCCGCGCGGATCACACGCCCACCTTGGGCCCGAGGCAGAGCAGCTCTTCGCCCCGGTCCCGCGCCTCGTAGAGCACATCGGAGGCCGGATTGTTTTCAAACCGCGCAATGAGCCCGCCGGTGCCCAACCGGAAAGTCCAGCACTGGGGATCGGGGTTGTCCTCATAGACAAAGCAGATCATCTCACCCGCTGCGTACCAGGAGCCCTCCTTGCATTCACCATCCAGGAAGGACCACTGCACGCGCCGGTTTTCATGATAGATTTCAGCGCCATAGGCTGTCCCGTCACGGCCGTAGAAAAGCGTTTTACCGGTGGTATAGGCTTCAAATTCCTCTGCTGTCATCAGATCGCCCGCAAAGGCGGGCAGGGCAGTGAGAAGGCTTATAGCAAGGGTCAACATACGCATGGCCGCAGACTGCCAGATCGCGCAGGGCAGCGCCAGTGGCTAAGCGGGCTCCTGCCAGCGGGCGACACGCCGGTCCATCATGCGCCGCCAGAGGGGGGGAACCAGCGCGATCACCGCCATCACGGGCAGCGAGTGGGGCAGGATCGGCATCGTCTGAGGCGTGACCGTAAGCGCAGGGTAGGCCTTTGCCGGGCGCATGTGGTGGTCGGAGTGGCGCGGCGCGTTCAGCATCATGGCAGAGGAATACCATTTGGGCGCGTTCCAGCTGTGCTCCGGGCCCACGGGTTCGGGCACGCCCCGCGCGGTCATCTTCCGGCGCAGCCCGTAGTGCTGGACGTAATCCGACAGCAGCAGCTGCATCTGCGCATAGATCGCGATGCCGATATGCGCCAACAGACCGACCAGCCCACCGATGAGGAAGGACATGGTTAAGAGCGCGAGGCCCCCCAGAACATAGGCAAGATAGGGATGGCTGACCCAGCTGAGCCGCCCCGCATGTCGCGCGCGGTGGGCCTGATCCGCCCGAAAGCCCGCCATGAACTCGCCGACGGAAGCGCGCAGCACGAAGGCCCAGAAGCCTTCGCCCCTGCGCGCTGAATTGGGGTCTTTGTCCGTGCCTGCGTAGACGTGATGCACCCGCAGGTGGGCGGAGACGTGGTGGCCGTGCAGCATTGAGATATAGAGCGCGGCACCCAGCCTCTTGCCCGCCCGGTCGCGAGCGTGGATCAGCTCGTGGGCGTTGGAGTTGGAGATCTGCCCGAAAAACAGCCCAAGGCCGGTGAAGAGGAGCACTTTGTCGATTGTGCTTAGATGCGCGCCTGTTCCGATGGCCCAGACGCCCAGGAACAGCAGCGGGAAGTGGACTGCGGCAAGTGCCACGCTCACGCCGCGCCCGGTTCCAGCGGTTTCAGGCAGCGCCTTGCCGATCTTATCGGCGAAAAACACCACCACCGTGATCGACAGCACGGCCAAGAGCGGCCAGGAGCCCGCGAAAACACAGGCGAGCGCCAGCAAAAGCGCAGGCGTCAGGCTTGCGGTGGCGTACCAGAACATAGGGGTAATCCTCGGACTTGAGTGCAGGCAAAAACTACAGATTGATTGTGGCCTTCAAAGGGCGCGATTGTCGCAGCCGCGCGTCGTGAGTAGCGAATTTATGCCTATATATCAGATGTTTAACTACTCTTGCGTGAGGAAGGCGGCGGCGTGCAACCAGGGGCTGAAAAACGCTTCAGATCTTTGTGCTCGCGTCGCGCGAATGCGCGATGTCACGACTTACTTATTGGCGTAAACGGCACAGACACAGCCCGCGCGCCGGATGCGGTTGCACAGCCTGTCCGCGTCCTCCCGGGACCGGCGACCGATGCGGGCCATCACATAGCCCTGCTTGCCCCGGATGCGGTGTTTGACCGGCACGAACTCCGGCTTTTCGCGGCGCACTGCACCGCGGCAGCGCGCCGTTTGGCGGTCAAAGGCCGCCCGCGCCTGGTTTTTCGTGCGTCCAAAGGCCAGCTGCACGCCCCAGGGGCTGAAACGTCCTTCCGGGCGCGCAAGCGGGGTCAGCCGCCGGTTTTGCGCCATCTCGTAACAGCCGGGCAGGAAGGGTTTGTCGCGGCTCAGCCGCATGTCGTGGTCTTTCGGTGGATTGTCGCGCCAGTCCTCGGCTGTGAGTCCGGTGATGATGGGTACGTAATTGATCGTCTCCCGCGCCAGCCCGCCGCCTTGCAAGAAGCCCTCCGCCCGCCGTTCGCCGCCGTTATAGCCAATCGCGGCCAGCCCCTCATTGCCGTAGCGCGCGACCATTTCGGCCAGATACTGCGCCGAATGCTCCAGCGCGTCGGCGGGGTTGTAGGGGTCTTTGAGCCCGCGCAGCTGCGCGGTGGAGGGGATGAACTGCGCGATCCCACGGGCATTGGCGGGGGAGAGCGCGTTCGGATCAAAGCGGCTCTCCTGCCAAATGAGCCGGGCAAAGAACTCGCGGTTGAGCCCGTGGCGGCGGGCAAAGATGTCGATGGCGTTACAGGTGTCGTAGACGTAATGCGCCATGCGGATGCAGTGCACATGGCCCCATTTGCCGGTGGAGCACGCCTCGCGCGGCGGTTCGGCCCACGCGGGCGCGCAGGCAAGCAGGCAAAGAAGAAGGGCCATGAGGCGCATGCCCTTTGGTGGGCTGGCGCGCAGGGCAAGTCAATGCTGGCCTTTTATCCGGGGCGAGGGGCATATAGGTCTGGCACGACGCAAGCGGAGACCGCCCTTGGCCCTTTTCAAGAAGCTGAAAGAACGGCTGTTTAAATCCTCCTCCAAGATCGACGAGGGGCTCGAAGCGATTGTGAGCGATGGCGGCGAGGAAGAGGCTCTCGCGACCGCAGAGGCGGAGTCGGAGGCGTCGGCGAGAGAGGCGGAAGCTGCCGCGCGCGCAGCGCTTGCGGAGGCAGAGGCCGCGCGCCTCGCGGAAGAAGAACGCGTGGCCGAAGCCGCGCGTGCAGCCGCGGAGGAAGCCGCGCGTCAGGCGGTGCAAGAGGCGGAGCGTGACGCCGCCGAACAAGCGGCGAAATTCGCGGCCGAGGAAGCCGCGCAAGAGGCCCGGGCGGCGGAAGAAGCCGCGCGCCGCGCCGCTGAACGCGAAGCCGAAGAGGCAGTCCAAGCGGCAGAAGCCGCGCGGGCGGAGGCCACGCACAAGGTTGAGGACAGTGCCGTGCATTCCGCTGATTTGCCCGCCACACTCAAGTCGGTCGCCCCTGATCTGGTGGAAGAGACGGCGGAGGAACCGGATCAGAAGCCCGGCCTTCTGGGCCGCTTGATGGGGCGCGGCCCGGCCAAGACGGTGGTGCGCCGGACGCTCGACGATGACATGCTCGAACAGCTCGAAGAGCTTTTGATCACCGCCGATATGGGCGTGGACACGGCGCTGCGCGTGACGGCGAACATGGCCGAAGGGCGTTTTGGCAAGAAACTGTCGGTGGCCGAAATCAAGGCGCTGATGGCCAGCGAAGTTGCGCGCATCATGGAACCCGTGGCCCGGCCCCTGCCGCTTTATCCCAAGACGCCCCAAGTCGTGTTGGTGGTGGGCGTGAACGGCTCGGGCAAGACCACCACCATCGGTAAGCTCGCCAGCCAGTTCCGCGCGGCGGGCAAAAAGGTGGTGATCGCCGCAGGCGACACCTTTCGCGCCGCGGCGGTGGAGCAATTGCAGGTCTGGGGGGAGCGCGCGGGTGTGCCAGTGTTGACGGCCCCGCAGGGCACCGATCCGGCGAGCCTCGCCTTCGACGCGATGACCCGCGCGCAGGCCGAGGGCGCGGATTTGCTGATGATCGACACCGCGGGCCGGTTGCAGAACCGCTCCGATCTGATGGAAGAGCTGGCCAAGATCGTACGCGTTATCCGCAAAAAGGACGACAGCGCGCCCCACAACACGCTTCTAGTGCTCGATGCCACTACGGGCCAGAACGCGGTGAGCCAGGTGAAGACTTTTCAGGACATTTCCGACGTCTCCGGCCTGGTGATGACCAAGCTGGACGGGACGGCCAAGGGTGGCGTGCTCGTGGCGCTGGCGGACAAATTCGGCCTGCCCATTCACGCCATCGGCGTTGGCGAGCAGATAGATGATCTGGCGCCCTTCGATCCGGAGGAATTCGCTGACGCGTTGGTGGGTGTGGACCGGTGAGAGCGCGCGCGCTGCGCCGGCTCGTGATCGTGGTCTTGATCCTGGCCGGAATTGGATTGATCCGCAGCGCCCTTGCCTCCAGCGCCGTACCTCAACTGGCGATAGGAGCCGCACATTCGTGGAAGGGTGAAGGGACAGGGTGGTCCTCGTCATTCTAGTAGAACTCCCATTTTGCAAAGGGTTAGCGCGCTGTCTTCGACGTGGGAGCGCGCCGGTCGAGTGCCGCCCATGACCGACTTTATCCTCAGCATCGAAGGCACACCTGGGGGGGAGACGGTAGCGCTCTGGCTGGCACTCTCCGCCGCGCTGCTGCATGCGGTTTTCGGCGCGTTGCAAAAGGGGCGGCATGATCCATGGCTCACCCGGGGCGCGGTGGATATCTGCTATTGCGTGATGGCCGCGCCCTTCGCGCTCTTCGTGGTGCCCTGGCCCGAGCCGCACATGTGGGCGATCTTTGCTGGCGCCTTTGTCATCCATACGCTCTACAAGCTCTTGCAGGCCTGGGCCTATACCAAGGGCGATTACACGGTCGTCTACCCGGTGGTGCGCGGCACCGGGCCGCTGTTTACCGTGATCGGCGCTTACCTCCTTTTTGACGAACGCTTTTCCGGCATGCAGTGGGCGGGGGTGGCGTTGCTGCTTGCGGGCATCTTTGGACTGGGCGCGTACAACATGGCCCGGTTGGAAAGCCACCGCGATACCCTGGGCGCAGCCCTTGGCATCGCTTTTACCACCGGGCTTTTTGTCGCCCTCTACACCACCTATGACGCCTACGGCATCCGGGCCACGGCCAATCCCTTCACCTTCCTGGCGTGGTTTTTCATGATCGACGGGCTGATCATGCCCGTGATCGCTGTGCTGCGTTACAGACGCATGGCGGATGCGCCTGCCGTCGGCCCGCTGATGACCCGTGGCCTCATCGGCGCGCTGGTGGCGCTGGCGAGCTTTGGGTCGGTGATGATGGCCACGCGGCTCGACAAGGTGGGGGAGGCGGCCGTGCTGCGCGAAACCTCAACCGTTTTTGCCGCGCTCATCGGCTGGCTTTTTCTCAAGGAAGCGGTGGGCGCCACGCGTGCAGGGCTCATGGCATTGATTGCCGCGGGCGCTGTGATAGTTGAGTTGGGCGGATAACAGGAGCAGCCCATGCCCGAGCGGTCAGAGATCAATCCCTTCGTCAAAGCGGTGCTCGAATTTGGCCCCGTGCTGCTCTTTTTCGTGGCCTACCTGCGCCTCAAGGATGAGGTCTATACCATCGGCGGGACCGAGTATGACGGGTTCATCGTGGTCACCGCTGCCTTCATCCCGCTGCTGGTGCTGACCATGGGCGCGCTGTGGTGGCTGACGGGCAAGCTCAGCCGGATGCAGATCACCACGGTCGTGCTGGTGGTCGTCTTTGGCGGGCTGTCGGTTTGGCTCAACGATGACCGGTTTATCAAGATGAAGCCCACCATCATCTATCTGCTCTTTGGCGGGCTCTTGGCCTTTGGCCTGATCCGCGGTCGGTCCTACCTCAAGTTCGTGATGGAAGAGATGATGCCACTGCAGGACACCGGCTGGATGATCCTCACCCGGCGGCTGATGCTGATGTTCTTTGCCATGGGGCTCGCCAATGAGATCGTTTGGCGGTTTTTCTCCACCGAGGCCTGGGTTTATTTCGAGACCTTCGGTCTGCCCGCCGCGCTCTTCGGCTTCTTTATGGCGCAGGCGCGGCTCTTTCAGACCTTCGGGCTGGAAAGCGAGGAAAGCTGAGGCGGCACCACTGTTAAATGAGGCCGCCAGACCGGATCATCGGGCGCGACGGACCGGGCGACCTTATGGGCCAGATCTTGGGACAGTGACGCCTCCAGCGCCATCTTGAATCGCAAGGACCGGGCAGAGGCGGTGCGCAGGTCCACCGCATTCCATTCGATGTATTCGCTGCCCGCGCGCAGCCGGGTCGAAGCGGAGGCGCGCTGACCTGTCAGGTAGGCGACCTCCCCCACAAAAACGCCCGGGGGCACCCGGAACTGATCGCCGCCTTTCATCACCAGCATGTCGCCGTCGATTATGTAGTACATCTTGGTCAGCGGCGTGCCCTCATGGGTGAGCGGCAGATCGGTATCGGTGACCCGGCGCTTGCCATAGCGCATCAACGTGCGGAAATCGCCGGGCGGCAGGCCGGGGAAGTGGCCATAGATGTCCTGATGCGCCCGCGGGATCGCCAGATGAGATTGGCGCGCCAAAAGGCTGGCCAGGCCATACACGTTCGACAGCGCGATGAGCAGGCTGATATAGATTGCCTCCCACAGCGGAGTGGCTGCGACGGTGGCGTAGTAGACCAGGTAGAACGCCGTGCCGGTCAGGATCAGAAGCCGCAGCACCACCTGGTTGATGATCAAAAGGCCAAGGACATAGCAAGCGCCTGCGGCGTAGACGAGAAACTCCGGGGAAAACACAAACTCAAAAGCAGACATGACAAAAGCACCTTAAAAGATGGCGCGACATTGCGCGTTGGTTGCCCTTGAGTAAAGTAAAACAAGCGCCGGGTCGGGAATACCCTACCTCTGAGAAGGGGTCAGCGCAGTCCTAGGCGCGCGTGCAATTCGGTGTCGCTGTCATAGCCGGGGCGCAGCTCCGCATGCAGCGCGCGGCCACGGGTCACGCCGGGGCGCGCCCACATGTCTTCCAGCCAGCGCGCCATGTGGGGCTTGTCCTCCAGCGTCTGCTGCTGCCCTTCCCAGAGCGAGGCCCAGCCGAAGATCGAAAAATCCGCAATGGACACGAAGTCGCCCGCCACATGGGAATGCAGCGCCAACTGCCGGTCGAGCACGCCGTAAAGCCGCGCCGTCTCTGCCCGGTAGCGGTCCTGGGCGTAAGGAATCGGTTCCTTGGCGAATTTGAGAAAGTGATGCGCCTGTCCAGCCATGGGGCCCAGCCCGCCCATCTGCCACATCAGCCATTGATCGACCGCGATCCGCTCCCGCTCTGTCGCGCCGCAGAAGGTGCCGGTCTTGCGCGCGAGATATTGCAGGATGGCGCCAGATTCAAAGATGGAGACCGGCGCGCCGTCAGGCCCGTCCGGATCCACGATGGCGGGCATCCGGTTGTTGGGCGCGATTTTGAGGAAATCGGGATCGAATTGTTCGCCCTTGCCGATGTTCACCGGATGGGTGGTATAGGGCAGCCCCATCTCTTCCAGCGCGATGGAGATTTTCCAACCGTTGGGCGTCGGCCAATAAAAAAGGTCGATGGTCATGGGCGTGCTCTCCGCGCTGTGTCTTTGCAGACTGGCGCAGAACCGCTGCGGTGTCGACGCCTCTGAGTGGGCTGCTGTCTTGCCGCTTTCGCCCGGCGGCTTAGAAAGCGGCGAGGCCCAGAAGCAGGAGCAGTGGCAGCACCGCCATCCCCAGCCCCAGATCCGCGCCGGTGGCGACCAACCCCAACGGGTCATCTTCTTCTGGCTCGTCTTCGGGTACAGGGCGATCGGTGACTGGCACGGTGGGAATGATGGAGCCATCGTCCCCCGGATCATTCGGGTCGGCAGGGGCCACGTCGCGCGTGTCCTCGCGCGGAGCGTCCCGGCGCGCGGGGTCATTGGCCGTCTGCCAGATGGGCTGAAAGTCCTCCGTGGGTGTCACATCGTTGAACACAACCTGCATGATCTCCCCCGGCATCAGATCGGCGGAGATAAAGCCGTCCTGGATGACTTGGCCCGCCGCAAGCTCGCGCACCTCCGCCGAGGACCTGTTGGAGCCCGGCGCGTCCCCTGCCGCGACCCCCAGCAAGGTAACATCCGCCGCGCCGAAGGTCTCGATGAGCCCGGAGATGTCAACGTCCGTCATCGTGCTGTCCTCGCGCTGGGTGTTGACCAGATAGAGCGCCAGTTCTTGCTCTCCGGCGAAGGCATGTACGGCAACATCGCCCACCGCTGCCTCCGTCACCCGCGCCTCGGCGGGTGCGAAATCCAGCAGCACCTTGCCGGGCAGGGTTTCAGCCATCATCGCGAACATCTCGCCCCCGATGGTGGCATCGGTGTAGGTAAAGCCATTGGACAGCGCGTTCGACGTGTTCTGGATGAGCGGCCAGACATTGGCCTCCGTCACATCCAGACGCATGAACACCTCCACCATGTTGAGCATCTCATGGGCCTGAAACAGCCCGTAGTCGCTGTTCAGATCGAGGTTGGAGGTGGATTTGAGGTTCCATTCGGTGACATAGACATCCAGCTCCGGCATCTCCGCGCGCCAGGTCTCGTTGATGTTGTTGAGGTCGAAGACACGCGTGTTGGGCGCATCCGCGCCCCGCGAATAGACATGCGCGATCACTCCGTCGATGGCCGCGCGTTCCGCCTCCGTGTCGAATTCATTCAGGATGATCTCATTATTCACATGGGTCCAGTTGATGCGCCCGCTGCCAAAAACGGCTTCGCCCCCCAGATCAAGGCCAAAGCGCGCGTTGATGTCGGCCAGCGCGTCGGGCGTGGAGACGCCCTCATACTCCGCGCTAAGCTCTGAAAAGCTGAAGTTCTGGCCCTTTTGCACCAGCACGTCGACGTCCTGCATCCCGATCTCGGCTAAGGCGTCGTCCACGATCATCGACATCTCCGCTGCCAGCCGCCCGTATTCGGCCGCGTTCATCTGGCCCGAGCCCCAGTATTCATTGCCTACCTCGAAGGCGCGTACCTCTACATCGCCGTAGCGTCCGCCGGCCACGTCCTGCACGAACTGGCGCAGCGCGCCTTCCTGGATGTCAGGCAGGCGGTTGCCACCCGCATCTACCGCATCGCTCAACTGGGTCTGGGTCGGGATCACGATGGTCACGGGCGCGCCTTGCTGTTCGGCGTAGCTCATGAATTCGGAAAGGCCGATCATCTGCTTGACCTCGTCAAAGCGGACATCAAAGGCGGTGGGCGCATCCGGAAAGCGGATGTCAAAGAGGTATTCGGTCAGCGATCCGCCGGGAAAGCGCAGCGTGGTGATGCCCAGATCATCCACCGCCGCATCATAGGAATTGCCCAGCAATTCACCGCGATCGGCAAGAATGTTCCCGCCAAAAAGGCCCGCGGTGGCCTGTGAGCCGAAGACAACTTCTGGTTGGGTAAGGGACATGGTGCGCGCTCCATAAAGGAGCCTGAACAACCGCGGCGCAGCTGCCTCGAACCCCCATTCGATCAAGGAGGCAAGAGCTATGTCCCTTCGCTTAAGTTAGGTTTAAGTCACGTTTTACAATGCTTTAACAGGTGTTCATAAGGTGGTTAATTTGCAACGCGCCGTCCTTTGAATTGCCAGCAAAATAGGGCGCGCGCACGTGGGTATCTGAAACAAATTATCGGCAATGAAGTGTCTGGCAGGGGGCGATAAATCTCGCGCAAGCGGAACAAGTCAGGAACACGCCCGCGCGCGCAGCAATCGGCCCTTTTTGAAAGGAATGATTGGAAACTTCTTCGCGACGACCCTAAGTAGGTCTGGTGCACCGCAGAGAGGGCAGCACCATGACGATTATCACACCGGTAGACAAAGGACCTGACCGCGACGCCGCTGAAGAGGCGTTGGAGACGCTCAAGACCTGGGCCAAAGGCGCCACTAAGGCCGAACTGGATGAGCTTGACCCGTCCATCCGCCGGGTTCTGACCGACCGGGGCGACGAGTATCCTGAGTACAGCCGCACCTATCCGGATGATTTTGAGGCTGGGCCCAACTACAAGGCTACGCTGCCCGATCTGCAGAACGGTCCGGCAAGCCTCATCCGCGGGGCAAAACGCCAGATCCAGCACGTGGGTATCTCCAATTTCCGGCTGCCCATCGGCTTTCACACACGCGACAATGGCGACCTGACGCTTGAGACGTCGATCACAGGCTCCGTGAGCCTGGAGGCCGACAAGAAGGGCATCAACATGTCGCGCATCATGCGCAGCTTTTACAAACACGCGGAGCAGACCTTCAGCTTTGACGTGATCGAAAAGGCGCTGGACGACTATAAAACCGATCTGGAAAGCATCGACGCGCGCATCCAGATGCGGTTTTCCTTCCCGGCCAAGGTCGAAAGCCTGCGCTCGGGTCTGTCGGGCTATCAGTACTATGACATCGCGCTGGAGCTGGTGGAACAGAACGGTGTGCGCCAGAAGATCATGCATCTGGATTATGTCTACTCCTCCACCTGTCCCTGCTCGCTGGAGCTGTCAGAGCACGCCCGCGCGACCCGCGGCCAGTTGGCGACGCCCCATTCGCAGCGGTCGGTGGCGCGGGTGTCGGTGGTGATGGATGGTACCCCGCAGGCGCGGCTCTGGTTCGAGGACATGATCGAGCTGTGCCGCCGCGCGGTGCCGACGGAGACGCAGGTGATGGTCAAGCGCGAAGATGAACAGGCCTTCGCTGAGTTGAACGCCGCGAACCCAATTTTTGTGGAGGATGCGGCCCGGCTGTTTGCCGAGCAGCTTGAGCTGGACGAGCGGATCGGGGATTTCCGGGTGGTGGCGAGCCATCAGGAAAGCCTGCACAGTCATGACGCGATTTCGGTGCTCACCGAGGGGCCGACGTTTGAGATGGCAAGCATCGATCCCAAGATGTTCAGCACGCTTTTCCACGTGGGCTGAGCCGGATCATCCACCAAGGTTTTGGCCCCGGAGCTCTGAAGGCTCCGGGGCTTTTCGTTGACGCGCCCGCGCTTGCAGCGGCGCGGGCCTTGCGGTTAGCTCGCCCCATGACAACACGGCAGCTCATCGTATTGGCCGTCTGCGTGGCCATCTTTGCGCTGGGCCAGTTTCACCGCGCTTCCGGTTCCATCTTTACGCCCCTGCTGATGGAGCAGTTCGCGCTGACTGCTGCCGTTGTCGCGGGGCTGGTGTCGGCGATGTTTTTTGCCACCATTGCTGCGCAGATGCCTTTCGGCTGGGCGCTGGACAGGCTCGGCCCGCGCCCGGTGCTGACCCTTTCGATTTTGCTTGTGGCGCTGGGCACGCTGCTTTTTGCGCTCGCGGGCTCTTATGCGCAGGTCCTGGCGGCGCGCATTCTGATCGGGGTTGGCCTGGCCTCCATGGGGGCGGCCAGCCATGTGATCATCGCGCGCAATTTTCCGGCGGCCGACTTTGGGTACATGAGTGGGCTTGTGGTGACCTTGGGCGGCATCGGCGGGCTCTTGGGGACCTTTCCGCTTGCCTTCGCGCTGGAACGCGCGCCATGGGGTGGCGTCTTTGGGGGTGTTGCGCTGGTCACGCTGGGGTTGAGCTTTGTGGTTTTCAAAGCAGTGCGGCCCGCCGCGCCCTTGCGAAAAAGCGGGTCGCAGGACACAGACGCGGGTGCACGTGCTGGTGGCTATCTTGAGCTGCTTAAGCTGCCCGAATTTCGCGCGATCCTGGCGCTCAGCATTGTGACCTATGCGCCGATCACAACCGTTACCGGCCTTTGGGGTGGGCCGTTTTTGCAAGATGCGCTTGGATTTTCACCAGAGGCCGCAGGCGGCACGCTGTCGGTGCTTTTTGCCGCGACCATCCTGGGCGGATACTTCTTTGGCCTGTTGGACCGCCACGCGCCCAGCAGGCGCAGCGTGATCCTGGGCGGGGCAGGCATGTCAGTGCTCTGCCTCGCTGCGCTTGCCGTTTTGCCAGGGCAGGGGAGCCTGCTGCCTGTCATGCTCCTGCTCAGCATGGTGCTGGCGCAGCAGTTCTATGTGCCTTTGGGCGCGCAGATGCGGCATGCGGTGCCGGACCATCTGTTGGGCCGGGCCTCCACGCTTTTCAACCTTTTGGCGGTCGCGGCCATTCCGCTGTTGCAGCTGGGCTTTGGCGCGGTGTTGGATGCCTGCGCGGCGGCAGGCTGGAGCGAGGCCGCCCAGTTTCGCGCCGCCTTTGGCGTGATGGGCGCGGTGATTGGCCTGTGTCTGCTGGGGTATCTGTTGCTGAATGGGCGGCGCTAGGAGGCTCAGGCTTGCATCCCCTGCGGCCCGGCTATGCGGTTTTGGCGGTTCTGCTGCGGCGCAGCATTGCCTAAGTTTGGGTCATCCGAAAAGAACGATATGACCAGAGGACCTTCAAATGGCCTATACCAATCAAACCCTGCGGGCCTCCCCCTTCAGCGCGCTCACCCGCGCCTTCAGCGCAGCCGCCCGGGGCATCGCGGCGATTTTTGACAGTTTCGCTCTGGCCCTTGCAGTCAGCAATACTGCGCAAGCGCGGCTGGAGCAGGCAGAGCAGCTGCAGGCGAAAACCGATGCCGAGCTGGCCGAGATCGGCATCGCACGCGACGACATCACGCGCTATGTCTTCCGTGACCTGATGTGGACCTAATCGAGAAGACTTGAGGTCACCCTCGTCCAAAGCCTCTTGCACGCTTGACACCGCAGGCGCGCCGCGACAACGCTGACCCATGCTGGACCCGCGCCCTGTCGGATATGTCATTGGCCTGCTGGTGGCGGTGCTGGGGCTTTTCATGGTGCTGCCGCTTCTCGTGGACGTGGCAGAAGCGCGCGGACATGAGCGGGTTTTTCTGAACGCGGCTGCGCTTACCTTTTGCTCCGGTGCCCTTTTGGCGCTTGTCTGCATGCGGGGTCTCAAAGAGGGCTTGTCGATCCAGCAGACCTTCATGCTGACCACGGGCGTCTGGGTGACACTGCCGCTGTTTGCGGCGATCCCTTTCATGCTGGGCGCGACAGATGCCTCCTTCACGGATGCGTTCTTTGAGGCGATGTCGGGCATGACGACAACCGGTGCCACGGTGCTGACGGGGCTGGATGACATGCCCAAGGGGTTGCTTTTGTGGCGCGGGATCATGCAATGGCTGGGCGGCATTGGCATCATCGTGGTCGCAATGGTGTTCCTGCCCGAACTCAAAGTCGGCGGCATGCAGATCTTCAAGTCCGAAGCCTTTGACACCATGGGCAAAATCCTGCCCCGCGCGGGTGAAATCGCGCGCCAGATTTCTGTCATTTACCTTTGGCTGACCGTGGCTTGCGTGGCCAGCTACCTGGCTGTGGGGATGAGCACCTTTGACGCCACGGTCCATGCGCTGACAACCGTGTCGACGGGCGGCTTTTCCAACTACGACGCCTCTTTTGCGACCTTTTCGGGACCCGCAGAATATGTCGCGGTGATCTTCATCATCCTCGCGGCCCTGCCTTTCGTGCGCTACGTGCAGATGATCAATGGCAACGTCACCGCGTTGCACCGCGACAGCCAGGTGCGCGCCTTCGTCGTGCTGTTGGTCGGGCTGGTGCTGGTCAGCGCCTTTGCGCTGCGCAAGGCCACCGGCGCCGGCGCAGAGCCTGCGTTTCGCCAAGCGCTCTTCAACATCTCTTCGATCATTTCAGGCACGGGCTATGCCTCTGCCGATTACATGCAGTGGGGGCCGTTTCTGGTCGCACTGTTTTTTTTCATCGGGCTCATCGGCGGTTGCGCGGGCTCGACCTCTTGTTCGATCAAGGTGTTTCGCTATCAGCTTCTGTTTGCCTCTATCCGGTCGCAACTGATGCTCATCCGCTCGCCCCACGGAATCTTCACGCCGCGCTATGACGGGCGCACGGTGGGCCAGGACGTGCTGAACTCCGTGATGTCGTTTTTCGTCTTTTTCGTGGTTGTGATGGGGCTGGTGGCGGTGGGTCTGGGCCTCACGGGGCTCGATTTCGTGACCTCCGTCTCGGGCGCGGCGGCGGCACTTGCCAATATCGGCCCGGGACTGGGCGATATCATCGGACCTGCGGGCAACTACGCCTCGCTCAATGATACCGCTAAGTGGATCCTATCCATCGCGATGCTGATCGGGCGGTTGGAGCTGATGGCCGTCTTTGTCATCCTCACCGTCAACTTCTGGCGCGGTTAGCCATTTTCGAAGTCGCTGGCTTCAGCTAAGGGCGGGGAATGCAGTCCGCTCTTTCGCAAAAGGGCTGCCCTCACACATCCACCTTGGAAAGGAGCCCCATGTCTCAGACCCGTCCGCTTGGCGCGCAGATCTCCCACATGCTCAAAGACCGGGGCGTGGATGTCATCTTTGGCATCCCCGGCGTGCACAATCAGGAGCTTTACCGAGGGATCGAGGAGGCCGGGATCAGCCATGTGCTGGCGCGTCATGAGCAGGGCGCGGGGTTCATGGCGGACGGCTACGCGCGGGCGACGGGCAAGCCCGGGGTGGCCTATGTGATCACCGGTCCTGGGCTGACGAACATTATGACGCCCGTGGGCCAGGCCTATTCCGACAGCGTGCCGATGCTGGTGATCTCCTCCTGCCTGGATGAGACGGCAGCCCGGCGGGGGCAGTTGCACCAGATGAAGGACCAGCGTGCGGCGGCGGAGACGGTCTGCGACTGGTCGGAGGAGGCGCGGACGGCGCAGGCGGCCTATGGGCTGATCGACCGCAGCATACAGGAATTCCACGCCCTCAGGCCGCGGCCCAAGCACATTCAAATCCCGATCTCTGTCCTTGAGGCATTGGCAGATCCCGCTCCGGTCCGGGGAAACGGTCTTTCTGATGGGGTGCTGCAGTTGGGCGAATTGAGCGGTGTTGTCGCGCATCTGATCAAGGACGCGCGACGCCCCATTCTGGTTTTAGGCGGGGGCGCGCGGGATGCGGTGGCCGATATCCGCGATCTTCTGGCGCGGTGTCCCATCCCTGCCTTCACGACTTACGCAGGGCGCGGCATCGTGCCGCCGGACTATCCGATGTCGTTTGGCAGCTTCCTGGCGCGGCCGGGGTCGGCGGAGGTCTTTGCGCAGGCGGATTTGGTGATCGCGGTCGGGACCGAGTTGGCCGAAGTCGATCTGTGGCGCGACCAGCTTGGTCAGACGGGAACGCTCGTTCGCATTGACATTGATGCGGAAGCGCTGAGCGACAGCAAAGGGAATACGCTGCGCTTCAATGCCGCAGCGCATACCGTTTTCGCGGCTTTGAAAGAGGTCAAGGACCTCCCAGACGCTTTTGATTGGGTGCCCGAAGACATTGCCGCAGCGCGCGACCGTTGGCGCGCGGAGGTTGAAGCGGAGTACCCGGGCATCCCCACCATCTGCAACGCGCTGAAAGCCGCTTTGCCGCAGGGCACGATGATCTACTCCGACATGACCCAGTTTGCCTACGCCGCCAAGGAGGTCTGGGATATGGACCGTCCCGGCCATTGGCACCATCCCTACGGCTTTGGCACCTTGGGCTATGCGGTGCCTGCCGCCATCGGGGGTCAAGTGGGACGGCCCGGGCTGCCCACGATGGCCATCGTCGGGGACTACGGCTTTCACTATACCTGCCAGGAGCTGGGGGTGGCGGTAGAGCTGGGCCTGCCGCTGCCGATCATCCTGTGGGATAACGGCAAGCTAGGGGCGATTGAGGCCTCCATGGTCTCCGCTCAGATCGCGCCTAACGCGGTGGTGGCGCGCAATCCGGATTTTTGCAAGCTGGCGGAAGCATTTGGGGCGGCGTCCGCAGCGCCGGGCAATCTGGAAGAGATGCAGCAGGCTGTCGCCCAGGCCTTTACGGCCGAGGGACCCACGCTCATCTATCTCACGCCCGCCGTGCTGGGCTGAGAATTTCCTTTGAAAGGAAATTCCCAAGGCTTTTGCAAAAGCCTTGGGCAAAACTCTTGCAAGAGTTTTGCTACTCCCAGCAGCTCACCAGCACGGTCATTCCCTGCGCGGCCAACGTCAGATCGCGCGGTGCGACGCGCCCAACACTGTCAGCTGCCCGCAGGCGCACTCCGGCTTGGGAGGCCACATCGGCAATCGCCGCCGCTTCCAGGGCAAAGCTGACGTCCTCGGGCAGTTGCGGGCCATCGCCCGCTTTTGGCATCAGCATCCCCATGACCTTGCCACTGGCGTCAAAGACCGGCCCCCCCGCATCCCCGGGCTGGGCGGCGAGCGCGAGGCGGCTCAGATCAGGCTCGCCGCGCAGGCCTTTGAGGTCAGAGAGCGTGCCGAACGTCAGCGTGGCAGCGCTCAGCACGCCCTCATAGGAAAACCCGGCCACGGACACCTCTGATTGCAGGCGCGGCGTGTCCACCGTGAACTCCGCCACCGCGCGCGGGGCCAGCGTCCGGGCGGGCCGCAGGATCGCGATGCCGCGCGCGCTGTCATCGGCCAGAAGCTCCGCGTCCGTGTCGCCGTCTATGGTCAGCCTGCCGCAGGATTGCACCGCCTCCGACGTGGTGGCCACTGTCCCGCTTTGGTCAATGAAAAAGCCGGAGCGGGAGACGCGCGGCACCCGGACCTGCAGCCCTGCAACAAGGTCAATCGCCTGATCCTCATCGCTGCCTTCCGCCGGATCAAGCACACCTGGCAGGCGCGCAAAGCTCTTGCGCATCTCGTCCATCACCCGGCTGCGCCGCTCTTCGTCCCCGGCAGACCAGATCAGGGTGAAGCCTTTGATCTGCCCGCCCTCCAATGACGCGGTCGTTTCACTGACAATGCGCGCATTCTCCCCCTTGAGCGTGAAAGAGCTGCGGCCCCGCTCGCGGGGCCCATTGAGCGGCACGATCTCCAGTGTTTGCATGATGTCATAAAGACCATAGAGCGTGTCCTGATCGCCCGCCTGGCTGATCAGCAGGACCCGCGCGCCGATGTCACCGGTGCTGTTGTACTGCGCAAAAGGGGCCTCGTATTTATCAAACGCCACCTCGGCGGTGGGCATGAGTAGGCTGATCCCGGCCTTTGCATCCGTCACGACCTCAAGCCCCAGACCGTCGAGCACCGCGTTGTACTGCTGGAGAAGGGCCGCGCGTTGCAGCGTGGTCAGAATACCGGTGCGCTCATATCCGTTTGCCTCCTGCCAGGCGGCCATGGAGGCACGGGTGCCGCGGCCAAAAGAGCCGTCAATGGCGGCCGTGTAGTAACCCGCCCATTGCAGCGCGATCTGAAGCGCCTTGCGTTCGTCCGCCGACAACGCGCGTTCGGACCGCCGCGCTTCCTGCGGGGTTTCGTCCACAGGCGCGGGCGAGTTGACTTCAGCGGTCTCCGTCGTGGTCTGGGTCGTATTCGTTTCTGCCGTGGGCGCGGGCGTCTCTACGTTGGAAGGTGCCTCCAGCACGCCGCTGCCCAGCACATTCGCACCCACCGGCCAGAATTGCTGGCGAAAGCTGCTGGACAGCGCCAGAAAGCTGTCGCGCGGCACGATGCGGTCGCGCACGTATTGGCGCAGTACCAATTCGGCGTCCGCCCGGCGGTAAGGCCCTACCGCGATGCCGTACCAGCCGCCGCCCAGGGCAAAGCCGTTCACGTCTTCCAAAATGCCTGCATAAACCCGCGCGCGGTTGGTGGCCGCCGCCAGCGAGGGCTGCGCTTCGATCTGCACCCAGACGATGTCATCAGGCGACTGGCTCTGCGCCTGCGCGCCCAGGTTGAACACTAGAAAAACAGCCGTCAGGGCCATGAAAATACGGGTCATTGTCAGCCAAGCTCGATGGATTCTCAATCCGGGGCAGGTAATCAGGAAAGCACCGGGAATGCCATGGGCTTTGGCCGCATTCGGGTAGGTATTGCAGCGATTGACCCTTGCGCGCCACATGCCTATGCACGGGGCGAAATTCAAAGGTATAAACATGTCTCAGACCGCGACCACGCCCCGCTCGTTTCAGGAGATTATCCTGGCGCTGCAGTCCTACTGGGCGGCCAAGGGCTGCGCGGTGCTGCAGCCCTATGACATGGAAGTGGGCGCGGGCACGTTTCACCCCGCGACGACCCTGCGCTCGCTCGGCTCCCAGCCATGGGCGGCGGCCTATGTGCAGCCCTCGCGCCGGCCCACAGACGGGCGCTACGGTGAGAACCCCAACCGCTTACAGCACTACTACCAGTATCAGGTGCTGATCAAACCCTCCCCGACGGACCTGCAGGAGCTCTACCTAGGCTCATTGGAGGCCATCGGGATCGACATGGCGCTGCACGACATCCGCTTTGTCGAAGACGACTGGGAAAGCCCGACACTGGGCGCCTGGGGGCTGGGCTGGGAGGTCTGGTGCGACGGCATGGAAGTGAGCCAGTTCACTTACTTCCAGCAAGTGGGCGGGCACGACTGCCGCCCCGTCTCGGGCGAGCTGACCTACGGGCTGGAACGGCTCGCGATGTACGTCCTGGGCGTGGATCACGTGATGGACATGCCCTTCAACGCGCCCGATGCGCCCATCCCGCTGACCTACGGCGATGTCTTCAAACAGACGGAAGAAGAATACGCGCGCTGGAACTTCGACACCGCCAACACGGAGGTGCTGCTGCGCCAATTCGAGGAGGCGGAGGCGCATTGCAAGACGATCCTGAATGAGCCCGCCCAAGATCCAAAGACCAGCAAGCGCATCGTGATGGCGCATCCCGCCTACGACCAATGCATCAAGGCCAGCCACATGTTCAACCTGCTCGATGCACGCGGCGTGATCTCTGTCACTGAACGGCAGGCCTACATCGGGCGCGTGCGGCAGCTTGCGAAGATGTGCGCGGATGCCTTCGTTGAGACCCGGGCGGGCGGCTGGCAAGAGGATGCCGCGTGATCCTGCGCATTGCCACGACGGTGATCCGCGCGTTCAACGCTGCGCAGGGGCCGGCTTCGAACGCGCTGGCTCTGGCTGGCGTGGACGCACAAATCGGGGCAGGAGCCGCGCAATGACGGGCAAGATACTGGGGATCATCCTTATGTTTTCGGCACTTATCGCGGGCGCGGGGCTCTACTACCTTCAGGTCTACGGCTATTACAACGAAGTAGCGGAGGATGAGATCACGCTGGTCTCACTTACCTCTCAGGAGCCGGAGGCCATCGCGGCAGACGCTTTTCAGGGCATCGATGCGGAAAGCTCGCCGATCCGTTATCGCGCCTGTTTCGAGACCGATCTGAGCCTCGCACTCCTGACTGAGACCTACGTGCTGCTGGAGGACGCGACCCCGCGCAACGCGCCGGGCTGGTTCGACTGCTTTGACGCCGCCGCCATCGGGGCCGAACTTGACGCGGGCACCGCGCTGCCCTTCCTGGGGGCCAAGAACGTGCACTTTGGCGTGGACCGGATCGTGGCCATCACCGAGGACGGGCGCGGTTACGTTTGGCACGACCTCAACGACTGCGGTGAGAAAGCCTATGACGGCACCATCGTGGGCGAGGAATGCCCCGAACGGCCTACGGACTAGGGGACGTAAACCGGCCTTGTCGCCGCGGGGCCCGCCCGCTATGCCCCGCTTGACATCACACCCCTAGGAAGCCGCCCGTGCCTGACCTGCTGATCGAACTCTTTTCCGAGGAAATTCCCGCCCGTATGCAGCGCCGCGCGGCCCAAGACCTGCAAAGGCTGGTCACCGGCGGGATGCAGGAGGCCGGTCTGACCTTCGAGGCCGCGCAGGCCTTCTCAACACCTCGGCGGCTCACGCTGTCGGTCACCGGCATGCTGGCCGAAAGCCCCGCGGTGGTGGAGGAGCGAAAGGGCCCCAAGGCGGATGCGCCGGAGAAGGCGATCGAGGGCTTCTTGCGCGGCGCGGGCCTCACCCGGGCGCAATTGGAAGAACGCGACACGCCCAAGGGCCGGGTGCTTTTCGCGCGCATTGAAAAGCCGGGCCGCGCGGCGGAGGAGATCGTCAGCGAAGTGCTGGCAGAGGTGATCCGCAGCTTCCCCTGGCCCAAGTCGATGCGCTGGGGGGCGGGCACGCTCAAATGGGTGCGTCCGCTGCAGAGCATTCTGGCTGTCATCAGCGATGGCACGGGCGCGCGCGTGGTGCCGCTGGAGGTCGAGGGTTTCACGGCGGGCGATGTCACTCGCGGGCACCGTTTCATGGCGCCGGATCCGTTTTCGGTGACGGGCTTTGCGGACTACAGTGCGCAGCTTGAAGCCGCTTACGTGGTTCTGGATGCAGAGACCCGGGCTGACGAGATTTGGGCGGATGCCAGCGCTCTCGCAGCGGCGCAGGGGTTGGAAGTCGTACCCGACGCGGGGCTGCTGGAAGAGGTGTCGGGCCTTGTGGAGTGGCCGGTCGTGCTGATGGGCCCCATCGGTGAGGCGTTTCTCGACCTGCCGCCGGAGGTCTTGCAGACCTCCATGAAGGAGCATCAGAAGTTCTTTTCCGTGCGCAACCCGGCAACGGACCGGATCGAACAGTTTATAACGGTCGCCAACCGCGAGACGGCCGATCACGGCGCGACCATTCTGGCCGGGAACGAAAAGGTGCTGTCGGCCCGGCTGGCGGATGCGAAGTTCTTTTGGGAAAATGACCTGCGCGTGGCCAAAGAGGACATGAACATCTGGGTGCAAGCGCTTGAGAACGTGACGTTTCATCGCAAGCTCGGCACCCAGGCAGAGCTAATCGAGCGCATCAGCGTGCTCGCGCGAGAATTGGCGCCGATGGTGGGCGCGGACCCGGAGGAGGCCGCGCAAGCGGCACGCCTGGCCAAGGCCGACCTCAGCTCCGAGATGGTCTATGAATTTCCTGAACTGCAGGGGCTGATGGGCAGCTATTACGCCCGCGCCGCCGGTTTCAGCGACGCGGTGGCGGATGCCGCCAAGGAGCACTATGCGCCCTTGGGCCCGTCCGATGATGTGCCAAGTGCACCGGTGTCGGTGGCCGTGGCGCTGGCCGAAAAGATCGACAAGCTGACAGGCTTCTGGGCCATTGATGAGAAACCAACCGGCAGCAAGGATCCGTTTGCGCTGAGGAGGGCGGCTTTGGGCGTGATCCGTATCCTCATCGAGAAGGACTTCTCTCTTCGGCTGGTCGAGGTCATGCAAAAGGCCAATGGCGCGACACCCGCGGCTGATCTGCTCAGCTTCTTTCACGACCGCCTCAAGGTTTACCTGCGTGACCAAGGCATCCGCCACGACATCATCGACGCCTGCATCGCGATGGACGGCAGTGACGATCTTACCTTACTCGCCAAACGCGCCGGCGCGCTCAACGATGTGCTAAAAACCGACGACGGTGAGAACCTTATCCAGGGCTTCAAGCGCGCCAATAACATCCTGACACAGGCAGAAGCGGCGGATGGGGTCGAATACTCCTATGGTGCCGATCCCAAGTTCGCGGAAACGGACGAAGAAAGGGCGCTTTTCAAAGCCCTCGATGCGGCCGAGGCGGCGATTGATCCGGCCATGAAAGCCCAGGACTTTGCCCCCGCCATGGCTGCCATGGCAGCGCTGCGCGCGCCCATTGACGCGTTTTTCGACGCCGTGCAGGTCAATGCCGAAAACGCCACTGTTCGGCGCAACCGGCTCAATCTGCTCAGCCGCATCCGCAGCACCTGCGGCCAGGTCGCGGACCTTTCCCGGATCGAAGGCTGACGCGCCCCGGCGCTGTCACAAAAGCGTTACACGGAGCCTTGCCAAGCGGCCTGATCTGCCTATGCTGCCGACGAAACCACAAGGTGCTGCAGTGCAGAATGATCCGCATACAACGCTGGTGACGCCAAATGCGCCCATCGCGGGCGACACCCATGGCGGGCGGGCGAAGTGTTTGCAACGGCTTGTGCGGCTCGACCTGCCGGTCCCCAGCACCGTGGCGCTGTCTTTTGACGCGGTGGCGCGTATCGCGCGCGGGCAGATGCCGGACATGGCCGCCATCGTGGCGCAATTTCCCGAAGGCGCCCTGCTGTGCGTGCGCCCCTCCAGCGAGGACCCGGACTGGGGTGGGCCGGGTGCTGTGCTCAACATCGGCATCAACGACGCGCGCTTCGAACGCTTTGCCGAGACGATGGGCGAGGATGCCGCAGCAGCACTCTATACCCGCTTCGTGCAAAGCTATGCGATCCATGTGGCGCGCCTCGACCCGGATATGTTCGACGATGTCGAAGGGGAGGGCCGCGCGGCTCTCAAAGCGTCGCTATCGGCCTATGCCGCTGAAACGGAAGAGGATTTTCCTCAGGACCCAAGCGTGCAGCTGGGCGCGGTGCTGCGGTCGATGGCGCGCGAATGGGACGGCACTACCGCGCGGCTCTTGCGCCAGGCCAAGGGCGCGCCGGCGGATGCGGGCCTTGGCCTCGTGGTGCAGCAGCTGGCCATCGGCGTGGGCTCTGGCGCCAGCGGGTCGGGCGTCTTGCAGCTGGTGAACTCGCAGACCGGTGCACCCCAGATCACCGGGCGCTACCTTAGCCAAAGCCAGGGCCGCGACGCGCTCGCGGGCGACGTGGACGCCCACTATCTCACGCGCGACCCGCGCGGTCCCTCGCTTGAAGAGCTGCTGCCGGAGGTTTTTGCCCAGTTGCAAACCCAGGCCGATCTGATGCGAAAGCGGTTGCGCGAGGAGATGCAGGTGGAGTTTGTCATCGACGACGGCCAGCTTTTCATCCTGGACGGTGTGCGCGTGGCACGCTCCTCCCGAGCGGCGGTGCGGATCGCGGTGGCGCTGGCCAACGACGGGATCATCCCGCGCGAAGAGGCGCTCATGCGCATCCCGCCGCGCACCGTGTCGGAGCTTTTGCACCGCCAGATCGACCCGGCCGCCAAGCGCGATGTGATCGGCACGGGCATCGCGGCAAGCCCCGGTGCGGCCACCGGCAAGATCGTCTTTTCCGCCGCAGAGGCGCAAGCCGCGGATTCGCGTGATGAGCCCTGCATTCTGGTGCGCCGCGAAACCTCGCCTGAAGACATCCGGGGCATGCAGGCCGCAGATGCCGTTCTGACGGAGCGCGGTGGCGTCACGAGCCATGCGGCCGTAATCGGGCGCGGCATGGGGCTGCCTTGCGTGGTAGGGGCCTCTGACCTGCGGTTCAACTTGCGCAAGCAGCAGATCATCGCGGGCGACGGGCGGGTCTTTTCCGCCGGTGATGTGATCACCATCGACGGCAGCCGGGGCGAGGTGCTTGCCGGGTCCGCTCAGATGCAGGAGGCCGCGCTTGACGATGCCTTCACCACGCTGATGGACTGGGCGGAGGAGGTGGGCGATATCGGCGTGCGCGCCAACGCGGACACCCCCGCGGACGCCCAGACCGCGCAGAATTTCAAGGCGCACGGCATCGGGCTTTGCCGCACCGAGCACATGTTCTTTGATGCAGCACGCCTGACAGTCATGCGCGAGATGATCTTTGCCGAAACCAGCGAGGACCGGCGCGCGGTGCTGGAACGCCTGCTGCCGATGCAGCGCGCTGATTTCAAAGAGATGTTTTCGATCATGGAAGGAAAGCCGGTGTGCCTGCGGCTCTTTGATCCGCCGCTGCACGAGTTTTTGCCCGCCAACACGAGCGGTCAGCGTGAATTGGCCGAAGCGCTTGGCCTGCCGCTGAGCCAGGTCACCCGGCGGATCGAGGCGATGTCGGAATACAACCCCATGCTGGGCCTGCGCGGCGTGCGGCTGGGCGTGACAGTGCCAGAGATTTACGAGATGCAGGCCCGCGCAATATTCGAAGCGACGGTGGAGATGGGCAAGCTGGGCCAGGCGGTCGTGCCCGAGATCATGATCCCGCTGATTTCCGCCCGTCGCGAGGTGGAGCTGGTGAAAACCAGCGTGGACGCGGTGGCCGCTGCGGTACGAAATGAGACAGGCAGCACGTTCGACTACCGCCTGGGCGTCATGGTGGAGACCCCGCGCGCCGCCCTGCGCGCGGGAGAGATCGCGCCCTATTGCGCTTTCTTGAGCTTTGGCACCAATGACCTCACGCAGATGGCCTATGGCCTATCGCGCGATGATGCGGGGCGCTTCATGTCGCAATACGTGCAGCAGGGTGTCTATGCCGAAGACCCGTTTCACATGCTGGACGTGGACGGCGTGGGCGAGCTTTTGCAGCTTGGCGCGCAACGGGGGCGGGAGGCGCGCCCGGATGTGGTGATGTCCATCTGCGGGGAGCACGGCGGCAACCCCGAATCAATCGCGTTTTGCCGCGCGGCGGGGTTTGATTATGTCTCCTGCTCGCCCTTCCGGGTGCCGGTTGCGCGCCTGGCCGCCGCCCAGCTCGCGATCAGCCACAAGATCAAGTAGACGCACCGCGCCGCGCCGCAACCGGTGGGCGCGCGCCTGCCGCGCACCGTCCTAAGGGTTTACGTTAACGTCTCTTTTAGGTACCGCTCCCGCGCTGTCATCACGAAAGAGGCGCTTCATGCGTTGGTTCCGACATTTGCTGTGCGCAGGGTTTTTGCCTGCTTTGGTGCTTTTTCCCGCTGTTTCCGCCGCGAACCCCGACAAGGCTGAAGAACTGGCACGCGTGGAGGCGTCTGGCCTCTCCTCAGCGGGCTCCAAGCGCTTGCGTTCGATGATCACGCCGCCTCCGGCGGGCGAAGGCGCGGTGCAGTTCACGCGCAGCTGGATCAACGCCCAACCTGCCGCGACCGGCTCCGCGCAGTGGCGTTGCCTGGCGGAGGCGCTCTATTTCGAGGCGCGCGGTGAGACGGTGAAGGGCCAGTTCGCGGTAGCCGAGGTGATCATGAACCGGGTCAAATCGGACCGCTTTCCCTCCACCCCCTGCGCTGTGATCAACCAGGGCACGGGCCGCAAGTATCAGTGCCAGTTCACCTATACCTGCGATGGCATCGCTGAGGTGATCGCGGAACCCGCGGCCTTTGCCCAGGTTGGCAAAGTCGCCCGAGCCACCATAGATGGCCGCGTCCCGCCGCTGACCGAAGGCGCCACGCATTACCACACGACGGCCGTGCGCCCGCGTTGGAGCCGCGTTTACACGCGCACGGTGCGCATCGGTGTGCATCTGTTTTACCGGCACACCTGGCGCACCGCCTCCAACTGAGCGGCGCGCGGGGGCACTGGCCCGGACGTCCTTTGACTGCTAGACGAGGCGGGGCAGACCACCGAAGGGCCCTCAGATGACCAATGAAGTACGCCTTGCCTTTGCGCATCCCGATGAAAGGGCGGCGGCAACGGCTGGCAGTGACCCGCTGGACAGGATTTCCTTGCGCGATCACATCGTGGAGGTAGAGATCGGCGCGTTTCAGGCCGAACGGGGCGTGACCCAACGGGTCTGTTTCAATGTGGTGGTTGAAGTGCGCCCGCTCACCGGGCCCATCGACGACGATGTCGACCGCATCCTGAGCTATGACCGCGTGACGGAGGCCATCGCGGCCGAACTGGCGGTGGAGCGGCTGGCGCTGCTGGAAACGCTGGCCGAACGGGTGGCCGAGCGCATCCTGCTGGAGCCTCAGGCGATGCGTGTTTTCGTGCGCATCGAAAAGCTAGACCGCGGCCCGGGCGCGCTGGGGGTGGAGATTGCGCGCGCCCGCAGCGGCCCTCCGGTGGCCGAAGTCGTGCCGGAGGACAGCCCCCAGCCCGAACTGGTGTTCTTGAGCAATGCGGCCATCGCCTCTGAGTATCTGACAGGATGGCTCGACCAATTGGAACGCCTCGGCAGGCCGCTGATCATCTGCGTAGGTGCCGCGGGCGTGCCCGCACCGCAGGTCCCCCACAAGATGGCGCAACGCCGGATCGATCTTTTGGCGATTGAGCAAAACGCCTGGACACTGGCCGCGCGCGATGACCGCTGCGTGGTGGTGGAGACCCGGACGGAGATCGACTGGGGCATGAAGAACGGCCAGACCTGCGTTTGGGCGCCTTCGAAAATCGTGCTGGACGCGGTGGACAGCCCCTCCGTACAGCCGCGCGACGCGGTGGCGCTGGCCGCCTGGTTCGCCGCGACCTTCGATGCCCAAGAGATGCTGGTGATCGGCGCCGCGCTGCCTAAAGGCGCTTCCGTCCCATTGCGGTCGATGCCGGTCTCTCAGGCGGAATTGTGAGCCAAGACAGGTATTTCCGGGCAATACCTCAGGTTGGGCCCGCGCGCCCGCAGGAGGCTTTGACCCTCGCAGGCGGCTGGGCATGGTTTACCCAGATCGAAGTGCTGTCCCGGTCCGGCGCGCCCGAAATCATCGCGGCAAGGGAGGCCCCGGGCGATGTGCTGGCACGCCTGACGGCGGCGCGCAGCGGTACGGGTCTTGTTATGGCGCGCCCTAATGTGATGGGCATCCTGAATGCCACGCCCGACAGTTTCTCGGACGGGGGCGTTCACGCGGCAGCGCAAGATGCTGTTCAAAGCGGGCGCGCGATGATCTCCGCGGGTGCGGATATCCTGGACGTGGGCGGCGAATCCACCCGGCCCGGCGCGCAAACTGTTGAAACCGAAGAGGAAATCGCGCGTGTTGTGCCAGTGATCGAAGGTCTCGCCGCGATGGAGGCCACTCCGCATATCTCCATCGACACGCGCAAAGCCGCCGTTGCCCGAGCCGCTTTGCGCGCCGGCGCAGGGCTGGTCAATGACGTGTCGGGCTTCACCCACGATCCAGCGCTCGCGCCATTGTGCGTGGAGGCTCAAATGCCGGTCTGCGTGATGCATGGCCCGCTGGACCCATCAGTGATGCAGAACGATCCGCATTACGTGAATGTCGTCCTTGATGTGTATGATTTTCTTGAAAATCAGATCGAGGTGCTGACCAGATCAGGTCTGCCGCGCAGCCTGATCATCGCCGATCCCGGCATCGGCTTTGGCAAGACGCTGGCGCACAACCTGGCCCTGCTGGCGCGGTTGAGCCTCTTTCACTGCCTTGGCGTGCCCATTCTGCTGGGCGCCTCACGGAAACGTTTCATCGGCACGATAAGTGAGGTCGAACAGGCGAAAGACCGCGTATCGGGCTCGATTGGCGTGGCGCTGGCGGCATTACAACATGGCGTTCAGGTCTTGCGTGTGCATGATGTTCCTCAAACCGTTCAGGCGATTGCCCTTTGGAGGGCCGCGATGATGGGAGAGCAGGCATGAGCAAATTATTCGGCACCGACGGTGTGCGAGGCACCGCAAACACGCATCCAATGACGGCGGAAAACGCGCTGCGCATAGGCTCCGCCGTGGGGCAGTATTTCCGGCGCGAGGCCAAGGGCGTGCACCGGGTGGTGATTGGCAAGGACACGCGGCTGTCGGGCTACATGTTCGAAAACGCGCTGACGGCGGGGCTGACCTCTACGGGCATGAATGTGCTTCTGCTGGGGCCGGTGCCCACGCCTGCGGTGGGGTTGCTGACCCGGTCGATGCGGGCCGATCTGGGGGTGATGATCTCCGCCAGTCACAATCCCGCGCAGGACAACGGGATCAAGTTTTTCGGGCCCGATGGCTACAAATTGTCAGACGCCGTTGAGCATGAGATCGAGCACTTGGTCGCGCAAGGGGTGGAGACGGTCGCCGCGCCAGAAATCGGGCGCGCGAAACGCATCGACGACAGCCGATTTCGCTATATCGAGCGGGTCAAGTCCAGCTTTCCGCGCCAGATGCGGCTCGACGGGCTCAAGGTCGTGCTCGATTGCGCGAATGGCGCGGCCTATTCGGTGGCTCCCCTTGCGCTGTGGGAGCTTGGCGCGACGGTGATCCCGCTGGGGGTGAACCCCAACGGACACAACATCAATGACGGCTGCGGATCGACCCATCCGACGTTGGCGTCTGAGGCGGTCGTGGCGCACGGCGCGGATGTGGGCATCTGCCTGGACGGTGACGCGGACCGGGTGATCCTGATCGACGAGCAAGGCAATGTGGGCGATGGCGACCAGTTCATGGCGCTGATGGCCGCGCGTTGGTCGGGCGAGGGACGGCTCAACGGCAATGCTCTAGTCGCCACGGTGATGAGCAACCTTGGGCTGGAGCGGTTTCTGGACGACCGGGGTTTGCGGCTGGAGCGCACAAATGTGGGCGACCGCTATGTGGTGGAGCGCATGCGCCAGGGCGGTTTCAACCTCGGCGGGGAGCAATCGGGCCACATCGTGATGACCGATCACGCCACGACCGGCGACGGGCTGATGGCCGGGTTGCAGTTTCTGGCTGAAATGGTGCGCTCTGAAAAGCCGTCTTCGGCGTTGCTGCACCAGTTCGATCCGGTGCCGCAGCTGTTAAAGAACGTGCGCTTTGCCCAAGGCTCTGACCCGCTAGAGGTGGCGCAGGTCAAATCGGTGATCGCGCATGCGGAGGCGCAGCTCAATGGCTCGGGCCGCTTGCTCATCCGTAAATCCGGGACGGAGCCCCTGATCCGCGTGATGGCGGAGTGCGAGGATGACAAGCTGCTGAGCCAGGTCGTGGACGGGATCGTGGCAGAGGTCGAAGCGGCGGCCTAGCCCCGCGCGCGCAACATCGCCCCGATCTGGCGCGATTGCGCGACGGCGATCCCGGCAAGGATGAGGCCCAGCGCGGTGAAAAGCTGGGGCGGCAGGTCTTCGGAGAGCAGGACCACGCCAAAGATCGCGGCCCAAACCGGCACCATGTAGTTGACAAAGCTCATGAAAAGCGAGCCTGCGGTGGTGATCACCCGGACCCGGATCACGGCGGCAAGCGCTGTCGGCAAAAGTGCCGCGTAAAGCACCGCCAGCATCGGGCCCAGCGGCCAAGCGGGTGGCCAGCCCTCAAAGATGAGCGCGATGGGCACCAGGAGGGCGCTGCCCGCCACCAGCGTGCCCGCGCCAAAGGCGACGGGTGGCATGGGCGGGGCGCGCCGCGTCACGATGGAGCCTACCGCATAGCAGCAGGCTGCGGCAAAGCAGGCGATCCGGCCCCAGGTGGTCATCGGTCCGGTGCTCTCCACCGCGCCGGGGCCCATCAGCAGCGCGAGACCCACAAACCCGATGCAAAGCCCCGCGATCCGGCGCGGGCCGATGCCTTCGTCGGGTGAAAACCACCAGACCAGCGGCACCAGCAAGATGGGTAGCGCGCCCATGGTGATGCCCGCAAAGGCGGAGGGCACATGGGTGATGCCCCAGGCCA
>JBCCPS010000007.1:0-71318 GCA_039024775.1 Pseudomonadota bacterium
CCCGCGCAGAAACGTCGAAAGAGCCCTGGCAGGATCTTGCGCCGCGCCAGATCGCCCGTGCCGCCAAAGATCACGAGGTCAAAGGGATCAACCGGAATTGTACGTGAGGGCATGGGCGACCTTCCAAATCGTCATCGGCCTAAGGGTGAAGATATGTTAGCGCAAACATGCATGATTTTTCTTTGATCACAACCATGTGCAAGCTTGGGCTTGGACAAATCGGCAGTCCCCTTCTAGCTTGCCTAAACAAGCAGCATCACGTGGATCACACAAGGATCAATCCATGAAAGATATGGAACAGGCCAAAGACCTTGCCAACCAGGGCAAGTTTGAAGACCCGTGGGTCACCGCAAAGGGAGAGCCGCGCGCGGTTGTCCCGCTCAGCGATCCGCAGACGCTGTGGTTCAATACCGGCACTTTGTGCAATATCGAGTGTTCGAATTGCTACATCCTCTCTAGCCCCACGAACGATGCGCTGGTCTATATCACCGTGGATGAAGTACGCGACTATCTGCAGCAACTGACAGAACGCGACTGGGGCGTGAAGGAGATCGCCTTTACCGGAGGGGAGCCCTTCATGAACCCGCAGATGAATGACATCGCGCGGGTCTGCCTTGAGGCGGGATATGAGGTGCTGATCCTGACCAATGCGATGCGCCCGATGATGCGGCCCAAGGTGCAGGCGGGGCTCAAGGCTTTGCAGGCCGATTTTCCCGGCAAGCTGACGCTGCGCATTTCTGTCGATCATTTCCGGCCTGCGCTGCACGATGCGGAGCGGGGTGCGGGCGCTTTTGAGAAAATGCTCGTCGGCATGAAATGGCTGCGCGATGAGGGCTTTACCATGGCGGTGGCGGGCCGGTCGGTCTTTGGTGACAGCGATGCGGACAGCCGCGCGGGCTATGCCGCTCTTTTTGCCGAACATGGTTTTGACATTGATGCACAGGACCCGGGCGTTACCGTTCTGTTCCCGGAAATGGACGAAACGGTGGAAGTGCCCGAAATCACCACCGCCTGCTGGGGCATCTTGAACAAATCCCCAAGCGACGTGATGTGCGCAAGCTCTCGCATGGTGGTCAAACGGCGCGGGGCTGAGAAACCGGCAGTTCTGGCCTGCACCCTTTTGCCTTATGATGCAGAGTTTGAGCTGGGCGAGACGTTGGAAGAGGCGGAAGGCGCGGTCGCGCTTAACCACCCGCATTGCGCGAAGTTCTGCGTGTTGGGCGGGGCCAGCTGCTCCGCCTGAGCAGCGGCTTGAGAGCGCGAAAAACGGACAACGCTGCGTATTTTTCGCAGGCTTTGTGGTCCAGGTTACGGAAGTTTCAGCAATAGTGTTGCACGCTCCACGTGCACCCGTCAGGGTGGTACAACACGACGGATACTCAGGAGCACGTGCATGAGGAACTTCTACTACGGCGGCGAGCAGGGTGCGCTCACCCGGGAAACCAAACAAAACTGGGCGCAGGGCCGGACGACCACAGACCTCTACTTTGTTCATGGCGGGGTTGAGCCGAGCAAGGTACTGGCAAACGGCATCACACCCGAATACGCCCGCGAATATCTTGTTCATTCAGGTGGCCCCAATGATGGCGAACGTATCTCTGGCGGCAAGATGATCTTCACGTTTCAAACCTGCGCAGGAGACCAGACACCTGCGAACGCGACCAAGAACCCAGTTATCAATACGCTTTGGACCTACAATGGGCATAGCTATCTGATCAAAGTGCCCGCTGGGACCGATTTTTGGTGCCAGAACGGGACGCTGAGCTATGGCAAGGAAATCGCCTTTGAGAAGGTCTTTGAAGACGCCGACATCCACAGCTACTGGGGGCCCAGCAACGCCTACATCAAGCACGGCGGCGGGGCGCCGCGCCCCCGGCAGGAGTTTCCGCGCAGGCCGTGGGGGACCATGCGCGCGATGTACAACCGCGATGTGATCCAAGCCGACAGACGCGGCAGCGTGGGCGTGTAGCGCAACTCTTGAAGCGCCTTTCCTATGCCAGCTGGCAGGGAAAGGCGCAGCCCACACGCTGTCACTTGTTCTCTGCGCGCGGACGGTCGATGCCCCCTCGCGCAAATCCCGTACACCCCGTGACGCGACGTGCCAGTCCATGCCCGCTTTCCCTTGCGTGACAACCTGCTAGATAGCGCTCCACGCAAAAGGAGACGCTCATGGCCCTGCCCCCCATTCTGCAAAACCTGCGCTTGCCGCTGATCGGTGCGCCGCTCTTCATCATCTCGCGCCCCGAATTGGTCATCGCCCAGTGCAAAGCGGGGATCGTGGGCACCTTTCCTGCGCTCAACGCGCGCGAAAAGGATGGGGAGAGCCTGGATGCCTGGCTGACCCACATCAAGGAAGAGTTGGACCGCCACAACCAGGCGAACCCGGACAATCCGGCCGCCCCCTTTGGCATCAACCAGATCGTGCATCGGTCCAACGAACGGCTGGAACGGGACGTGGAACTGGCCGTGAAACACGAGGTGCCCGTGTGGATCACCTCGCTGGGTGCCCGGACGGAGGTTTTCGACGCGGCCCACAGCGTCGGCGGCGTGGTGCTGCATGACATCATCAACGACACCTTCGCGAAGAAAGCGATTTCCAAGGGGGCGGACGGCCTGATTGCGGTGGCCGCGGGCGCGGGCGGTCACGCGGGCGCGCTCTCTCCCTTGGCGCTGATCCAGGAGATCCGGGCGTGGTTTGACGGCCCGCTGTACCTTTCAGGGTCAATTGCGCGGGGCGATGCGATCCTCGCCGCCTTGGCCATGGGCGCAGATGGGGGGTACGCCGGTTCCGCCTTCATCGCGACGCAGGAGGCTAATGCGGTCGAAGGCTACAAGCAGATGATCGCGGACTGCGGGGCGGATGACATCGTCTATTCGAACCTCTTCACCGGGGTTCTGGGCAACTACCTCAAGCCGTCCATCGCCAATGCGGGGCTTGACCCGGACAATCTGCCGGTCTCCGACCCCACCAAGATGAACTTCGCCGAAGACCGCGAAAAGCCCAAGAGCTGGACGGAGATCTGGGGCTCCGGTCAGGGCATCGGCGCGATCAAGGACGTGGTGAGCACCGCTGAGCGGGTGGACACACTGGCCGCACAGTTCGACGCAGCCAAGGCTCGGCTGGCGGCAGAGGTGGCGAAATACGGCTGATGTTTGGGCGGGCCCGCCCCGGGCCTGCTTCCGGGCCTCTTGCTCCTATCAGTTCAGCCTGAATTCGCCCACCTGGTTGCGCCATTCCCCCGGGCCGATCATCTTGCGGTGCGTAAAACGCACGGAATGCAGCGGCCCGTCGATTTCCTTTTGCCAGTATTCGACGAACTCAAAAAGCTTGGGATGATCGGGCGCGATGTCATACTCCTGCCAGACAAAGGAATTCAGAACATGGGTGTAGTCCGGCATGTGATAGAAGAATTCCGCTGTGGTCAGCCCATAGCCTTGCAACATCAGTTCGGTCTCGGATCGGGGCATGGTCGCTCCTGTTTTTGGCCTGTGATGCAATCAGCTTGGCAGATTAAATTTACTTTTCAATGAAAACAGTATGTTGGCAGTCAATGCCCCCGGCTGCCAATCGTCCGAAGCCAGGGCCATTGCACCCTATATGGGGTTTCTGGTACTATTTGAGGCAAGATATTGAGTGTCCTAGAAATTGAGCAGACAGCATGAGCGACACGCCTCAAACCCCTGAAAACGATGATGAAAACGCGCCCCCGGGGATGGTCTTTGACGGCCCGTCGGTGTCCATCGCGGATGAGATGCGCAACAGCTATCTCGACTACGCGATGTCCGTCATCGTCTCCCGCGCGATCCCCGATCTGCGCGATGGGTTAAAACCTGTGCACCGGCGCATTTTGTTCGCCATGCATGAGACTGGCAACAGCCATGACAAGTCCTACCGCAAATCCGCGCGGCCCGTGGGCGACGTGATGGGCCAGTACCACCCGCACGGCGACAGCGCGATCTATGACGCGCTGGTGCGCATGGCGCAGGATTTCTCCATGTCGCTGCCGCTTCTGGACGGTCAAGGCAACTTTGGCTCCATGGACGGCGATAACCCGGCCGCCATGCGCTACACTGAAGTGCGGATGGACAAGCCCGCGGCTTACTTGCTCAACGACATCGACAAGGACACGGTCGATTTTCAGGACAACTACGACGGCAAGCAGCAGGAGCCGACCGTGCTCCCTGCCCGCTTTCCCAACATGCTGGTGAATGGCGCGGGCGGCATCGCGGTGGGCATGGCCACCAACATCCCGCCCCACAACTTGGGCGAAGTGATCGACGCCTGCCTGGCCCTTATCGAGGAGCCAGATCTGAGCTCTGAGACGCTGATCGAATACGTGCCTGGCCCTGATTTCCCTACCGGCGGTTTGATGCTGGGCCGGTCGGGCGCGCGCAAGGCCTATCTGGAGGGGCGCGGCAGCGTCATCATGCGCGCGCGCACCCACACCGAAGAGCTGCGCAAGGACCGCTGGGCCATCGTGATCGATGAGGTGCCCTATCAGGTGAACAAATCCACCATGATCGAACGCATTGGCGAGGCGGTGCGCGACAAGAAGATCGAAGGCATCGCCCATGTGCAGGACGAATCGGACCGGCACGGCGTGCGCGTGGTGATCGAGCTCAAGCGCGACGCGACAGAGGAGGTCGTGCTCAACCAGCTTTTCCGCTTCACGCCGATGCAAACCTCCTTTGGCTGCAACATGCTGGCTTTGAACGGTGGGCGGCCTGAGACGCTGACGCTGCGCGGGTTCCTCACGGCCTTCATCGACTTCCGAGAGGAGGTCGTTGCACGACGCACGGCCCATCTGCTGCGCAAGGCGCGGGACCGCAGCCATATCCTTTGCGGTCTGGCCGTCGCCGTTTCCAACATCGACGAGGTCGTGCAGACCATCCGCAGTTCCGCGGATGCAGGTGAGGCGCGGGAGAAACTGATGACCCGGCGCTGGCCTGCGCAAGATATCCTGCCCTACATCGCGCTGATCGACGATCCGACCCATACCGCCAATGACGACGGCACCTATAACCTCTCCGAAACCCAGGCCCGCGCGATCCTCGATTTGCGGCTGCAGCGCCTCACCCAGATCGGCGTCAAGGAAGTCACGGACGAGTTGGAAGAACTGGCGGCCAAGATCAAGGAATACCTCGAAATCCTCGCCTCGCGCGAGCGGATCATGGGGATCATCAGCGACGAGTTGGCAGAGGTGAAAGAGCTGTTTGCCGTGCCCCGCAGGACGGAGATTGTTGACTGGTCCGGCGACATGGAGGACGAAGACCTCATCGCGCGCGAGGATATGGTCGTGACCGTCACCTCCGGCGGCTACATCAAGCGCACACCGCTGGCTGATTTCCGCAGCCAGAAGCGCGGCGGCAAGGGGCTGTCGGGCGGCACGCTGAAAGAAGACGATGTGGTCACCACCCTCTTTGTGGCCAACACCCACACGCAGCTTCTGTTCTTCACCACCGATGGCATGGTCTACAAGCTCAAAACCTGGCGGCTGCCCCAGGGCGGGCGCACTTCCAAGGGCAAGGCCATCGTCAACATCCTGCCGATCCCCGCGGGCGTCTCCATCGCCGCAATCATGCCGGTAGACCGGGATGAGAAAGAATGGGACGAGTTGCAGATCGTGTTCGCCACCTCGGCGGGCGATGTGCGTCGCAATCGCCTGAGCGATTTCACAAACGTGATGCGCAACGGCAAGATTGCGATGAAACTGCCCGAGGACGGCTCGGTCAGCCTCGTCAATGCGCGCATCTGCTCGGAAAGCGATGACGTGATGCTGGTCACGAATTCGGGCCGCGCGATCCGGTTTTCCACGACGGATGTGCGCGTCTTTGCCGGGCGCAACTCCACCGGCGTGCGCGGGATCAAGCTGAGCGGGGAGGACCGCGTGGTCTCCATGTCGGTCATCCGCCACTTTGAGGCGGACGCGGACGAGCGTGCGGCCTACCTCAAGATGCGCCGCGCGATGGCGGGCATCGCGGAAGAGCCGGAAGGCGATGACGCGGATGAAGGCAATGCTAACATGCCGCTGGCCCAGGAACGCTATGCGGAGATGTCTGCCGCGGAGAACCTGCTGCTGACGATCACCAGCCAAGGCTCCGGCAAGTTGAGCTCAAGCCATGACTACCCGGTGCGGGGCCGCGGCGGCATGGGCGTGACCGCGATGGACAAGGCGATGCGCGGCGGAGAGATCGTCGCATCCTTCCCGGTGGAGCTTGATGACCAGATCATGCTTGCCACCTCAAAAGGTCAGTCGATCCGGGTGCCGGTGGACGGCATTTCCTTCCGGTCCCGCTCCGCTGGCGGGGTGAAAGTGTTCAACACTGGCGCGGGCGAGGAAGTGGTGAGTGTGGCCTGGATTGCAGATCAAGGCGATGAGGAGGTCGACGAGGCCTGACGCGTTATGACTGCGGCTGAACACGCGCAGTTTCATCCTGGATAGCCAATTTGATAGTCTTCCGCGCTTCAGACCAGCAATTGGGCTGAAGGCGCTGTCTGGTGTCTGCGATCCTTCGCGCCCTTGCATATCTGGTCGGACCCTCTCCGCGTTAGCTCGCTTCTAACCCTGCAAAAAAGAAAGGGCAGGCTCCTGAGCCTGCCCTTCCTCGTGTCCGCAACCGACGTATCCGCCGGTTGGTTTCATCTTAGTTGGTGGTCGTGGTGGTGCCGGACGAGCCGCCGCCTGCAACGGCGAGCACAACGAGGCCCACAGCAGCAGCGCCAGCGCCTGCACCCAGGCCGGAGCCTGCGTCAAACAGGCCGCCTTCACCCACGCGCACGCAGCGGCGAGATGCGACGCCGTCGATCTGTACGACCTCGGGAATGCAGTTGAAACCGGTTCCGTCCGCTGCGACGACGCGCAGGGAATACGTTGCGCTACCTGTGTTGACGCCGGGTTGCGCAGTCTGCGCCAATGCACCCGTTGCGCCCAGTGCAAGCGCAGCTGCAGCGACATAAAATTTCTTCATTTGTACTTCTCCTGATCCAGTTTCTGGACGTTAGTTTAGTGGTACTGCCATGCCACAGCCCTAAACCCGGTTAAACCGGGGGCAGAGCCAGAAGTAAATAGGATGACGAAGGCTGCGTCAAGTTTTAGCCATTTGTTGCCCATTTTTTGGTCACAGGGCGTAGATTCCCGAAAACTTGGCTTTCAGATATGACAATAGCGGTGCCTCGGAAGGCTCTTTTCTACTTGCGCGGGCAATCACCTCGCGCGGCTCGTAAAGCCCCCCGTGGGTTTGCAGATTCTCTTTCAGCCATGTAACGGCAGACGTTGTATCGCCCGCGGCCAAATCGGTATCGAGCGTGGGCACATCCGCGCGCAGCGCCTCGTGCAGGCAACCGGCGTAGACGTTGCCCAAACTGTAGGTCGGAAAGTACCCAAAGAGGCCCACTGACCAGTGCACATCCTGCAGCACACCGTTGGAGGGTCTGTCCACCGGAAAGCCGAAATCGGCCTCAAACCGGTCATTCCAAGCCGCCTCAAGCGCGCGCACCTGCAGGTCACCGGACATCAAAGCGCGCTCAAGATCAAAGCGCAAAAGCACGTGCAGATTATACTGCAATTCATCCGCCTCGGTCCGGATGAACCCATCAGAGACACGGTTGACCGTGCCATAGAAAGCCTCCGGGTCCGCGATGCCGAAATCGCCGAATGCTTCTTTCATCTGCCCGAACAGCCACCCAGTGAAGGCGCGGCTGCGCCCAATCTGATTCTCGTAAATGCGGCTTTGGCTTTCGTGCACCCCCATGGACACGCCAGAGCCCAGCGGTGTCAGCAGATAGGCGCGGTCCACGTTCTGCTCATAGCTGGCGTGGCCCACCTCGTGGATGGTCGAATAAAAGCAATTGAACGGATCGCGCGGCGAGGTGCGCGTGGTGATGCGCACATCCAGCCCCGACCCGGAAGAGAACGGGTGCACCGCCTTGTCCACGCGCCCATGCGCCATGTCATAACCAAAGGTCTTGGCCAACTGGCGCGTCAGTTTCATCTGCGCGCCTTCGTCAAATTCGCCCTGGAGCGCGGGCGGTGCCTTGGCCGTGCGCACCGCGGCGCGCAACTCTGCCAGCGCGGGCCGCAGCGCGTCAAACATCGCCGCGATCTCCGCGCCCGTGGCGCCGGGTTCGTAATCCTGCAGCATCGCGTCATAGATGTCGCCGCCCGCCGCCAGCGCCTCGCCCTCTTCGCGCTTGAGCCGGATCACCTCTTCCAGCGTGGGCGCGAAGGCGGCGAAGTCGTCTTCGCCACGTGCCTCGGCCCAGACACCCTGGGCCTGGCTGGTGACCTGCGCGATGCGGGTAGCAAGTGCCGCGGGCACCTTTGTGGCGCGGTCATAGGCCCGGCGGATGTGGCGCAGGTTGGCCGCGCCTGCGGGATCCAGATCGCTACCTTCAAGTTCCGCCAGCCAGTCGCCCACGCGCGGGTCGCTGCGCCGTGCGTGCAGCACGGCTTCCATCGCGCCCATTTCTTCCGCGCGCTGGGAGGCAGCGCCGCGCGGCATCATCGTCTCCTGGTCCCAGCCCAAGCGGCCCGCCACTTGCGCCAGCGCCTGGGTTTCGCGCTGGAAGGCCATCATATCGACGTAAGCGGTCATCTCATGTTCCCTTGATCGAGGTGGCGATGGGGTAAGCGCTCAGGAACCGCGCGCGGATGATCACCACCCAGAGCACGATCGCCACCGCCTGATGCGTCAGCGCGATGTGCAGGGGGGCTGCGTAAAGCACGGTGGTGATGCCGATCACCACCTGCAGCGCCATCACCGCAAGCATCACGTTGAAGGCAAAGCGCGTCTGGCTGTGGGCGGAGCCGCGCCCCTTCCACCAGACGATCACCGCCAGCAGCGCCAGCAGATACCCTGCCATCCGGTGGGTGAACTGCACCAGCCCCGGGTTTTCAAAGAAGTTGCGCCAGAGTGGCTCAATGTCAAAGGCCGTGTCAGGGAAGAACTGCCCCCCCATCAGCGGCCAATCCACATAGGACCGGCCCGCATCGATGCCCGCCACCAGCGCGCCGATGAGTATCTGGATGAAAGCGCCCGCCAAAAGCAGCGTGGCGAGCGAGAACTGCGTGCGCTCCTTCGCGCGGCGCGCCTGCATCAGATCGGTCTCAGACCGCCCCAGTTGAAGGGCATACCAGGTGATGAACCCCAGGATCACGAAAGCGAGCCCCAGATGCGTGGCCAGACGGTAGCTTGCCACATCCGTCATGCCCTCGCCCGAGGTGACGCCGGAGGCCACCATCCACCAGCCAATCGCCCCCTGAAGGCCGCCCAGAGCGCCCAGCAGCAACAAGCGCCCGGTCCAGCCGGTGGGAATCTGACGCCGCGCGAGGAAGTAAAGAAAGCCCAGCCCCCAGACGAGCCCGATGACGCGCCCAAGCTGTCTGTGCCCCCATTCCCACCAGTAAATCACTTTAAAATCAGAAAGTTCCATCCAGGAGTTCTGTAGTTGGAATTCGTCGATCTGCTTGTAGAGCTCAAATTCCGCCTGCCAGTCCGCCTCGCTCAATGGGGGGATTGCGCCCGAGAGGGGTGCCCATTCGGTGATGGAGAGGCCAGAGTCGGTGAGCCGCGTTGCGCCACCCACGGCGATCATCACGCAGACCAGCGCGAAAAGCACCATGAGCCAAACCCGGATCGCGCCGCGCGCGGTGGATTTACCGCGGTCGATCAGCCCTGGTTGCACCGCGGGCCGCGCCGCCTGCCCCGCGCCTACTTCTTCAAAGATGCTTCTGGTCTTTTGCGCCATCCCTCGGCCTCACGGTTTCGCTTATTTTCGTATGCCAGGCTTGAGCTAAGGTCTAGCCACGCTCTTTCCAACGCACCACTTGTCGCATCATGCCATGAAGCATCTGCACGTCCGCCCGGGTGAGCGGCAGGCGCGACCACATGTTGCGCAGGTTCGTCTTCATCGAGGCGACTTTGTGGTCGGGAAAGAAGAACCCCGCCTCCTCCATCCGCGCCTCATAGTGGCTGGCAAGCGCCTCCACCTCCTGGCCCGTGGCCCAGTCCGTGCCCGCCATCTCGGTCGTCTGGGCGGTCAATTCCTGCGTGGCGCGCCGCCATTCGTAGCCCATCAGCAGCACGCATTGCGCAAGGTTGAGCGAGGGAAACGCAGGGTTCACCGGCACCGACACGATGGCATTGGCGCGCGCGATGTCGTCGTTCTCAAGCCCTGCCCGTTCGGGCCCAAAAAGCAGGGCCACCCTTTGGCCCACCGCAATGCGCGCGGCTGCGTCGGCCATCGCCGCCTCCGGGCTCAGCACCGGCTTCGTCAAATCGCGGCTCCGCGCGGTGGTCGCATAGGTATAGTGGCAATCCTCAAGCGCAGCGGGCACATCCGGGCACAGCAGTGCCGCGTCCAAAACGCGCCCCGCGCCGGAGGCCATGGCCACAGCCGCGGGGTTGGGCCAGCCGTCGCGCGGGGCGACCAGCCGCATGTGATCCAGGCCAAAGTTCCACATCGCCCGGGCCGCAGCGCCGATGTTTTCGCCCATTTGCGGACGGACCAGCACGACAGCGGGAATATGAGGTGGGGAGACGGGCGCAGACATTGCCCGCTCATACGCCGCGCGCCGACGCCAGACAAGCGCGCGCCCCGAAAGGGTTTTCAATTGCGCGGGCTTTCCGCTATCTCCCCGCAAAAAATGCGAGACCTGCCCCGCCATGACGCCCCCCGATCAGCCGCAAATATACCTCATCACCCCGCCGGAGGTGGAGCTTTCGCGCTTTCCGCTGCTCTTGGGTCAGGTGCTTGATGCCCACCCCGTGGCCTGCGTCCGCCTGGCGCTGGCGAGCCGGGATGAAGACCGGATCAGCCGCGCGGCAGACGCGCTGCGCGAGGTGACGCATGCGCGCGACGTGGCGCTGGTGATCTCCGAACATCTGCAATTGGTCGAACGGCTCGGGCTTGACGGCGTGCACCTGCCCGATGGCGCGCGCAGTGTACGGGCTGCGCGCAAAGCTCTGGGGCCAGACGCCATCGTAGGCAGTTTTTGCAGCGCCTCGCGCCATGACGGGATGACGGCTGGAGAGGCCGGCGCGGACTACGTGAGCTTTGGCCCCGTACAGGCCAGCGCATTAGGGGACGGCAGCTTTGCGCAAGCCGAGCTTTTTGCCTGGTGGTCCGAGATGATCGAAGTGCCGGTTGTGGCTGAGGGCGCGCTGAGTGTCCAAACCGTGCGCACCCTCGCGCCGGTCACGGACTTTTTCGGCGTTGGCGCGGAGATCTGGGAGGCGCCTGACCCCACGGAAGCCCTGGCTGAACTGATCACAGCCATGGGCTAGCGGGGTGACATCAGGGCCTGAACCCACTACACGTGGGTCATCTTTTGCGGATTCGGAGCTGCCACTCACCGTGACCCAGTCTACCAGCCAGACGCCCCCCGCCACGTTTCCCGACACCATCGCTGCACCCGACACTGCCCCCGACATTGCTGATGACGACAAAATCCGCGAAGAATGCGGTGTCTTTGGCGTGATTGGTGTGGCGGACGCGGCCAACTTCGTGGCCCTTGGCCTGCACGCGCTGCAGCACCGAGGGCAAGAGGCGGGCGGCATCGTCACCCATGACCCGGACCAGGGCTTCAACTCCGCCCGGCGCTTTGGTTACGTGCGGGACAACTTCACATCCGAGCGGACCATGCGCACCCTGCCCGGTCCGCTGGCGGTGGGGCACGTGCGCTACTCTACCGCAGGCTCCAAGGGGCAAACAGCCATTCGGGACGTGCAGCCCTTCTTTGGTGAATTCTCCATGGGCGGGGCCGCGATTGCGCATAACGGCAACCTCACCAACGCCAACCAGCTGCGGCGCATGCTGATCGAGCGCGGAGCGATTTTCCAAAGCTCCTCTGACAGTGAATGCATCATCCATCTGATGGCGCGCTCCATGGGCCAAACAATACCGGACCGCATGAAAGAGGCGCTGCGCCAGGTGGAGGGCGCGTTTTCCATCGTCGCCATGACGCGGTCCAAGCTCATCGGCGTGCGCGACCCGCTGGGCATTCGCCCGCTGGTGCTGGGCAAGCTGGGTGAGGGTCATGTGCTGGCCTCCGAGACTTGCGCGCTCGACATCATCGGTGCGGAGTTCATCCGAGAGATCGAACCCGGCGAGATGGTCGTGATCAAGCCGGACGGCAAGATCGACAGCTACATGCCTTTCGAGCAGGTCAAACCGCGCCCCTGCATCTTCGAATACGTCTACTTCAGCCGCCCCGATTCCATCGTGGGCGGCAAGTCCGTCTATGAGGTCCGCCGCGAGATCGGGCGCGAGCTGGCGCGCGAGGCGCCGGTGGAGGCGGACATGGTCTGCGCGGTGCCCGACAGCGGCACGCCAGCCGCCATCGGCTACGCCCAGGAAAGCGGCATTCCCTTCGAGATGGGCATCGTGCGCAACCAATACGTGGGCCGGACCTTCATCGAACCCACAGAGCAGATCCGCAACATGGGCGTGCGTCTGAAGCTCAACGTCAACAAGGCGCTGATGACGGGCAAACGCGTGATCCTGATTGACGACAGCATCGTGCGCGGCACGACAAGCCGCACGATCAAGGACATGGTGCTGGAGGCGGGCGCCAAGGAGGTGCATTTCCGCATTGCCTCGCCCCCCACCATCTGGCCCTGCTTTTTCGGCGTGGACCTGCCCACGCGCGACCAGCTGCTGGCGGCTCACATGAGCGTGGAAGAGATGCGCGACTACCTCGGCGTCACGACGCTGAGCTTTGTCTCCATCGACGGGCTCTACCGCGCAGTGGGCGAAAAGAACGGGCGCGATCCGAAGAACCCGTCGTTTTATGACGCGGTGTTCACGGGGGATTATCCCATTGAACCCAAGGACATGGTGGAACAGGGCTTCCAGATGAAGACCGCGGCGGAATAGCGCGCGTCACTGCTGTTCTTTTACGTGCGCACTGCATCGCTCAACTTTGTTTGAATGAGTGCCCTGAAGTCCCTTATTGGCTGAAACTTGCCACCTTCATGGCACGTTTCTGCTGACCAAACGTCAGCGATCTTCAAACTGTCATCGCGTCCCCTTAGCTGCGCCGCAGTTTGAAAAACGCAAGGCGCGAAACGACCCATGAAGACCCTCCCAGACCACCCCCAAACCTCCCCTGAAACCGAAAAACACGCCACCGAGGAAGTCACCCTGCCCCGCATTGCTGTCATCGGCATTTTCGGTAGTGAAGCCGCGCCCCGCGCGCTCATCCGCAGCCCCAACGGCAAGATCACCCGCGTCGAAGTGGGCGACAAGGCCGCGGGCGGGATCGTGACGGCGATCGGTGCGGACAGCGTGGTGATCGCACGGCGGGGCGGCGCGACGGTGCTGGCGCTCCCGCGCGGTTGAGCCCCCTTCCCTTTCGCCGCGCAAAAGGCCATAGCACTCTCGGTCTCACAACGCCGGATTGCTGCCTTGCCCACGCCTCCCCTCGCCCTCGTCACCGGTGCCTCCCGTGGCCTTGGTGCGGCACTTGCCGAAGCGCTGACCGCCACGCACCACGTTGTCGCAGTGGGCCGCACCTCCGGCGCGCTGGAGGAGCTCGACGACCGGATACAGGCCAAGGGCGGTCAGGCGACGCTCGCGCCGATGGACATCTGCGTGCCCGAGGCCATGCAGACGCTCTGCCGGGGCATCCATGACCGCTGGGGCGGTCTTGATCTGTGGTGCCATACGGCCATTCACGCCGCCCCCTTAGCCCCCGCGTTCCATCTGGACGCAAAGGACATGGCAAAATCGGTGGCTTGCAATGTCACGGCGACGGCGACGCTGATCCCTTACGTGGCACCGCTCTTGGGTCTGACGGGCCGGGCGGTATTTTTCGATGACCCCCGGGCGGGACAGAAGTTCTTTGGCGCATACGGCGCGACCAAAGCCGCGCAGGTAGCACTTGCCCGCAGCTGGCAGGCGGAAACAGAGAAGACGGGACCGAAGGTGCAAATCCTCACCCCCGCGCCCATGCCTACGGCGACGCGCGCCCGGTTTTTCCCTGGCGAGGCGCGGGACGGGCTCTCGGACATTCATGCTGAGGCCGCTGCGGTAATCGCGCAACTCTGACGCGCAACCGCGCGGGCCTGCTTGCCGCTAAACCCGCCCTCTCCTAGAAAGAGAAAAAAGAGCGGGCGCATGCGGATACTCATCACCAACGACGACGGCATCAACGCCCCCGGGCTCAAGGTCATGCGCGCCATCGCGGAAGAAATCGCGGGCCCTAGCGGCGAGGTCTGGACCTGCGCCCCTGCCTTTGAGCAATCTGGCGTGGGCCACTGCATCAGCTATACGCACCCCTTCATGATGTCTGAACTGTCGCCGCGCGTTTTCGCCGCCGAAGGCTCGCCCGCCGATTGCGTGCTGGCAGCTTTGCACGATGCCATGAAAGACGCCCCCCCCGATCTGGTGTTGTCCGGCGTCAATCGCGGCAATAACTCGGCGGAGAACACGCTCTACTCCGGCACCATCGGCGCGGCCATGGAGGCCGCTCTCCAGGGCCTGCCCGCCATCGCGCTCTCGCAGTACTACGGGCCTGCCAATCTGAGCCTTGAGGACCCCTTTGAGGCCGCGGCCCAGCATGGCGCCGAGGTCGTGCGCCGCATCCTGGCCCATGCACCGGAGGAAACGGGCGGCTATAGGCTCTTCTGGAACGTGAACTTCCCGCCCGTGCCAGCGGCAGAGGTCAAGGGCATCGCGGTGGTGCCCCAGGGCCTGCGCGAAGGCCTGGGATTTCACACCCAGCCCCATACCGCGCCGTCGGGGCGGCGGTTCCTGTGGATCACCGGCGGCGATCAGCGCCGCCCGGTCACGCCGGGCAGCGATGCGGCGGTGAACCTCGACGGCCATATCTCCGTCACGCCGATGCGCGCGGATCTGACCGATTACAGCCTGCTAGACCAGCTGCGGGGTCTTGGCGCATGAACGCGGAGGCGCTTTCAGACGCCGAACGCAAGATGCAGTTCCTCTATGCGCTGCGCTCCAAGGGCGTGACGGACGCGCGGGTGCTGGGCGCGATGGAGGCGGTGGACCGCGGGCCTTTCATCCGCGGCCTCTTTGCCAGCCGCGCCTATGAGGACATGCCCCTACCCATCGCCTGCGGCCAAACGATCAGCCAGCCGTCCGTGGTGGGCCTCATGACCCAGGCGCTTGAGGTTTCCCCCCGCGACAAGGTGCTCGAAGTGGGCACGGGCTCAGGCTATCAAGCCGCGATCCTGTCCAAGCTTGCCCGGCGGGTCTACACCATCGACCGGCACCGGCGGCTTGTGCACGAAGCGCGCGGTATCTTTGAGGACATGGACCTGGTCAACATCACCGCGATCACGGCCGACGGCTCTCACGGGCTCACCGAACAGGCGCCCTTTGACCGCATCATCGTGACCGCAGCCGCCGAGGACCCGCCAGGCCCCCTGCTCGCGCAGTTGCGGGAGGGCGGGATCATGGTGCTGCCAGTGGGCCAATCCGACGCCGTTCAGCACCTCATCCGGGTGCGAAAAACCGCCGATGGGCTGGAATATGATGAAATGCGCGCCGTCCGCTTTGTCCCGTTGCTAGAAGGATTGGGCAAAGACACATAAATGCTGTATACATTCGGCGTACCTCCGGACAACACGGGGGACAGGCAGTGACGAGGATGAAGCAGATGCAGGGCAATGCAACGGGCCGCCGGGTGCGGCTTTTGGGTCTGGCTGGGGTGAGCGCTCTGGTGCTAGCCGCGTGCAACGGTGAACCGCTGGATTTCGATCTGCGCGGCAATCTTGGGCAGTTCTCGACCGCGCAAGCTGCGACCGGGCCCTTGGCCAACAGGCCAGAACCCGACAGCCGCGGCGTGATTTCTTATCCCAACTACCAGGTCGCAGTGGCAAGGCGTGGCGACACGCTGCGCGATGTGGCCAACCGCGTGGGCGCGGACGCGGGCGCTGTGGCGCGCTTTAACGGGATTGACCCAGACGTGCCGCTGCGCCGGGATGAGATCATCGCCCTGCCCAACCGCGTCTCTGAGACCACCCGCGCCACGGGAGGGGCCGGCACAGACATCGCGTCGTTGGCGGGCTCCGCGATTGACCGCGCGCCTGAAACCCCCGGCGTGCAGACCACGGCGCTCGCGCCCAGCACCGCCGCGCCGACACGGCCCACGGGCAAGGAACCCGTGCGCCACAAGGTCGAACGGGGGGAAACCGCCTATACCATCGCGCGGCTTTACAACGTGCCGGTGCGTGCGCTGGCCGAATGGAACGGATTGGGCGCGGATTTCGCCATCCGCGAAGGCCAGTTCCTGCTGATCCCGGTGGCACGGCAGGCCCCCCCACGCCAGGCTGCGGCCCCCGCAGCTGCCACCCCAGAGCCCGAGACCACGACGCTGCCCGGCGCGGGCAGTCCCACGCCCACGCCGCCTTCCGCCTCCAAACCCCTGCCCCGCGATGAAGCGGCAGCGCCCGCTGTCACGCCAGAGCTTGAAAAGCCCGTGGCCGATGTGGGCCGCACCACCCAGCCCACCAGCACAGCCAAAATGGTCGCTCCCGTCGATGGCAGCATCATCCGCGCCTACGCCAAGGGCAAAAACGAGGGCATCAACATCAAAGGTCGTGCGGGCGCGCCGGTGAAATCAGCGGACGCAGGCACGGTCGCCGCGATCACGCAGAGCGCCGAGGGCGTGCCCATCGTCGTCGTGCGCCACCCTGGAAATCTGCTGACGGTCTACGCCAACGTCACGGATGTGGCTGTCGCCAAAGGCGACAAGGTCGGGCGTGGTCAGGCCATTGCCAAGCTGCGCGGCGGCAGCGACGCTTACGTGCATTTCGAAGTGCGCGAGGGCTTTGACAGCGTGGACCCCGCGCCCTTCATCAACTGAAAGCGCGACGTAACGATTTCTTTTGAAGAAATCGGGCCGTTTTCTTTGAAAGAAAACGCGCCTGGACCGGCCGTCAGATCTGCACGCCCCAACGCCCCGCCAGATCGACGAAGAATTGCCAGGCCACCCGGCCGGAGCGCGACCCCCGCGTGGCTTGCCACTCGATCGCCTGAGCGCGCAGCGTGTCTGGGTCGATGTCCACACCGTAGGCGCCGCAGTACCCTTTGATCATCGCCAGATACTGGTCCTGGTCGCAGGCGTGAAAGCCCAGCCAGAGGCCAAAGCGGTCAGAGAGGGCAACCTTTTCCTCTACCGCCTCGGCAGGATTGATGGCAGAGCCACGCTCGTTCTCGATCATGTCGCGCGGCATCAGGTGACGGCGGTTGGATGTCGCATAGAGCACCACATTCTCCGGCCGTCCTTCGATGCCGCCATCCAGCACCGCCTTCAGCGATTTGTAGTGGGCGTCATCGTGGCCAAAGCTCAGGTCATCGCAAAACAGGATGAAGCGCTGGTCCGCCCCGCGCAGGTGGCCCAGCAATCGGCCCACCGAGGGAAGATCCTCCCGGTGCAGCTCCACTACCCGCAGGCGTTCATGCGTTGCATGAACTGCGCCGTGCACTGCTTTGACAAGGCTGGATTTACCCATCCCCCGCGCCCCCCAAAGCAGCGCGTTGTTCGCCGGCAGCCCTGCCGCGAACTGGCGCGTGTTGGCTAGAAGCGTGTCGCGCGCGCGGTCGATGCCGACAAGCAGGTCCAGATCGATGCGCGCGACTTTCTCCACAGGCTCCAGCCGGTCGGGCGCCGTCTGCCAAACAAACGCGGAAGCGGCGGTAAAATCAGGCGCTTTCAGCGGCGCGGGCGCCATCCGTTCCAGCGCCGCCGCAATCCGATCCATCGGATCGTCAATCACTTGCTGCCCTCGTCTTCGATATCGGCGATGTCGAACGCACTTTCTTCATCGTCGAAATATCCCTCTTCCCGCAGCTGCGCGTCGCGCTTTGTCTCCACGCGTTTTACAAGCTGGATCGACACCTCATAAAGCCCGTAGACCACCACAAAGAGGATGAGCTGTGTAATCACGTCAGGCGGGGTCACCAAGGCGGCCAGCACCAGGATCGCCACCATCGCGTATTTGCGCACGTTGGAGAGCCCCTCGGCGCTGACCAGACCGGCCTTGCCCATGAGTGTGAGCAGCACCGGCAGTTGAAAGCACAGACCGAAGGCCATGATGAATTTCAACGTGATATCAAGGCTTTCGTTGACTTTGCCAAAGAAAGTAATAGTCGGCCCGCTGGATTTCGCCACCGGTTCAATCACACCGCCCGTCACGGTGGACAGAAGGTTCGTCACCACCGAGGAGGCATCGGCAAAGCCCAAAAGGAAGGTCATCGCCAGCGGTGTGACCACGAATTGGGCAAAGCTCGCGCCCAGTAGGAACATCAGCGGAGAAGCAACAAGGAACGGAAGAAAAGCGTTCTTTTCCTGCCGGTAGAGCCCGGGTGCCACAAACCGCCAGAGCTGGAACCCGATGATCGGAAAGGCCAGTGCAAAACCGCCCACCATGGAGACGCGGAAAAGTGTAAAAAGATACTCCTGAGGGGCCGTAAACTGCAGCGCGGGGTTTTCGTCGCCCAAATCGCGCAGCGTCTGCACGACAGGTTCAAGGAGGAAGTTCATCACGTGTTCGGCGATGAAATCCCCCTGTATCGGGATGAAAAAGATCGTGATCGTCACCAGCAGCGCCAGCACCGACCGGATGAGGCGCGTGCGCAGCTCCGCCAGATGCTCGATCAGCGGCGCGGCGGAGGCGTCGATATCGTCGTCGTCACGGGGGCTCATGCGTTGTCTTTCTTGGGCTGCGCGGCCTCAAGCTCCGCTTCCATCCGTTCGGCGCGTGCCAATGCTTCAGCCGCCTCTTTCTGCTTGCGCTCAGCGGCGGCGCGGGCGGTGGCGGCCTGGATTTTCTTAGCCGCTTCGGCGCGCTCGGCGGCCAGCTTGCCCGTCTCGCTGTTGGGGTCGATGTCTGTGAGGCCCTTGGTCGCGGATTTCACCTCATCCATGGCGGAGCCCAGCGGGTTGGTCGCACTTTTCAGCGTACGGTTGATGTCGCGCACGCCGCTTTCATCTGCCGCCTGGTTCATGGCGGTGCTGAATTCGCGCGCCATGCCCTTGGCTTTGCCCACGAATTCGCCCACGCGCCGAAACAGCACGGGCAGATCCTTGGGCCCCACCACGATGAGCGCCACAATGCCGATGATCAGAAGCTCGGCCCAACCCAGGTCGAACATGGCTTAGGCCTTGTCTTGTTCTTTGTCCTCGTGGACCGCTTCACCGTCGATGGTCTTGCTGTCGTCCGCCAGTTCGTTCTCGCCGTCCTTGATGCCGCGCTTGAAGCTGGTGATGCCCTTGCCGACCTCGCCCATCAGGCTGGAGATTTTGCCGCGGCCAAAGAGCACCAGCACCACGATTGCGATCAGCAGGATGCCCGGCAGGCCGATGTTTCCAAGTCCCATGTCATACCTCTTTCGGTTCACTGCGCAGCCCTTGGGCTGCTTTGATTGTCCCGTCTATATGGCGGGCGGTGAGGGCCCGAAAGGCCGCGCCGCGCCAAAGCGCTGTAAAACCGGCATCCCGGAGCGCGCCGCGAGGTCTTGCGGCGTATAACTGACAAGTATATGTCAGTTGAAAGTGGAATATTGAGAAAATAGGAAGGCCACGCGTGCAACGCAGTCAACGGTTGCTTGCCATCATCGAACTTATGCGCGACGGCGCGCTGCACCGCGCGAGCGACATCGCGCAGCGCCTGGGCGTCTCGCCCCGCACCATCTGGCGCGACATGGATGCACTGGTGGCCACAGGCGTGCCCATCGAGGGCGCGCGGGGGCGCGGTTACCGATTGCGCGACGCGCTGAGCCTGCCGCCCTTGCAGCTTACCCCCGGTGAGCTTGATGCGCTCAATCTTGGCCTCGCGGTGGTCGCGCAGGCCGCGGATGCGCCGCTCCGCGATGCGGCACGGCGCCTGTCGGAGAAGGTCGATGCGCTGCTGCCAGAGCGGGCGATTGCCGCGGGCGAGGCGTGGAAAACAGCGCTGTCGCCCCATGCGGATGCCACCCGCGCGCTTGGTCATATCCCGCTCATCCGCACCGCGATCAGAGCGCGCCAAAAGCTGCGCATCACCTATACCGAGGCGGGCGGGAGCGTGACCAATCAGGTCATCCGCCCCTTGCAGATGGAGGCCTGGGGCAAGGTCTGGGCCCTCACCGGCTGGAGCGAGACAGCAGAGGGTTTCACCGTGCTGCGGCTCGACCTGATGGACAGTGCGGAGGCGCTGCCGGAGCTTTTTGTCGATGAGCCCGGCAAGCAGATCGAGGATTACGCAGCGGGCCTATCCGTTAGACGTTAACCGCCACCCGGTCTGAGGCGGCAGAAAGGCCTCCACACTCGCCTGAGCGATCACGATCGTCTCGCCATTGCTGTCGACGTTGAGGCCCCCCAAGACGCCGCGCACTTCTGCACGACCGCGCGGCAGCGTGGCGCGCAAGGCCTCCAGGTCGAGCTTGTCGGGCTCCTGCACGCCTACCGTTACCGCGACACGCATCTGATCGTGGCCAAGCCCCCTCACACCAAAGATCGGAAGGGAGGAATGGCGAAAGGCGTCCTCAATGGCGCGGGCGGCGGCCTTGGTGTAGTCCTGCCCGTGCAGATCGTTGCCCATGCCCATTTCGATGATCAAGCGTTGTTCAGCCATCTGCCCGCTCCATGTCAAAGCCCACCGACAGCGCCACATTGGCCATGATCGTGGGGTTGCCCTCCCCCTCGGGCCGGGGAATGTCGAGCCCGCCCATGCCCACATGCACCGTGACGTGGCCGTAGGGAAAGACCGCGCGCAGCGCCTCCGCATCCACTTGACCCGGTTCCTGCACTCCCACGTCGAGCCGGATGCGCATATCGGTTTTGTCAAAACCGAACAGCTCCGCGAGGTTGATCGAATTGTGCCACAGCGCGTCTTGCACGGCGCGTTTGGCGGCCTGGGTATAGTCGCCCCTGCGCAGGGATGTGCCCATCCCGAATTCCACCAAAAGGGTCTGCATCAAGTCTCCTCCTCCATCGGGAATACATGACAATGGGCCGAAGGCAGCGTCAAATGCACGACCTCGCCCGCCGCGGGAAGGCAGACGCCCGGCACCACGGCCTTGAGCGCCGCGCCGCTTTCTCCAAGCTTGCAATCGATCAGGCTTTCACTGCCGGTGAGACGCGCGCGGATCACGGTTGCGGGGATGGCCCCTTCAGGTGCTGTACCCGCGCGCTCTATGCACAAGTGTTCGGGCCGGAAAGCCACCTCCACCCGCGCGCCCTCTTTTAGTCCCGGCGTCGGAACCACGCCAAAGACGGTTTGAGCCGCGCCCTGGGATACCGTGGCAGGCAGCAGGTTGACGTCCGAGAAAAAGGCAAGGGCTGCGCGGTCAACGGGCTTGGTATAGAGCGCCAAGGGCGTGCCGTGCTGCACCAGCTTGCCTGCCCGCATCAGCGCGATGTCATCGGCCATGCGCATCGCCTCTCCCGGCTCATGGGTGACCAGCAGCACCGCTGTGCCCTCTTCCTTGAGGATTGCAAGCGTCTGGTCGCGGATGCCGTCGCGCAGGCGGTTGTCGAGGCCTGAGAAGGGCTCATCCATCAACATGATGCGTGGGCGCGGCGCAAGCGCACGCACAAGCGCCACGCGCTGCTGCTCTCCGCCTGAAAGCTGATGCGGGAAGGCGTCTGCGAAGCGGGCAAGGTCCACGCGCGCCAGCAGCGCCTCGGCCCGGGCGCGGCGCGCAGGCTTTGCCATATCGCGCAGGCCAAAGGCCACGTTGTCAGCCACGCTAAGATGTGGAAAGAGCGAAAAATCCTGAAACATCAATCCGATGCCGCGTTGCTCTGGCGGGGTGTGCTGCGCAGCATCGCTGATCGGCGCGCCGTCCACCAGCACCGCGCCGCAGTCCTGACGCTCCACCCCCGCGATCATGCGCAGCGTCGTGGACTTGCCGCAGCCTGAGGGCCCCAAGAGGCAGGTCACCTGCCCGGCCATGACCTGGAACGACACGTCGTCCACCACCGTCCGGCCCGCAAAACTGCGGGTCAGGTTGCGGATTTCCAAGCGGGGCAGATCTGCGGTCATAATGGCCCGGAGTTTGCGATGGGGCTGCGGTATCAGGCCCGCTGCGCACCGGCAAGCACCGTGGCGCCTCCAAGCCGATCAGCCGCAGGATGGCGGGCACGGGAGGGCTGGGTCAGGCGGTAAGCTCAAAGGCCGCTTCGGCCACGTCCACGCCATTCACCTGCAGCACGATCCGGTGTGGCCCGGGGTGCAGCGTGAATGTCGTTGCATCGCCTTTGAGTGGATGCGCCTTGCGCAAGCGGAGCGCCTGACCCTGTGGGATTTCGGCGGTCTTCAGCTTGAACACCTTTTGGCCCTCTTTGCCGCCCGGGCGCGCGAAACAGAGGCGATAATCCACAATCACAGGCAGCGCCCGATCCGACTTGAGTAGACACCCGATCTCCAGCCGGTCGCCAATCCTGTAGACCCGCGCCCCCAGGGTGAGCGTGGCATCCACATCGACATCCTTGCGGTAGCCCAGCAGATTGAGCGCGCCCTCATGGCCGGTCTTGATCAGTGTGCGCAGGGCGTGCCGGGTCATCCAGCCCAGTTCCTTGGGCGTCTGCCGCCCCGCCCGCGCCCAGTCTTGCAGCACGTCTACCACAAGGTCAGGATGGGTTTTTGCAAGATCATTCAAATGGTTGGCGACCGATCTTGTCACATATCGCGTGCCGTCTCCGTGCAGCGCCTGCAAGAGCGGCAGCGTGTCCTCAGGGCGCAACGCAACGGCCTTCGCCCAGGGCAGCTTGGGCCGGGTGCCTTCACTCACAAGCCGCCTGACATGGTAGTTTTCATCACGCGCCCAAAGCGCCAGACGCACCAGCGTCTCCTTCGGCCAGCGGTTCAGGAAGGGCCGGATGTAGAACTCCATCGAGAACCTCTTGGTCGCTGCATGAAGCAGATCAAGCGCCCGCTCCCGGTGGTGCTCAAGCCCGTGCCGTACGGCGAGGATCCCCGGCAGGGCGTGAATGAACTGACCAAAATCATCGTCGCGCAAATTGGGATCGAGCGGCGGCGGTAGGGCCGCTTCAAGCTGGTCCGCCATGCTGGGAAAATCAGTGGCCAACTGCGGCTCCAGGCAGTCGGCCATCCAGTCCATCCGGGCCAGCAGCTCGCGCTCGGGAAAGCCCGACAGCGCCTCCTCCAAAAAGCGACCCCCATCAAATCCAGGGACTGCGGCGGCGTATTCCGCTGCCAGCTGGCCCAGGGTTTCGCGGTTAAACAGCTGATCTTTCAGCAAGACCTTCTCAGCCATAGCTTCTTTCCGCTTTGGGGTCGCCGCACGCGCGTCTACATCGTCAGACTTGTTGCACCGCCGTCCAGCATCAGGTTCTGGCCCACGATGAAGCCTGCATGCTGGGAGCACAAAAACGCGCAGGCCGCGCCAAACTCTGTCCGCGTTCCGTAGCGCCCCGCGGGGATGGTAGCAGCGCGCTCTCTACGGGCTTCTTCCAGCGTGATGCCTTTGGCGTCCACCACCGCACCGTCGAGCGCGTCGGCCCGGTCGGTGGCGTGGATGCCCGGCAGCAGATTGTTGATCGTCACGCCGGAGCCCGCCACCTGCCGCGAGGTGCCCGCGACATAGCCGGTGAGCCCGGTGCGCGCGGCATTGGACAGGCCCAGAACACCGATGGGCGCGCGCACGGATTGGGAGGTGATGTTGACCACCCTGCCCCAACCACGCTCCATCATGCCCGGCAAAAGCGCCTTCATCAGCGCGATGGGGGCCAGCATGTTGGCATCAAGTGCAGCGATGAAATCCTCGCGGTCCCAGTCCGACCACATGCCCGGCGGCGGGCCGCCCGCGTTGGTGACCAGGATGTCCACGCCTGCTGCTGCCTCCAGCACCTTGGCCTGGCCCGCGTCCGTGGCCACATCCGCGGCAACCGTCTGAACCTCCACGCCGTGGGCCGCGCGGATGGCCTCGGCCGCAGCCTCCAGCGCCTCCTCCCCGCGCGCGTTCATGATCAGCGACACGCCCGCTTCCGCCAGCGCCTCCGCACAGCCGAGGCCAAGCCCCTTTGACGAGGCGCAGACCAGCGCTTTTTTCCCTTTGATCCCCAGATCCATGATGGCTCTCCTTTCAGATGTCCCGCCTGTCCTATCACGCGCCCGCCCAGACGCCAGCAAAACACCCTGAGCCTGACCCACACGCGCCACATTTGCGCGCTATTGCCTCCGGCACGCAAGCAGAGCAGAACATACCCCATGAGCCGCACCCGCAACACGCCCGCGCAAAGCGTCCCCGTCTTTCCGGCGCAGAGCCTCACCGCGACGGATGGTGCGAACATGGGCGACACGCTGTCCTTTGCCGATGAGCTTGTTCTGGATGACGTCTATGAGCTGCCGCGCGGCGCGGAGCCTGAGCGGATGTCCGTCATACCCTCGACCGAGCACGTCTTTCGCGTGGGTGAAGACAGCCCCGTGGGCACGCCCGGTGCGCAGCTTTTCCTTGATTCCGCACTCACTTTCATGGCGCCATCGGGCGAGATGCTGGAAACGATCTTATTGGTGGAAGTAGACGCCGCAGGCGACGCGGCAGGCATCTATTTGTTGCCGCTGGCCGCGATGGTGCCTCAGACGGAATATCGCCTGGTGGGCATCGACACCGAAAACCAGCTCAAGGTCTTTGCACAAGCGGCCTGTGTGTCCTTCACGCGCGGCACGCTGATCACGCTTTCAACCGGGGAACAGCGCGCCATCGAGGAGCTTGCCGTGGGCGACCGGGTGCTCACGCGCGATGACGGCGTGCAGGCGATCCGCTGGATCGGGCAAAGCACGGTGCGCGCGGTGGGTGATTTTGCCCCGATCCTGATCACAGCGGGCACGCTCAACAACGAAAACGACCTGCTGGTGAGCCCGGACCATCGGCTCTTTATCTATCAGCGCTCTGATGAGCTGGGCGCGGGCCGCTCCGAGCTTTTGGTCAAGGCGCGGCATCTGGTGAACGGGACGACCGTGCGCATGCAGGACGGCGGGTTCGTGGATTACTTTCAGCTGCTCTTTGACAGCCACCAGATCATATATGCCGAAGGGATCGCGGCGGAGACCATGCTGATAGACACCCGCACCAAGGCGGTTCTGCCGGAAGATCTCGCTCTGGCGCTCGGCGATGTGATCCCCGGTCATTCTGATTTGCCGCACGCGGGGCTTGATGTGAGCGAACGGCTGCTTGGGCCCGATGCGGCAGAGCTGTTGCGCAAGGCGTCGCGGTAGTACCGCGCGGTTGCCGCCGCGCCCTCGCGCGGCTATAGCCAGCCTCATGTTAGACGCCGCCTCAAACCGCCAGCCGCTGCCGCCTGAAATCGCCCGGCGGCGCACCTTTGCGATCATCTCCCACCCTGACGCGGGCAAGACCACGCTGACGGAGAAATTCCTGCTGTTTGGCGGTGCGATCCAGATGGCGGGACAGGTGCGCGCCAAGGGCGAGGCCCGGCGCACGCGCTCTGACTTCATGGCGATGGAAAAGGACCGGGGCATCTCCGTTTCGGCTTCCGCGATGTCGTTTGATTTCGCCAATGACGGCAAGGAGTACCGCTTCAATCTGGTGGACACGCCGGGGCACTCTGACTTCTCGGAGGACACCTACCGCACGCTGACAGCGGTGGATGCCGCCGTGATGGTGATCGACGGCGCCAAGGGGGTGGAAAGCCAGACGCAGAAGCTCTTTGAAGTCTGCCGGATGCGCGATCTGCCGATCCTGACCTTCTGCAACAAGATGGACCGCGAAAGCCGGGACGTCTTTGAGATCATTGACGAAATTCAGGAGAACCTGGCGATTGACGTGACCCCCGCCAGCTGGCCCATCGGCGTGGGGCGCGATTTCATCGGCTGCTATGACATCCTGCGCGACCGGCTGGAGCTGATGGACCGCGCGGACCGCAACCGCGTGGCCGAGAGCATCGCGATTGAGGGCCTGGAAGACCCCAAGCTGGCGGAGCATGTGCCGGAGGGCCTGCTGGAGAAGCTGACCGAAGACCTTGAAATGGTGCGCGAATTGATGCCGCCACTGGACCCGGCGCTGATGGCCGAGGGCTCGCTGACGCCCATTTGGTTCGGCTCTGCCATCAACTCCTTCGGCGTGAAGGAACTGATGAAGGGCATCGCGGAATACGGCCCCGAACCGCAGGTGCAATCGGCGGAGCCGCGCCAGATCCTGCCGGAGGAAGGCAAGGTCGCCGGTTTCGTGTTCAAGGTGCAGGCCAACATGGACCCCAAGCACCGCGACCGCGTGGCCTTTGTACGCCTGGCCTCGGGACATTTCGAACGCGGCATGAAGCTCACCCATGTGCGCACAAAGAAACCGATGGCCATTTCCAATCCGGTGCTGTTTCTCGCCGCCGACCGGGAGCTGGCGGAGGAGGCCTGGGCGGGCGACATCATCGGCATCCCCAACCACGGGCAGCTGCGCATCGGCGACACGCTGACCGAGGGCGAGGCGCTACGGGTGACGGGCATCCCCTCCTTCGCGCCTGAGCTTTTGCAGGGCGTGCGCGCGGGCGATCCGCTGAAGGCCAAGCATCTGGAAAAGGCGCTGATGCAATTTGCCGAAGAAGGCGCGGCGAAGGTGTTCAAGCCGTCCATCGGCGCGGGCTTTGTCGTGGGCGTCGTCGGCCAATTGCAGTTTGAAGTGCTCGCCAGCCGGATCGAGCTGGAATACGGCCTGCCCGTGCGCTTTGACCAGTCGCAGTTCACCTCTGCCCGCTGGGTGAACGGTGACAAGCAAGCCGTTGATAAGTTTACCGAAAGCAACAAGCAGCACATCGCGCATGATCACGATGGCGACATTGTCTACCTCACCCGGTTGCAGTGGGACATCGACAGGGTTGAGCGGGATTATCCGGATGTGCGGCTGACTGCCACCAAGGAAATGATGGTGTGAGCACCACCTGGGGGCTTGTCGCCACGATCCTCGCCCCTGCCGAAGAGATCCTGCATTTTGCCGCCTATCATCTCGAACGCGGCGCGCACCGGGTGATCATCTATCTGGATGCGGAGAATGCGCAGGCCCACGCCGCGCTGAAGGCGCATCCGAAGTGTCGCGTCTTTACCTGTACGGATGCCTGGTGGGAAAAGCGCGGTGGACGGCCCCAGAAACACCAGGTGCGTCAGGCGGAGAACGCCACCCAGGCCTACCGACGCCGCGCAGATGTGGACTGGCTCATCCACATGGACGTGGACGAATTTCTGGTTGCGGATCAAAATATTGCGGCCCGTCTTGGCGCGCTGCCTGCGGACACACGTGTCGCCCGCGTGCGCCCGATGGAGGCGTTGGCAGGCACGCTTACGGCGTTCAAAGGTTTTGTGCCCGCCGAAGCAGGCCGCGCGCGCATAATCCGGGAGCTTTACCCGACCTACGGCGATCACGTGAAGGGCGGGTTTCTGAGCCATTTGGCGGGCAAGGTCTTCATCCGGACCGGGTTGCCGGATGTCAGTTTGCGCATCCACAATGGGTTTCAGAATGGGGCGGAGATCAAGGGGCTCGATCTTGACCAGGATGACATCGCGCTCGCCCATTGCCACGCCAAGACCTGGGAGCAATGGCTTGGCGCCTACCGCTTTCGGCTTTCCCGGGGCTCTTACCGGGAAGGGCTTGCCCCCAACAAGCCGCGCGAGGACGGGGGGGTAAGCCTCAATGAGCTCTTCTCAATGATCGAAAAAACCGATGGCGAGGCGGGCCTGCGTGCGTTCTTCGAGGAGGTGTGCGCCGACAGCCCTGCTTTGCGCGCACGGCTTGCGCGGCACGGGTTGCTGCGCGAAGCGCATCTGACGCTTAAGCAGCCGCTCAGCAGCCACTTTCCCGGTCTAACCCTCTGATTTGACGCGCGGGGCGGGAATTGCTATGGCGGCGCAACATATTGCGGGAGCCGCCCGCCCTGGGGCCATTCGGGCCGGTATGACAGACGCAGCGGGCCAAGATCGTCGTCCGCAACCCACGGACATCTATGACAAAATTCTCTGACCTGAAGCTCAGCCCGAAAGTTCTTAAAGCCATCGATGAGGCGGGATACGAATCCCCCACCCCGATCCAGGCCGGCGCCATCCCGCCCGCGCTGGAAGGGCGCGACGTGTTGGGGATCGCCCAGACCGGCACCGGCAAAACGGCGAGCTTCACGTTGCCGATGATCACCGCCCTCGCGCGGGGACGCGCGCGGGCACGCATGCCGCGCTCCCTCGTGCTCTGCCCCACCCGCGAATTGGCGGCCCAGGTGGCGGAGAATTTCGACACCTATTCAAAGTACGTCAAACTGACCAAGGCGCTGCTGATCGGCGGGGTGAGCTTCAAGGAACAGGACATCCTGATCGACAAGGGCGTGGACGTGCTGATTGCCACGCCTGGGCGGCTGCTCGATCATTTCGAGCGCGGCAAGCTCATCCTGAATGACGTGAAGGTCATGGTGGTGGATGAGGCGGACCGCATGTTGGATATGGGTTTCATCCCCGACATCGAACGCATCTTCGGCCTTACACCTTTCACCCGTCAGACGCTGTTTTTTTCCGCCACCATGGCGCCAGAGATCGAACGGATCACCAATACCTTCCTCAGCAACCCCGAGCGCATCGAAGTGGCCCGCCAGGCCACCACGGGCGAAAACATTGAACAGGGCGTTCTGATGTTCAAAGCCTCGCGCCGGGACCGCGAGGGCAGTGAGAAGCGCAAGGTCCTGCGCGCGCTGATCGACGCGGAGGGGGAGAAGTGCACCAACGCGATCATCTTCTGCAATCGCAAGACGGATGTGGATATCACCGCCAAGTCGCTGAAAAAGTACGGCTATGACGCCGCTGCCATCCACGGCGATCTGGATCAAAGCCAGCGGACGCGCACGCTTGACGGTTTCCGCGAGGGGCAGCTGCGCTTCCTCGTGGCCTCTGACGTAGCCGCGCGAGGGCTCGATGTGCCGAGTGTGAGCCATGTCTTCAACTTCGATGTGCCGGGGCATGCGGAGGATTACGTGCACCGCATTGGGCGCACGGGGCGCGCGGGGCGGGACGGCAAGGCGATCATGATCTGCGTGCCGCGCGATGAAAAGAACCTCGAAGACGTCGAACGGCTGGTGCAAAAGGAAATCCCGCGCCTCGACAACCCACTTGGGGGCGGCAAGGGCGAAGAGCGGGCGGCGCCTCGCGAGGAACAGCCGTCCGAGGACAAGCCAAAGCGCAGCCGGTCGCGGGGCAAAAAGTCGGATCCAAAGCCGGAGCAAAAAGCGGATGCGCCAAAGGCGGAGAAGACCTCCGAAAAGCCCGACACACGGTCGCGCGGCGGTAAAGGTCGCGGCGGCGGCAGGCAAGAGCCCAACAAAGTCGTGGGTCTGGGCGATCATACGCCGGATTTCATCGGCCAAAGCTTTGCAGAGCGCGCCGGTTAGCAATACTGCCATTACAAAGACCTAAGCAGAGGCCCCGGCGCAAGGCCGGGGCGCGTCTGCCTCAACTCAACCGGCTCACCACCACCGTCACTTCCGGTTTCTTCCCGATCTCCGACATCGCGGAATTGCGGGTGATCTTGCGCAGCTCATCGCTCAGCTTGTCGTCATCGCGCAGCGTCGCCGCTTTGGCGCGGCCCAGAAACTGGCTCAGGTCCGCCTCCAGTACATCCACTAGTGGCGCGTTTGAGCTGCCGGTTTCAGGCAGCCCCATCAGGTCCACCCAAGGCTCCCCCAGCGGTTCGTCGTCTTCATCCACGATGAGCGTGACCGTCACATGGCCATTTAGCGCCATGCGAATGCGGTCGCGCACCACGCCGTCAAGCGCGCCGATCTGCACGCGGCCATCCAGATAGGTCCGCCCGGTTTCGATGTATTCGGTGACCTTGGGTTCATTGCCCGATAGGTCAATCATCATCCCGTTGACCGCCAGCACCGCTTGCAGCCCCTTGGCCTCGGCCAATTTTACATGTGCCCGCAGATGGCGGTGTTCGCCGTGCATGGGGATGAGACACTGCGGCTGCACGATCTCGTGCAGCGCCTCCAGATCGGGCCGGTTGGCGTGGCCTGAGACGTGATAGAGCCCGGAGCTGTCATCGACCACATCCACGCCCTTTTCCGACAGCTGGTTGATGATCGAAATCACGCCCTTTTCATTGCCCGGGATCGTCTTGGAGGAAAACAGAAACAGATCGCCCTCCTCCAGCTCGATCCCCTGATACTTGCCCCGCGCCAGCTGGGCGGAGGCCGCGCGGCGTTCGCCTTGGGAGCCTGTGACAAGCAGCATCAGGTGTTCGCGCAGGATGGATCGCGCCTCTTCCGGCGGCACGACGGTGGGGAAATCCGTCAGAACGCCCGCCTCGATGGAGGCCTCGATCATCCGACGCATCGCGCGGCCCAAAAGAACGATGGACCGCCCGGCCCGCTGGCCCGCATCCGCCAGGGTTTTGACCCGTGCCACGTTGGAGGCAAAGGTCGTCGCCACCACCATGCCTTCGGCACTGGCCACGAGCTTTTCGATCTCTGGGCCGACACTGGCCTCCGACCGCCCGGGTTCGAGCGAGAAGACGTTGGTGCTGTCGCAGGCCAGCGCCTTCACACCGTCCTTGCAGACCTCGCGCCAGAGCGCGGCGTCAAAGGGTTCGCCCACACCGGGTGTGAGGTCAATCTTGAAATCGCCCGAGTGGATCACGCGCCCCGCAGGGCTGTCGATCACCATGGCGGAGGATTCGGGGATGGAATGGGAAATCGGCAGAAAGCCCACCTTGAAGGGCCCCACCGCCACCTGATCGGGCCAGGGCTGCATCACGGTCACCGCGTCCTCGGGGTGGCCGTGTTCTTCCATCTTGCGCCGCGCGATGTTGGCGGTGAAGCTGCGCGCATAGATCGGGGCGCGCAATTGGTCGTAGGTGTGGGCCACCGCGCCCACATGGTCTTCATGCGCGTGGGTGATGAAAATTGCCTCGATCCGGTCGCGGCGCTCGCGCAGCCAGGAGATGTCCGGCAGGATCAGGTCCACACCGGGCGAGCCGTCCATATCCGGAAAGGCCACGCCCAGATCCACGACGATCAGCCGCTCCTTGCCTTGCGGGCCGTAGCCGTAGACATAGGCGTTCATGCCAATCTCGCCTGCCCCGCCAAGCGCGAGGTAGATCAGTCTTTCACTGCTCATATCAGTTGTTATTGTCCTTGTTGTATCGGTGGATCACGGTCAGCCCGTGCATCGTCAAATCCGGTTCAATGACATCAAATAGATCAACCGTCTGGTCGAACAACGGCGCAAGCCCGCCGGTGGCGATGACTTTCATGTCCTGGGCACGCTCCGCCTTGATGCGCGCGCTGATCTCCTTGATCAGGCCCACATAGCCCCAGAAGACGCCCGATTGCATACAGGCCACCGTATTGGTGCCCACCACCCGCTGGGGTTTGGTGATGTCCACATGCGGCAGGGCTGCGGCAGCCATGTGCAGCGCCTCAAGGCTCAGGTTCACGCCCGGTGCGATCACGCCGCCCACATAGGCCCCATCCCGGCCCGCGATGTCAAAGGTGGTGGCGGTGCCAAAATCGACCACGATGATGTTGCCGCCGTGCCGGTCATAGGCGCCCGCGGCATTCACGATCCGGTCGGGCCCCACGATGGTGCCCTGATCCACCCGCGGTGCGGCGGGCAGCAGGCAGTCGGGCTTGCCCACCACGTAGGGGCGCACACCGTAGTATTGATCGGAGAACACCCGCAGGTTGAACACAACGCGCGGCACGGTGGAAGAGATGATCACATCCCTGATGTTAGGGTCGATCCCGTGATGCCGCAGCAGCGTGGAGAACCAGGTGAAATAGGCATCCGATGTGCGGGCGTGATGCGTGGAGGTGCGGAAGGTGCACAAAAACGCCTCCCCGTCCCAGATGGAGAACACGGTATTGGTGTTGCCGCAGTCAATGCAAAGAAGCATGCGCCACCCTATTCGAAATATACATCCGCTGCCGTGATCTTCACCCGGCCCTGCGTGGTCTTAAGGATCAGATTACCGTCAATGTCCACATCCTCAAAGGTGCCGCGGTGCACGTCACGCATGCTGCGTGCCGTGATCACCTCACCCCGCTTTGCCGCCCGCGCGAGCCAGGCGCTGCGGATGGGCGCAAAGCCCTGAGCGACAAATTGCGCCTCAAGCGGGGCATAGGCGGCCGCGAGCACGTCCAGGAACGCCTCTGGCGTGAGGGTGCCTCCCAATGTCCGAGGGGGCACCGCACCCGGCTCAAGGCTTGCGGCATCAGGGGCATGGGCAAGGTTCACGCCGATGCCGATGGCCAGATGATCGCCGATGCTTTCCAGCAGGATGCCCGCGACCTTGCCGCCCTGCATCAGGACATCGTTTGGCCATTTCAGAGCGAACTTATCCGGCGTCCCGGTGACCTCTACCAACGCTTCAAAGAGCGCCAGCGCGGTAACGAAGCTGCGCAGGGCGGCGATCTGAGGCGGCTCGCGCCGCTCAAGGATCAGCGTGCCCGCAAAGTTGCCCCGTGGTGTGGACCAGGCGCGCCCCCGCCGCCCGCGCGCGGCGGTTTGCTCTTGCGCGACGATCCAGGTGGGACCGCTTAGCCCCGACGCGAGGCGGGCGGCTTCCGAAAGAGTCGAATCGAGCCTGTCATAGACGCGCCTGTCATACCCCGAAGGCCAGGGAATTTCTGGCGGAGCCGTCACAGTCGCGCGCGGCTCACTCAGCCGCGGCTTGCGCGCCCGTTGCCGCCGCAAAACCGTCGGTGAGTGCGGCGACCGTCGCGCTGATCATGTCGAGCACCAGACCCGGCGCGACACCCAGCACCACGACAACGATGATCAGCGGCACGCAAAGCCAAAGTTCCCGAGCGGAAAGGTCTGAGATCGATTTCAGGCTTTCCTTGATCAGATCACCCATCACCACCCTGCGGTAGAGCGACAGCGCATAGGCCACTGACAGCGCAAGCGCGATCAGTGCGACCAACGCGACCAAGCTGTTGGCCTCCAGCACGCCCATGAAGATCAGCACATGCCCGGCAAAGCCTGCGGTCCCGGGCAGCCCGATCCCGGCCAGAAGGAACAGCAGAAACACCCCGGCGAAGGCGGGCATCCGCTTTCTGACACCACCGTAGGCGCTGATGGCGGAGGTCTGCATGCGCCTGTGCAACGCGCCCGCGCATAGGAACAGCGCAGCGGCCACAACGGCATGGCTCAGCATCAGAAGCAGCGCGCCTTCCACGCCCTGCTGTGTGCCGGAGAGTATCCCCAACACGACAAATCCCATCTGTGCGACGCAAGCATAGCCGATGACGGCTTTCATGTCGTCTTGTGCACAGGCCGCCAGCGCGCTTGCCACGATGCCCAGCACCGTGAGCCAAAGCAGCGCATCGGCCAGCACCTCGACCCCGGCGGGAAAGAGCGGCAGCGCGATGCGAAAGAGCCCGTAAGCCCCCAGCTTTGTGACGAGCGCGGCCATCACCATGGCGAGTGCCGCAGGCGCCTGTGTTTGAGCGCTAAGACTCGCGCGGTGCAGCGGCCAAAGCGGCAGTTTGAGCGCGAAGCTGAGGCCGAAGGCCAGCAGCAGGAGGGTTTGCATCCCACCCGGGATCGTGAACCCGGCGACGTCGAGCGGCGCGGAGGGCAGCGTGTGGCTCAACAACTCCAACTCTCCGCCCAGACAGCCCGATAGGCAGGTTGACCCGGTTTCGGCAAAGATCAAGAGGATGCCGATGAGCGTCGGCACGGTGCCAAAGAGCGAAACGGTGAAAAGCCTGAGCGCCGTGCGCAGCGGTGCACCACCGCCCCAGAGGGAGACCATGATGGCAAGCGGCAGGATGCTGGCTTCCATGAAGAGGAAAAAGAACACCAGATCGAGGCTCATGAACGCGCCGAGGATCAGCGTCTGAAGGCTCAAAAGCGCGATCATAAATTCCTTGACGCGCTGCCCGATGCCCCAGCTTGCGCCCACGATCACGGGCATCAGCGCGGTGGTGAGCAGCACCAGCAGCACGCTGATCCCGTCCACGCCCATCCGGTAGGTCAGCCCCAGCGGCCAGGCGCTTTCCACCACGAATTGCATGCCGGTGTCGGCGGGGTCAAATTCGAAATAAACAAAGAGCGAGGCCAGCAGCGTGGCCAGTGACGTGAACATCGCCAGCCAGCGGGCGTTGCGCTGCGCGGGGGCGTCATCGCCCTTGAGGAACACCGCGAGGATGACCGCCGCGAGGGCGGGCAGGAAGGTGATGATCGACAGCAGATGCGCGTCCATCAGGCGCTTCCGTCTCTGAGAGCGAGCCAGGTAACAAGCAGGGTGAGCGCGGTGATCATCGTAAAGGCCGCGACGAAGAACACCGCCGGGTGGAGCCTGTCCGAGACCCTCTGCGCCAGCGGCAGCAGCGGGAGTGCGCGTGGTTGGGCTGCGTCTTCAGAGGCTGCGCCAAAGGGTCCCGCCGCCAAAAGCGCGCCAAACGCCAGCGCGGGCCGGGTGATCAGCGCGGTGTAGGCTGCGTCTATGTAGCCGCCGTTCTGCATCAGCCGCCGCAGTGCAGTCGCGCGCTCAGCCAGACGGGCCGGCATGGTCGGCGCGCGCAGGTAAATTGCGAGCGCTGCCAGGGTGCCCAAAAGCGTGGCCAGGAGGGGCGCCGTTGCGACCCACGTGGGGGCCGTGAGCGCCTCAGACCCAGACGTTCCGCGCATGCCGAGGACTGCAGCAGCGCTTGCCATCACCGCCATGGGCACCAGCGCCAGGACGGCCCCATCGGTGATCTGCGCGTGCCGCTTCTTGTTGCCCCGGGGCTTGCCCATGAAGAGCACCGCGATTAGCCGCCAACCCACGAACGACAGGAGCGCCAGCGCGCCAAGCTGCAGCCAGAAAAGGCCCTGCGCGCCGCCTGACCAGAGGCTTTGGGACAGCATGCTCAGCGTGGCGAAGCCGCCAAAGCCCACCGGCGTGCCCAGCGGCAGGCCGATGGCGGTGATCCCCAGCATGCCCAGCACCATCAGCCAGAACGTCACCGGCATGCGCTGGCGCAAACCGCCTGCGTGGCGCATGTCCAGATCCTGGCCCATCGCCTTGATCACCAGACCGGCCCCCAGCGTGATCAACGCAAGGCAGGTCGCAACCACCACCAGATGGTCCAGCGCCACATCAAAGGCCCCTGCCCCGGCGGCCACAAATATGAAGCCGACATGGGCGCAGCCGGCATGGGCCAGGAGGCGCTTGATATCGGTCTCCACAAGTGCTGCGGCCCCGGCGACAAAGGCCGTGAGGATGCCGATCAAACCAAGGGCCCAAAGCGCATCGGGGGACAGCACCAGCACAGGCGCCATGCGGCACAGCAGAAACGCGCCCGCTGCCAGCGGCCCCGCCGACAAAAGCAGCGCCAGACCCGGTGCGGGTGCGGCACTCGCGTCAGCGGCCCACACATGCAGGACGACCTGCGCGGATTTCGCCATCGCAGCCAGCACCAGCAAAAGCCCGATCAGGGTGGCCGCAGTCCATTCGGCTCCCAGCACCCTCAGGGTCGCTTGCCCAAGGTCGGGGGCCACGGCGAAAACATCTTCAAACCGGACACTGTCCGCCACGCGGTAGATCAGCAAACTGGCCAGCAGCAGCGCACCGTCGCCAATCCTGTCGATCACGAGGGCTTTCGCCCCCGCCGCATTGGCACCCGGCTTGCGGTAGATGAAGCTGACCAGAAGGTAGGTCCCCACGCCCACGAGCCCCCAGCCTGCCAGCATCTGCAACAGGTTCTCCGCCATCACGAGCACCAGCATGGCAGAGCCCATGAGCCCCAGATAGGCCATCAAGCGCGGGCGACAGACCTCGCCCGGGTCAAATCGGTCTTCCCGCGCGACATAGGCCAGCGTGCCGAGCTGCACGAGCGCGCAAAGCGAAGTGACAAGAACCATGAGCACGCTCGACAACCCATCGACCCTCAGCGCCCAATCGCTGCTGAGCGTGCCGCTTTCGATGAACCGCAGCAATTGGACGTCCTGCGGCGTGCCGTCAAAGCCCGCGTAGATCACCCAGCTGAGAACGCCGGCCAGTGCGGTGAAGGCCAGCGCGGTCCAAAGGGCCGCCGTCTCACCCATGAGCCGCCACCCAAAGCCGCAAAGGACCGCCCCGAGGACCGGGGCCAGGAGAATGGTGATTTCCAAGTCTCTATCTCTGCGCTTCTTTGGGTCTTGCTGTCAGGGAAAGGTGCAGTTGCGCGCGCAATTAGCAAGGGCGAAGGTTAAAATCTCCTCCGCCGACCTTGCGCATCTTGCCTTGGGAAACATCATGTCGGCCCTCGCTGCGGCGTGCTTTCGCGGCCTTCTAGAGCTTTCGCAGCGGCTCCGCCACTGGCTTTGACCGAAGGCGTGTTGATATTTACGTGTAGAGCAGCTGTGGTCCGGGCCGCTATGATCCGTCCTCAAAGGGCGCTTTTTCGCCCCGGTCCTCTGGGTAGAGCGCGGCACATGCGCAAGGTTCCTGGCTGAGCACCTCCTGCGCGATGTCTTCCGCGATCCCGTCTAGGTCCTGGGCGATGCGGTCCAGCGTGGCGAAGGCCCGCGCGCCCGCGGCATGGCGCGCGAGCACTTTGAGCGCCTTATCGGTGCGGTCAAACGGCAGGCGTGGGCCCATGTTTTCCTCCTGCGTGCGAAACCGCAGGGCCGCGCCCCCGAGGCAGTCGACAATGACAAAGCCCGTCGCGGTGCCTTCCTGGCTCCACCAGTCGCGCCAGATCACCCGGCCCTCGCCCAGATCGCGGTGATCGGCCTCTCCCCCGTGGGAGATATGCGTGGTGCGGGTGCATTGTGACAGCTCAAGTGCGGCGGCAGGACCCGCGCAAGCCAGCGCCAGCGCCGCGCCGCAGGCGCGTGTAGTCAGCCGAAGGGGCGTGCGCGTCCCCCTGGCCTCACGCCTCATCTTCACTGTCGTCCAGCACCTCTTGCGCCAGTTGCAGCGCGCGGGTCATGGCAGGCACGCCCGCAAAAACGGACATCTGGCCAATCGTTTCCAGGATGTGCTGCTTGCTGGCACCCGCTTCCAGCGCGTGGCGCACAGTTTGACGTAGCGCGATGTCGTTCTGCGCACCCTGCATCGTGAGCCCCGCAAGCGTCAGCAAAAGCCGCGTGCGCGCATCGAGCCCGCCCTTGTTCAGGGTATCCCCGAACCAGAATTCCATCATGTCCTTGGGCATCGTGCCCATCATCTGCTCGAACCCCTTGGGCGAAAACGCCTCCATCCCCGGGAAGGATTTGGCCATTTCCTGGGCCTGGGCCAGCATGGCTTCAAAAGGGTTTGTCGGGGTGTCGGTCATCGTCTCAGGCTCCGCACTTGCGATCCGTGGTTGGGCCGCAGTCTTGAGGATCACCCGGGAAAAGTCCAGCTATTCAAGAGGCTTGGTCAAACGGAAGGGATCCCCCGCTCCGCACAGCCTGCGGAGACGACTTCCGCATCAATCGTGCGCAGACCTGGCGGCAGGCTGGGCGAGATGAGATAAACCGCGTCGCCTGTAAACACGCCTTCCTCCACGGCCACGTTGGTGCGCACGTGGCGGGCAAAGCCGTAGCCGCGGATGAGCGTGTACTGCGCGGCGGCGCATTCGGCGTAGTCTTCGACGTCCTGGGAGGACAGCGCCTTGGTCATCGCCACGTTGAACTGGACCAGATCACCGTCCAAGAGCGTTGTCTTGACGCCCCGGTACTCGGGGATGAAATCCTCCGCCGTGGGCACGGGATCAACGCAGGCCATCAGGCCAAGCAGCGCGGGCACCAGCGCTTTGGCCCCTGTCACCCGCATCCGCTACTTGGCCCGCAAGAGGGAGCCGATGCGGCTGCCCGCGGCAATCTCCGCCCGGCCAAGGGCGCAGAGCGCCTGGGGGTCCGACTGGTTGACGCCGCGCGCCTTGAAGTAGGCCGCGCCGCGCGCGCGCATCCGGTTCTTCTCTGCCTCGTCCTTGCGAAAGGCGTCGATTTCGGCGTCGGTGTAGCCCATGTTGTTGGCCTGCCGCTTGAGCCCCATCAGGAAGTTGATCGCCTTGAGCCTGCGCGCCTCGATGCTGGGGCAGTTTTTGCGGATCACATCCGCGATGCCCACATCCAGAAGGGCATTGTCGATCTGCGCGACCTCGCGCAAAGGCGGTTTGGCGTGGGCGCTCTGCGCCGCAAGGGTGGTCGCCAGCAAAACCGGGATCAAGATACGCATCGTGCTCTCCTCATTACGCGGGGCCGCGCATTTCACAGGCGGCTCCATGCGACACATGCGATCAGCCACCCCTGTTATGCAATATCAGCTCGGGCGCGCGGCCCTGTCACGCAAAAAAGCGCCTAGATCCTCTGGGCTTGCGGGCATTTGCCCTGCAGCGTCAGATCGCCGTCTGTCAGGGTCAGCTGCGCCTCTTCATCCAAGGGGTCCGTGCGCCAAGTGATATCGGAACTGCCGTAGTTTTCCACGCAATAGGACACGCCCTCGTGATGCGCGGCGAGCCGCGCGCCCTCGATGGATTTGGCCGCATCGCGCACAGTGACGGTGAAGACATCGCGCTGGCTGTCGACCTTGGAGGAGCGCACGTTGAAGAACTGGCCGTCATAGGCCACGCCGTTGCGGTCCGGGCCGCAGCCCGCCAACAGGGCCAGCACTGCCGCGGCGGCAAGCGTGAGTTTGGTCATTTCTGCACCCTCGAATGTGTGGGCCGCGCGTGCGGCGCCTTGTCCAGCACGACGATGGAATCGTGCACATGGATCCCGCTGAACTGCGCTGCAAGCTCCGGCAGGTGCTGCTTGTTCTTGCCGTGATACCAATCGTGCATGTCGTCCATCATGTTGCGCACCGTGTTAAAGAAGTTTCCCGGCGCGCGAAAGCCTCCGCCGAAGCGGGGGTAATAGGCCGTGTGCAGATCCTCGATCATGTAGGTGCCGCCCATGCTGAGCTGCGGATAAAGCACCCTGAGACTCGCCTCGATGTGGTGCATCCGGTGGCTGCCGTCGTCCAACACCACGTCGACGCCGCCCATCTCCTCCAGCACGCCCGCCAAAAAGTCGGGATCGTCCTGGCTGCCGATGCGTACCATGCCTGACTGACCGTCGTATTGAGCGCAATCGGGATTGATGTCGATGCCGCAGATCACGGCCTTGTCCCCGAAGTAGCGCCGCCACATCTGCATGGAGCCGCCGTTGTTCACGCCGATTTCAAGGAACTTGACCGCTGTGCCCCGGTAACGCGCGAAGTAGCGGTCATAGAGCGGAAGATAGTGGTGCCATTTGTGCACCTTCACGCCCTCATTGCCCGCGTAGATGTCCAGCAGGTCGCCGTCAAAGCCGTAGCGGTCGCGGATGTCCGCGGCGACATCGCCATCTTCTGGAAAGCGGAATTTCTTCATGGGCCTGCTCCTGCTTGGGGGCGGGTGCTATGCTGCGCCCTGCCCTCTCGCCCAAGCTCTAGCAAGTCACGGCCTTTGGCGCAATTCTTAGCGGCGTCTGCGCTCGCGCAGGGGCGACACGCCGTCAAGCGCCTTGCGCAGGAAGGCGATCACCAAGTTGCCGCCGATGTAGACGAGGCCCACGAGCGCCGCGTAGCACCAGACGGGCACGAGGCCGTATGTGATCGCCTGATGGGTGGCCCAGACGGGCACCGCGAAGATGGCAAGGGACAGCAGAGCCGCGCCAAAGCTCAGCAAGCCGTCCCAGATGTTGCGGAAAAATCCCATGCCCGCACCCTGCAACGGGTGTTGCCTGCGTGCAAGCAGGAGCGAGGTGCTGTCTTTCCCCGCCCTAGGGGCAAAGATACTCCGACACCGGCGCATCCGGGAAAGCGCCCTGCGCATCACGGCAGAGCTGATTGCGGGTGTCCTTGGCGTTGCTGGCGTAGCGTTCGAAGGCGGGGTTGCCCGTCCACCACATGTAGCCCATGAGAGCCAGCGCCAGGATCACGAGCCACTTGCCGAACCATTCCAACAGGAGGGCAAGCAGCAGGAAAGCCATCGCCCAGATCGCAAAGGAGATCAGGTTGGGCGCGGCGATCTCGGCGTTGTGCAGGCTCGCCATATAGGCAAACACCAGCCCGAAAGCCGCCACCATGTAGCCCAGCGCCCCCAGGCCGCGCCGCTGTGTCTCGTATTCCATGCTCAAGCTCCTGTCTCGCGGGTGTGCGCCACGCTTAGCAGGCCCTTGCGGCCAAATTATGACGGCGGCGGGGGCACATGGATGAGCATTTGCCCGATGCGGGTGCCGTTGCCGGGCAGGCTCTGGAAGGCTGTACACATCGTTTCTTGGGTGGTCTCCTGCCCGAGCCCCAGATCGGCAAAGAAAGTGCCAAAGAGCGGGGAAAACCGGCTGAGAGGGATCGAGTTGAATCGCGCCAGCTGGTTTTTGGCGATGCCCGTCACCAGGAACATGCGAAACCGCTGCATCGCCATGCGCGCTATGCGGGTTTCGAATTCCAGCTGCACGAGGGCCTGTGGCGGGCGGGGTTTGATCGGGCTCTCCGCCCACGCCGCACCAGCGAGGATCACAGCCGCGGTTATCCAGCAAGAAGCCCTGCGCACAAGGCGCAGGGTCACTTCCTGTCTTCCTGGCGCATCTGCCACATCTGCCAGACGACAACCATGGCCCAGACAAAAGCCGCGAGCGAAAACAGATAGATAAGGATCTCGTAGCGCCCCGGCAGGCGCAGCGCGCCGGTGATGCCCGGCGCAAAGATGGCCATCAGGCCCGCGCCCGCAATCACCAGACCAGCGGTCCGGCCCTTGCGGGCAAAGGCGCGTTCACGGCGTTCATCCAAGGATCAAGCGTCCTTGGCCTCGGCGGCGAAGGCCTTGGCCTGGTCGATCCAGTTGTCGCGTTCGATCCGGCCCTTGAATTTCAGCCTCGTGTCGACCCAAGCGACCTCCTCCGGCCCCCAAGCAGCGATCTGCCAGAAGTGCCAGAAACCAAGATCGTTGAGCACGCCCTCCAGCTTGGGGCCCACGCCGCTGATGCGTTTGAGATCGTCCGCGCTGCCCTGCGGCGCGCTGAGGATTTCCGGTTCGCTTTCCGCCACCGGCGTCTCGGAGGTCTCCGTTGCCCCGCTGTCTGCCGCGGCGGTGTCAGCCGGTGCGGGGTCCTCGCCCAGAGGGCCTTCCTTGCCCACGGAGGGGCCCTTGTCCATCTCGCCTTCAGGGCTTTCGCCCGGTTGGGCACCCACTTCCGGTGCGGGCGTCGGCGTGGCGGTGCTTGCCGCCGCTGTGGCGCTTGCAGCCGGGACTGCCGCCGCGGTTGGCGCGGGCGCGGCACTGATGTCACCGGGCGTTGTCGCCCCCTCCGCCAAGGCTGCCGCCTTTGCAGCAGCGGCGCCCTTTTCGCCTTTTCGCACCGCTTCGAGGTCGGCCTTTGCCGTGCTTTCGGCACAGACAAACACGGCGAGCACTAGTCCAAGCACCGCTGCCGCGATCGCCCCGACAAACAGGCTCGGCGTCCAGTCCCAATCGCCGATCACCACCATGAGAACGGCAAGAACAAAGCCCGCCACGCCCGCAACCGCGAGACAGTTGATCTTGCAGGCTAAGGTATCCGATTTTTCTGACATGTATTCTTGTCTCCCCTGGTGCCTGAAATGTCAGGACTTTTACCATCTTCCACTGTCAGCGGGCATGAAGTCACCGCTCCTATGCCGCCCGTGCCCTGCTGCGCGGTAGCAGACCTTTCACAAGGTCGCACCACAACAACCGAACATGCGGGGCGCGCGCAATTAGGGTAGTGTTAAATTGTATAGGGGTGCAACACTGCAGGGTACGTCGCGCCGGTCTGCTCCGCCAATTCAGGGGGTTTTCGCTCGTTTTCAAGCGAAAGGGACCAAGCACACGGCTCGATCAGAAACAAAAAGACGCGGGAATATCGCCTTTAGCGGTCGCGTTCCCAGAATTTAGGTTCTTTTTTGGGCACGCGGACCGGCAGACGCTCCGGCTGGGGTTTGACGCCAATCAGGCGTTTGATCGCTTCGATAAGTTCTTCCATCAGAGTCGCTCCAACTCTTGCAGTTTGAGACCCATCCACCACAGCAAAGCAATTGTTCCGAGAGGCACCAAGCAGGCCGCAGCCCAGTACTTGTTGATGCCAAAGAACGGCAGCAGCTTCACCATTGGAATTGCGGTAAGCGCAGACAAAATCAACCACCAAAACATCAAAAACCCTTCGGATGAAGCGTGGATGTGGTGCAAATTTGCCCTATCGCCGACGGTACCAACATGATGTGTGGTGTTTCCATTCTGCGTGTCCCTGCCATTAGTTTGCGCTTGAAAACATGCGTTGTCAAACCGGTGGGTCGGCGATCGGAGTGCGGTGATGTCGCAGTCAACACCCGCCTAAAACGTGGGCATCGCGGCACCCGCCTACAGGTCTTTTTGCGCAGCCTCCCAAACGGGTTGTTAAGACCTCGCCGTCTAAATGGGCCAATGCCGAATTCTCCTGCCACAGCCCATCGGCCAGTCACCGCCCTTGCCCAGGGCCCCGCAGGGCGTGTCACCTGGATCCACGGCGCCTTGATCAGCCTGTCCCTGTTGATGACAGCGCTGGCCTATAAGCACTCTGTCGATCAAGTCACGAACCGGAACTTCGCCCGCTTTGAGACCGAACGCGATCAGTTGATGGCACTGCTAGTGCAGGGCATGCAAACCTATGAGGACGGGTTGCGCGCCGCTGCCGCTGCCATTCAGTCGCACGGGGGCGCGATGACCCGGGATCAATGGCATGATTTCGTCACCAACCTGGGCATTCGAGAGCGGCTGCCTGGGGTGAATGGGTTGGCCTACATCGATTACGTGCCCGAAGCCCGCCGTGCCGCTTATTTGACGGCCCGGAGGCTGGAACGGCCGGAATTTGCGATTTATCCCGAAACGGAGCATCCGTTTTCCTTGGTCGTGTCCTTCATCGAGCCGCTTGCCCCCAATCAAGTCGCGCTTGGGCTGGATATCGCGGCCAAGCCGGAACGCAGGTTGGGCCTTATCGCTGCGCGCGACACCGGCGCGGCTACGCTGAGCTATCCTTTGACACTGGTGCAGGATACCGAGCGCAGCCCCGGCTTTGTTCTTCAAGTGCCTTTCTACGCAACAGGAATGCCTGCAACGCGGGCCGGACTGGAGGCCGCGTTTTCTGGCATCATCGCCGCACCCTTCGTGTTCAAAAACATCATGGAAGGCCTGCTGGCCCACGATCAGCGCGCCGTGAACGTGCAGATCAGCGATGGAGAACAAGTGGTTTTCGACGAGTTGACAGCGGACGCAGAAAGCCTTGACCCCGCTCCGTTGTTTGCCCAGCGCGTGGTTTTGCAGATGTATGGCCGCGAATGGGTTCTGGATGTGCGCAGCAATCTAAAGTTCCGCGCCGCGAATGGAAGCCAGCAGCCGCTGATCGTGCTTGCTGCAGGGCTTATTATTGAAGCGCTCATTATCGCGCTGATCGTCATGCTGGCACGTGCCAATGCCCGTGCGGTGGCCTATGCCGACCGCATAACGAAAGACTTAAAAGACAACTCGCGCACGCTTAAGTTCAGGAACAGCCAAATCGAACAGTTTGCCTATGTCGCTTCGCATGATCTCAAAACCCCGATCCGCGGGATCTCTGCCCTGACCGAGATGATCCGCGAAGACCTGACAGAGAGCCCCAAGGGCGCGCGGCTCGATCCGCTGGTCTTTGAAAATCTGGACCGCATCACGGAACGGACCGAGCGCATGGATGCGCTGATCCATAGCATTCTGGAGTTTTCCCGCGCGGGTGAGGGCACCCATGAAGCGCCGCCGCTCTCCATGGCCGCGCTGGTAGAGGACATGACAACCGATTTCGGCCTGCTCCCGGGCCAGATCAGGCTGGTGAGCGACATCAAGATGGTTGCCGTTGACGGGTATAACTTTCAGCGGGTGGTCGAAAACCTGGTGGGCAATGCCATTAAGTATCACAAGGGCAAAGACCCGTTGGAAATACACCTCACCCTGCGGCAGGAGCGCAGGCGGCTGAGCGTGGAAGTCGCTGACAACGGGCCGGGCATTGATCCAAAGTATCACGAGCGGGTGTTTGAAGTGTTTCAGACGCTGCGCGCGGCGGATGCACCGCAAAGCTCTGGCATCGGCCTGGCCATCGTGCGCAAGATCGTGGAGATGCATGGGGGGCGCACCTGGTTGGTGTCTTCCGAAGGCGCAGGCGCGACCTTTGGCTTTGACTGGCCTGTGGAGAGCGCGGGGAAAAGGCCCGCTGCTGCAAATGGCACTGAACCTCTGAGCGGAAGGGCGGCATAAGATGCAGGTGCCGTTGAATTTGATGGTCGTGGAAGACAACGACATCGACGTCGAAATCCTGCGCCGCGCGATGCGTGCCCAGGGCATGCTGGCGGATATGGTGCATGCGCGCGACGGCCAGGAGGCGCTCAAGCTGCTGGCCACCCAAGTAGAACAGCGCTGCGTGGTCGCGCATCCCTTTCTCATCCTGCTCGACATCAATATGCCAGGCATGAATGGGCATGAATTTCTGGATCAGCTGCGCGGCACCCCGGCGATTTCCGATGCACGTGTGGTGGTCCTGACCACCTCGGACAACGTCCGTGACATCGCGCGGGCCTATCGCAACCATGTGGCAGGCTATCTGGTCAAGCCGCGCAGCAGCAAAGAGCTTCAGATGCTGCTGCTGGCCCTGCAGGGCTACTGGTCCGCCATCGCGCATCTGCCCAGGCCGGAGCCTGACCAGATTGCCCCTTAGTGCGTCCAGTCGGGGGCGCGTTTTTCAAAGAAGGCCGCGATGCCTTCGCGGGCTTCCTCGGTCTCCCAGCGGTCCGCGAGGGCACGCACGGTCAGGGCCACGACAGTGTCGTCAATGGCTGGGCCAAGATCGCGCGCAAGCTGCTTGGCTGCAGCGACAGCACCCGGTGCGCAGGAAAGATAGGGCGTGACTTCCGCCTCGATCGCGGCATTCAGCGCCTCCGGAGGGACAGCACGGGCCAGCAGGCCAAGCGCCACCGCCTCTTCCGCCGAAAAAAGCCGGCTCGACATGAACACGCGCCGCGCACGCCCCGCGCCCATACGTGCCAGCACGTAAGGAGCAATCGTGGCGGGGATGATCCCCAGCCGGGTTTCGGTGAACCCCATGGCGAGGCTGTCCACCCCGATGGCCAAATCGCAGACCGCAGCCAGTCCGACCCCGCCGCCAAAGGCATTGCCTTGCAGCCGACCGATCAGAGGTTTTGGCAAGGCGTTAAGCACACCCAACATGGTGGCGAGCTTGCCCGCCTCTGCGGCGCGGGTCTCCCGGTCCATGTCGCGCTGCGCACGCATCCATTCCAGATCGCCGCCCGCGCAAAAGCTCTTGCCCGCGCCGGTCAGCACCACCACGCGCACGCGGTCATCATTGCCAAGCTCGGCTGCGGCGGCAGTCAGCTCTTCGAGCATCGCAGCGGACATGGCGTTGTGCTTGTCTGGGCGGTTCAGGGTGAGCGTCGCAACGCCGCGCGCATCCCTGTCGATCTCAAGTGTCTGATACATTGTCACTCCCCAAGCTCTCAGCCCCGCATCGCCCGCGCCATGGCGGCGGCCTCCTCCAGGACGGTCTGATCGAGCCCTGTGTCATAGCCCAGCGCTGTCAGATGCGCATTCACTGCTTCCGTCGCCACATTACCTGACGCACCGGGGGCATATGGACATCCACCCAGACCGCCCACCGCCGCGTCAAAGACCCTGAGCCCCATGGCAAGCGAGGCGTCGATGTTGCCCAGCGCGCGGCCCTGCGTGTCGTGGTAATGGCCCGCGAGCCGCCCCACTGGCACCACATCGCGCACCTTGAGCAGCATGCGCGCAATGCTGTCGGGCGTGCCCGCGCCAATGGTGTCGCCCAGGCTGATCTCATAACAGCCCATCGCAAAAAGCCGGTCGGCCACCGCCGCCACCGCAGAGGGGGCGACCGGACCGTCATAGGGGCAGGCCACCACGCAGGACACATAGCCGCGCACCGGCAAATCCATCGCGCGCGCCTCCGCGATGACAGGCTCGAAGCGGTCGAGGGATTCCGCGATGGAGGCGTTGATGTTCTTTTGTGAAAAGCCCTCGGAGGCTGAGCCGAACACCGCGATCTCATCCGCGCGCGCAGCCACCGCGTTCTTGAAACCGCGCATGTTGGGCGTAAGGGCCGCGTAGCGCACCCCCGGCGCGCGCGCGATGCCCGCCAGCACCTCCGCCGATCCGGCCATCTGCGGCACCCACTTGGGCGAGACGAAGCTGGCGCATTCGATGCGGGAAAAGCCAGCCGCGCTGAGCCGATCCACGAGTGCCACCTTCCGAGCCACCGGGATTTCTCCCGGCTCATTTTGCAGCCCGTCGCGCGGGCCCACTTCAAAAATCTCGCAAGGTCCTAGGCTCATATGCGCATCCCCCTCAGGCCTCAGCCTATGGCATCGGCCAGGGCGGGTAAAACCCGGCGGCAAAAAGCGTGCCCTCCTGCGGCAGCGATTTGGCAAAAGCCGCCCGCGCGGTGATCCGTGCGTACCATGCGCTGAGCAGCGGATGCGCGTCCAGCTTGGCGAAAAAGCGCGCCATGTAGACCGCCTGCCCGACGGAGACATCCGCGGCGGAAAAGCCCGTCTCCAACAGATGCGTGCCGGAGGCGGGAAGCCGCGCCTCAAGCGCGTCATAGCATTTCAGGATCCGCGCGGCTTCCAGCTTCATCACGATGGTGCTGCGCATGTGATCCTCGCGCAGCGCGATGTGCTGCTGGGTGAGAGCGGCCGTATGCTGGCTGATGGTCTCTGAAAAATGCACCCAGGTCAGCCAGGCCCCGCGCTCTGGCGTGCCCGCGCTGCGGCCCAGCCCGTCCGGGCTGAACCGCTCGCAGAGCACCTGGGTGATCGCGCCGGTCTCAAAAATCGCCGTGCCGTCCAGCTCGAGCGCAGGCACCCGGCCCGCAGGCGACAGGGCAAGGTAGTCGGGGCGGCGCAGGCTTTTGTCGAAAGGATGTTCGACCACCTCGAAAGTCACGCCAAGTTCATGCAGCAACCAGAGCGCACGCATGGACCGTGTCTGCGGGACATGATGCAGCACGATCATTCCGCCGCGCCCTCCTCTTCGGCGGCCAGCCGGACAAGCGCGGCCCCCGCTTCGACCTGGGCGCCGACCTCGGCCAGCACCTCCGCCACCACACCGTCGCGTGCGGCCAGCAGGGCATGTTCCATCTTCATCGCTTCCAGCACGGCAAGCCTGTCGCCCTTGTTGACCTTCTGGCCCGGCGTGGCATCCATCGCGCGCACAAGGCCCGGCATGGGGGCCTCGATCAGGTTGCCGTCGCCAACGGCCCCCGCCGCGCGGTCCAAGGGATCGCGGATGTCGAAGGGGATGCCGTAGCCGTCAAAAAGCGTGACGGTAGTGCCAGCGCGGGCGAAGCGCGGGGCCGGATGGCCGCCAATGAGCCATCCCGCTGGGCCCCGCTCTGCCTGCAAGACCTCCTCGCCCACGTGCCAAAGCTGCGTGTCAACATCCAGCACCTCGACCTTGAGCAGGCGCGCCTCCTCCCCACGGGCCAGCGTGACCTGCCGCAAAAGCGGTGCCCAGAGCGTAAAACCTGCCTCTGGGCCCGGCTCCTCCAGCCCAAGTGCTGCCATGCCCGCCGCCGCCCAATGCGCCGGGGTGACTTCAACCGGAGCCGTCAGCGCCTCCAAGTCGCGGGCGATGAGCCCGGTGTCCACATCGCCCGCTGCAAAACCCGCGTGACCTGCAAGCGCGCCCAGAAAGGCCAGATTGGTCACGGTGCCCGCCACCTCACAGCCTGCGAGCGCCGCGCGCAGGCGCGCCAGCGCCACCGCGCGGCTGGGCCCGTGCACGATCAGCTTGGCGATCATCGGATCGTAAAAGGGGCTGATCGCATCGCCCGCGCGCACGCCGCTGTCGGCGCGCGCATGGTCTGGAAACGCCAGATGGGTGAGCGTCCCCGTTGCAGGCAAAAAGCCCTTTGGCACGTCATCGGCGTAAAGCCGCGCCTCAAAGGCGTGCCCGGTGATGGAGAGGTCTTCCTGCGCGCGAGGCAGTGGCTCCCCCGCTGCGACGCGCAGCTGCCATTCGACCAGATCGACGCAGGTGATCATCTCGGTCACGGGGTGTTCGACCTGCAGCCGTGTGTTCATCTCCATGAAAAAGAAGCCGTCCGCGCTGAGGCCCCCCTCACCATTCGCGATGAACTCCACTGTGCCCGCGCCTGCGTAGCCAATTGCCTCCGCCGCGCGCACGGCTGCCGCGCCCATCGCCGCACGCAGCTCGGGCGTCATGCCCGGCGCGGGGGCTTCCTCGATAACCTTCTGGTGACGGCGTTGCAGCGAACAGTCGCGTTCAAACAGATGCACCGCGCGGGTGCCATCGCCAAAGACCTGCACCTCGATATGGCGCGGTTTGGTCACGAATTTCTCCACCAACACGTCCGCATTGCCAAAGGCCGTTTGCGCCTCCGACCGCGCGCTGTCGAGGGCGGCCTGGAACGCGCCCGCCTCCTCGACCAACCGCATCCCCTTGCCGCCGCCGCCCGCCACGGCCTTGATCAGCACCGGATAGCCGATCTTGCCCGCCTCTTGGGCCAAAAGCGCGTCGTCCTGATCCGCCCCGTGATAGCCCGGCACAACGGGCACGCCCGCGTCTTCCATGACCTTCTTGGCCGCGTCCTTGAGCCCCATGGCGCGAATGGCCTTGGCAGACGGCCCGATGAAGGTCAGACCAGCCTCTTCGACCGCTTCAACAAAGTCGGGGTTCTCGCTGAGAAAACCGTAGCCTGGATGGATCGCCTGCGCGCCGGTCTCAAGCGCGGCTTCGATGATCCGGTCGCCTTTGAGATAGCTTTCGGCAGGCGGCGAGGCCCCGATGTGGACCGCCGTGTCGGCCATCGCCACGTGTTTGGCATTTGCATCGGCGTCGGAATAGACAGCCACGCAGCGCACGCCCAATGCCTGCGCTGTTTCCATGATCCGACAGGCGATCTCGCCCCGGTTGCCAATGAGGATGGTGTCGAACATTAGCGGGCCTCCTCTTTCACCCATCTGCCGAAAACATCCTTTGGCAGGGGCACGTCGCCGATCCATTCGACGAGAACCGCTCCGTAGGGCGAAACTGGTCGGCCTGTTAAGCACGATCTGTCTGAAACGGCGCGACCGTCTGTCGAGTTTCTGAGAACTTCTATGACACGGCACGTGTCTGAGCCCATGCCAAGCATAGCACCTTTGCGCGGCAGTCCCTCCACCTCTGTGAGCTGCAGCAGATATCCTTTGCCCACCACGTCGTACATATCCGTGATCCTGCCTCGATAAAGCTCGCTCACATCCGGAACACGCCAAAGCGCGTCTCCCTGATCGGCGCGTTCAGGCTGGCCGACAGGCTCAGCGCCAACACGTCGCGGGTCTTGCGCGGGTCCACGATCCCGTCGTCCCAGAGCCGGGCTGTGGCGTAAAGCGGATGGGACTGTTCCTCGAACATGTCAATCGTGGGCTGCTTGAACGCCGCCTCCTCGTCTGCCGACCAACTGCCGCCGCCCCGCTCGATGGCCTCGCGCTTGACTGTCGCCAGAACGCCCGCCGCCTGCGGCCCGCCCATAACAGAGATGCGGGAATTGGGCCATGTCCACATGAAGCGGGGCCCATAAGCCCTTCCGGCCATCCCGTAATTCCCCGCACCAAAGGATCCGCCCACGAGCATCGTGATTTTGGGGACTTCCGCGCAGGCCACCGCCGTGACCATCTTGGCTCCGTGGCGCGCGATGCCTTCGTTTTCGTATTTGCGCCCCACCATGAAGCCGGTGATGTTCTGTAGAAACACAAGCGGGATGCCGCGCTGGCAGCACAGCTCGATGAAGTGCGCGCCCTTCTGGGCGGCCTCGGAGAAAAGCACGCCGTTGTTGGCGATGATGCCGACAGGGCAGCCTTTGACATGGGCAAACCCCGTCACCAGCGTTTCTCCAAAACGGGATTTGAATTCGTCAAAGCGGCTGGCATCCACCAGCCGGGCGATCACCTCGCGGATGTCATAGGGCGTGCGCAGATCGTGGGGCACCACGCCCAAGATTTCCTCGGGATCATAGGCGGGTTCTTCGGGGGTCTCCCAGCGCACCGTCTCGGGCTTGGCACGGTTCAGGCCCCCCACCGCGCGCCGGGCCAGCGCCAGGGCATGGGCGTCGTCTTCGGCCAGATAGTCCGCCACGCCAGAAAGCCGCGTATGCACGTCACCGCCGCCCAGGTCCTCCGCCGTCACAACCTCTCCGGTGGCGGCTTTGACCAGCGGGGGGCCGGCCAGGAATATCGTGCCCTGCTCTTTGACGATGATCGTCACATCGCTCATCGCGGGCACATAGGCCCCACCCGCGGTGCAGGAGCCCATGACGACAGCGATCTGGGGAATGCCCTTCCCGCTCATCCGGGCCTGATTGTAGAAGATGCGGCCAAAGTGGTCGCGGTCGGGAAAGACCTCGTCCTGGTTGGGCAGGTTGGCGCCGCCCGAGTCCACCAGATAGACGCATGGCAGATGGTTTTCCTCGGCAATTTCCTGCGCGCGCAGGTGTTTCTTGACCGTCATGGGATAGTAGGTGCCGCCCTTCACGGTGGCATCGTTGCAGATGACCATGACCTCTTGGCCCTGCACCCGTCCCACGCCCGCGATCACGCCCGCGCAGGGGGCAGCACCCTCATAGAGCCCATGGGCCGCAAGCGCGCCCACTTCCAGAAAGGGCGCCCCGGGGTCGAGCAGGTTGGCCACGCGTTCGCGGGGCAACATCTTGCCCCGGGCCGTGTGCCGGTCACGCGCGCCCGCGCTGCCGCCCTGTGCCGCCGCACGCGCCTGGGCGGAAATCTCTTCCAAGGCGGCGAGATGCGCGCGGCGGTTGGCGGCAAACGCCGCTGAGCCCGGCTGAGCCTGAGAGTGCAGTTTCATGGCGCGTCTCCTTCCTCTGTCTTTGCCTTGCTTGGCGCGACAACGACCAAGTGGCGGCCCGTGCGGGCGGCCCGCGCGTTCCAGAGCATCCCTGCGCCTACGCCCAGAACGAGAAGCAGGATCACGAGGCCCGCGACGGCCATTTCACCCAAGTCGTAGGAGGCGGCGACCACGACGGTGCCTAGGATCGCTGTCGTCAGAGCAATTGTCATCACGAGGCCCGCCACCGCGCCATTGGGATCGCGCGCATCCGCCGTCAGCCGCAGCGGCGTGCCGCAGTCGGGGCAGTCCACCACGTCATCCGGCCCCCGCTGCAGCGCAATCCCGCCGGGCGGGCCGATGTAGAGCGGCTGCACCGCGTCACAGACCGGGCAGCGCAGATCAGCGAGGGTGGAGGGCAGATCGTTCATGCCGCAGCCTCCGCCGCCGCGCGGGCCTTGAGTTCCTTGCGGATCACCTTGCCAGTGACGGTCATGGGCAGTGCGTCGACAAAGGCGATCTCGCGCGGGTAGGAATAACGCGCCAGCCTTTGCTTCACCCAATCCTGCAGCTCTTGCGCAGTCACCGTGCTGCCGGGTTTGCGCACCACGTAGGCTTTGACCACTTGCGTGCGCAGCGCGCAGGGCTTGCCCACCACGCCGCAGGTTGCCACTCCGGGATGCGTCAGCAGACAATCCTCGATCTCCGCCGGGCCAATGCGGTAGCCGGCGGAGGTGATCACGTCATCCTCGCGCCCCACAAAGCGCAGGTAATCGCCTTCCCAGATGCCGCGGTCGCCGGTCACCATCCAGTCGCCGCGGAACTTGGCCGCCGTCTCCTCCGGTTTGCGCCAATAACCCAGCATCATCGCGGCAGAACCGCGCCGGACCGCTACGTCGCCCTCGCCTGCTGTGGGCGCGCCGGTGTCGTCCAGCACCGCGACCGCGTGGCCCGGCACCGCTTTGCCGATACAGCCTGCGCGTGCCGGAAAAGCCGACCCGCACGAAGAGGCCACCATGTTGCATTCGGTTTGGCCGTAAAACTCGTTGATTTCCAACCCGAAGGCCTCCCGCCCCCAGGTCAGCATTTCCGCGCCTAAGGGCTCACCCCCACTGGCGACAGAGCGCAGGCCAGGGATGCGCGTGCCGGCCGCCTTGAGCATGCGCAGTGCGGTGGGCGGGAAGAACACGTTGCGGATGCCCACGCGGGCGATGAGGTCCGCGCAGCGGTCAGGTGAGAACTTCTCGGCGGGCGTGGCCACAACCGGTACGCCCAGCGCCAGTCCCGGCATCGCCACATCGAAAAGCCCGCCGATCCAGGCCCAGTCCGCAGGCGTCCAGAGCCTGTCACCGGGCTGGCCCAGCATGTCGTGGCTGGTCACCACGCCCGGCAGATGTCCCGTGAGCACCCTGTGGCCGTGCAACGCGCCCTTGGGCGCACCCGTGGTGCCGGAGGTGTAGATCAGAACGGCGCAGTCTTCAGGACCTGTATCGGCAAAGGGCACCGAAGGGCCGCCTGCCCCGATCCGATCCACGCGCCAGGACGCCGCCAAATCCCCAACCAGCCCTGCGCCCTCCGCATCGGTCAGCACGATCCCGCAGCCTGCGTCCCGCATACGCGATGAAAGCGCATCGCGCTTGAAGAGCTTGAACAGCGGCACCGAAATCGCGCCGATCTTCCAGATCGCCAAATGTGCTGCCGCGCACCAGCGCGACTGGCTTAGGAGCACGCCCACCCGGTCGCCGGGCAGCACTTCCTCGCGCAGCGCCCGCGCGATGCCATCCGTCAGCGCGACAAGATCGCCGTAGGTCACCTCAAGCGGCGTCTCTCCGGTGAGATCGAGAACGGCCAAAGCCTCTGCGGGTTGCGCCAGACACTGCGCGGCCATGTTGAGCCGCTCGGGCACGTCCCAGCTGCCATCCGCTTTGAGGCCCGGCAGGCTCATGTCTGCGGCTCATGCAGATCGCCGCCCCGCGGCGGCGCTGCCTCCAACCCGCCAAAGCGGTTCACCAGATAGGCCGTCACCTTGCCCGGACTGCCCGGCGGACGGCAGAGCACCTTGAGCCAGACATGGGGCATCTCATCGGCCGGGGCAGCCACACAGTCGGTCAGCCGGGCCCCCTCCCCTGTCTCCGCCACATAGCGCGCGGCGTAATGGGCAATCACATCTGTCTCGGTGGTGTTCACGACCTGCATGCCGTAGCGCAGCCCTACGATGGCGCAAAAGACCGTCAAGAGCGCCAACGGCAGCCACCAGAGCCAGCGCGCGGCGCTCATCCGGCGTCCTGCGCGCCACAGCCCGACATCAGGCCATGGCCCCCATCATCTCGCGCCCCACCAGCATGCGCCGGATCTCGGACGTGCCCGCGCCGATCTCCATCAGCTTGGCATCGCGAAAGATGCGGCCCACCGGATTGTCGCTGAGATACCCCGCACCGCCCATCGCCTGCACCGCCTGATGGGCCTGCACCATCGCCTGCTCAGACGCGTATAGGCAGCAAGCCGCCGCGTCTTGCCGGGTCACATCGCCCCGGTCGCAGGCCTGTGCCACGCTATAGACATAGGCGCGCGCGGAGTTCATCGCGGTGTACATGTCCGCCATCTTGCCCTGCATCAGCTGGAAATTCCCGATGGGCTCCCCAAACTGGCGCCGTTCGGCCATGTAAGGCATGATCTCATCCAGGCAGTTGGCCATAATGCCCAGCCCAATCCCCGCCAGCACCACGCGTTCATAATCCAGCCCCGACATCAGCACCGCAACGCCGCGCCCTTCCTCGCCCAGCACGTTCTCAAATGGCACTTCACAGTCATCGAAAATGAGCTCCGCCGTGTTGGAGCCGCGCATCCCCAGCTTGTCGAAATGGGGCGAGGTGGAGAAACCTTTCATCGCCTTTTCGATCAAAAAGGCTGTGATCCCCTTGGAGCCTGCATCCGGATCCGTCTTGGCATAGACCACCAGCGTATCCGCATCGGGCCCGTTGGTGATCCAGTACTTGTTGCCCGACAGTCGGTAGTGATCATTGCGCTTTTCCGCGCGCAGCTTCATCGACACCACGTCGCTGCCCGCCGAGGGCTCAGACATGGCCAGCGCGCCCACGTGTTCGCCCGAGCAGAGCTTGGGCAGATAGCGCTCCTTTTGCTCAGGCGTGCCGTTGAGCTTGATCTGGTTGAGGCAGAGATTTGAATGCGCGCCATAGGACAGCGAGACGCTGGCAGAAGCCCGCGCAATCTCCTCAATGGCGACGGTGTGGGCGACATAGCCCATGCCAGCGCCGCCGTGCTCTTCATCCACGGTGATCCCCAAGAGCCCCAATTCCCCCATCTCGCGCCAGAGCGCGGAGGGGAATTCATTGTCTCGATCAATGTCAGCGGCCATCGGTTTGACACGCTCCTGCGCCCAACGATGCACCATTTCGCGCAGCGCCTCGACATCCTCGCCAAGGTCGAACTTCATGCTGGCCGTGAACATCGTTTCTCCCCCCGAGCTTCAGTTATTGAACGCTTGTTCATTACTTAGCCTTGGCACCCCCACCGGTCAAGCCGCCTGAAAGACCACGCTGACCTCTGATGCGATGATGCGCGCGATGCAGGCGCAATCCTCGAGAGAGAACGTCAGAGGAACGCGCATGTCGAGGATGCCCGCCAGGATCCGGTCGCTTTCGGGCATCGCGGGCGCATCTACATAGCGCCAGCTGTCATAGCGGCTGGTAAAGCCCACCGGCTCCGCCGCGCCGAACCATTTGAGCTCCACACCCCGGGCGGCACATCGGGCGATGACGTCCATGACGTCCTCGCTCGACCAGTCCCGCAACAGGAACTGGATGGAAGAGCCCACGATCCGCTCCTCCGCGGGGCGGTAGATCAGGGTGAGCCCCGGCACGCCGCGCAGCCCCGTCTCGATCGCGTAGTAGCGTTCGTTCCAGCGCGCGCATTGCGTCCCAAGTGCTGCCAGCTGCGGGCGCAGGATGGCCGCGCGCAGGTTGTCCATTCGGCCCGATATGTTGGGCGTCTCATAACGCAAAGTTTCAAAAGCCTCCCGAGGCGGTCCCGCGAGGTGCTTTTCATAGAGCATGTAGGACCCCGACAGCATTATCTCGCGGGCCGCCACCTCCGCATCATCGGTGACCAGCAGCCCCCCTTCGCCGGAATTGACATGTTTGTAGGTCTGGCAGGAGTAACAACCGACCACCCCTTGAGTGCCCGAAAGCTTGCCCTTCCAGGCCGCACCCATCGTGTGGGCGCAATCCTCAATGACCTTGATGCCGTGGGCGTCGCACAACGCCATCAGCGCGTCCATATCCGCCAGATGCCCGCGCATGTGGCTGAGCAGAAGCACATCCGCCTGATCCGACTTGGCCTCCAGATCCGCCAGGTCGATCACCAGCTGCTCGGTCACGCCCACAAAGACCGGCTGCGCGCCCACCGCGGCAATCGCGCCGGGCACGGGCGCGAGGGTGAATGCGTTGGTCAGCACCTTGTCGCCGGGCCCCACGCCCAAGGCCCGCAACGCGGTGGCCATCGCATAGCCACCCGATGCCACGGCGAGGCAATATTTTTTGCCCATCGCGGCTGCGAATTCCTGTTCCAGCAGCACGGTCTCTGCCGTCTCACCCGGCGCTGTGTTATAGCGGTGCAACCGGCCAGATCGCATGACTGCCACCGCCGCCGCGATGCCCGCCTCCGGGATGGGCTCTTGCTGGGTGAAACTGCCTTCAAAGACCTCCGCGATCTCGGGGCTCATGTCATTGCTCATCAAGGCGCTCCTATCAATTCGTGCACCACGCGCGGCAGCTCGGCATACTCATGCAGCAGCGCCTCCGGCTCCAGCGCGGCCATTGCGTGCCCCTCCGGGCCAAACGTGACCAGCACGCAGGGCACGCCCGCCGCCGCCGCCGTCCTGCGATCGGTATCACTGTCCCCGATCAGAATGCACTGCGCCGGATCGCCGCCCGCGCGCCGCGCGGTCTCAAACAGATGTTCGGGGTCGGGCTTTTTCACGTCAAGGCTGTCCGCGCCCAAAAGCGCCGCGAACTCCTCCCGCACGCCCAGCCGGGTCATCAAAAGCTCTGCCAGATGTGCAGGCTTGTTTGTGCAGATCGCCACAGCGTAGCCCGCCGCGCGCAGATCGCGCACCGCTGCCATAGCACCCGGAAAGAGCCGCGTGTGGGTGTCGATGGCCTGGGCGTAGGTCTCCAGCAGCATCGGGTAATAGACCGCTGTCAGGTCCTCATCCAGCGTGCCGCCCAGGCGCGACAGCGCCAGGCGGAGCATCGCCATGCCGCCGCGCATCGCGGTGCCCGCATCGGCCTTCGGGTCAAGCTGCACGCCAAGTGCCAGCCGGTCAAAACAGGCATTGGCCGCAGCGATCAGATCGCCGCTGGTGTCGGCCAACGTCCCGTCGAGATCAAAAACAACCGTCTTCACACCACCCCCCGGCGAAACATCGCCCGCGCACGCCCCCTGATATTGCAGCCCGCAATACACTTTGATGCCGCATCGCTTGCGCCTTTGTGCGAAGGCGGTAAACAGATTGCAAGAAGAGCAGAACGAGAAAACAATGCAAACAGCCCTGATCATCCTGGCCGCTGGCAAAGGCACGCGGATGAAATCGGACCTGCCCAAAGTCCTGCACCCCATCGCGGGCGCACCGCTGTTGGAGCACGCGATGGCCTCCGCCGCCGCGATAGAACCCGCTCGAAGCGTGGTGGTCGCAGGCCATGGGTTGGGCGCCGTGCGCGCCGCAGCGCTGGCCTTCGATGAGGGCGCGCAGGTGGTCGAGCAGGCCGAACAGCGCGGCACCGGGCATGCCACAGCGCAAGCGGAGCAAGCACTCGGCGGGTTCGAGGGTGCCGCGCTTGTTTTGTTCGGAGACACGCCGTTTTTGCAGCCCGAGACATTGCAAAAGATGATCGCGGCATTGGAGACCCATGACGTGGCCGTCCTGGGTTTTGAGCCTCAGGACACCCGCCGCTATGGTCGGCTCGTCATGGCTGGCGACAGCCTAGAGCGCATTGTCGAGCACAAGGATGCCACGGACGCCGAACGCGCGATCACACTCTGCAACGGCGGCGTGACCGCGGCCCGCGCGGGCCTGCTGTTTGACCTCATTCGGGAGACGACGGACGACAACGCCTCGGGCGAATACTACCTCACCGACATCGTGGCCGTGGCCCGCGCGCGCGGGCTCAGCGCCACGGTCGTGACCTGCTCTGAGGCGGAGACCCAAGGCGTGAACTCCCGCGCGGATCTGGCCGCAGCGGAGGCGACCTTCCAGGCCCGCGCCCGCGCCGCTCTGCTGGAGGACGGCGTGACGCTGACCGCGCCTCAGACGGTCTATCTGGCCCGCGACACCGTCATTGGGCGCGACACGTTGATCGAACCCAACGTCGTTTTCGGCTCAGGTGTGACGGTGGAGACGGGCGCCACCATCCGCGCCTTTTCCCATCTGGAAGGCTGTCACGTGTCGCGCGGCGCGGTGGTGGGCCCCTATGCACGCCTGCGCCCGGGGGCGGAGCTGGATGAGGACACCCGTGTGGGTAACTTTGTGGAAATCAAGAACGCCCGCATCGCCGAAGGCGCCAAGGTCAATCACCTCAGCTACATCGGTGACGCCACCGTGGGCCGCGCCACCAACATCGGCGCGGGAACCATTACGTGCAACTACGACGGCGTGATGAAGCACCGCACGGAGATCGGGGAGCGCGCCTTTATCGGGTCCAACACGATGCTCGTGGCTCCTGTGTCGGTGGGCGATGAGGCGATGACGGGATCAGGCTCTGTCATCACCTCGGACGTGGAGCCGGGTGCCCTGGCTCTGGCGCGCGCCCATCAGGTGGAAAAACCGGGCATGGCGCGCAAAATGTTCGAAATGTTAAAGGCTAAAAAGGCAAAGCAGCAGCGAGGCAGCTGAAAATGTGTGGAATTGTCGGTGTGCTGGGCAATCATGAGGCCGCGCCCATCCTGGTGGAAGCGCTCAAACGGCTCGAATATCGCGGATATGATTCCGCGGGGATCGCAACGGTGAACAACGGCACCCTCGCGCGGCGGCGCGCGGTGGGCAAGCTGGTGAACCTCTCCGATCTTCTGGTGCATGAGCCGCTCGCGGGGAAATCCGGGATCGGCCATACCCGCTGGGCGACCCACGGCGCGCCTTCGGTCACCAACGCCCACCCCCACCAGGCCGGACCGGTCGCGGTGGTGCACAACGGGATTGTGGAGAACTTTCGCGAGTTGCGCGCGGAACTGGCCGATGCGGGCGTGCCCTTCGTGACCGAAACCGACACCGAAACCGTGGCGCTGATGACGGCGCGCTACATGGATGAGGGCAAAACACCGGTCGAGGCGGCGGTTGCCACGCTGGCCCGCCTTGAAGGCGCCTTCGCGCTCGCCTTTCTGTTTGACGGCGAGGACGATCTGATCGTCGCCGCGCGCAAGGGCTCGCCCTTGGCGGTGGGCTATGGCACCGGCGAAAACTTCGTGGGCTCGGATGCCATCGCACTCTCGCCGTTGACCGACCGCGTCAGCTATCTGGAGGAAGGCGATTACGCTGTGGTCACCCGCACCTCTGTGGAGATCCGCGATGCCAACGGCATGCTCGCCAACCGCCCGGTCAAGACCATCCAGATGGACAGCGCGCGGATCGACAAGGGCGGGCACAAGCACTTCATGGCCAAGGAAATCGCGGAGCAGCCCGGCGTGCTCAAGGCCTGCTTGGGGCACTACGTCTCCGATGCGGGCGCGATCACCCTGCCGGGCGAGGGCCTTGATTTCAGCGCCTTTGACCGGGTGACGATGGTGGCCTGCGGCACGGCCTATCTGGCCTGCATGGTTGCCAAATACTGGTTCGAGCAGATCGCGCGTTTGCCGGTCGAGGTGGATGTGGCCTCCGAATTCCGCTACCGGGAGCCGCCTATCCCCGGGCGTACGCTGGCTGTCTTCGTGTCCCAATCGGGGGAGACCGCCGACACGCTGGCCGCCTTGCGCTATTGCGCGGGAAAGGCGGACAAGGTCGTCTCCGTCGTGAACGTAAACGAAAGCTCCATCGCGCGGGAGAGCGACCTTTACCTGCCGATCCACGCAGGCGTCGAGGTGGGCGTGGCCTCCACCAAGGCGTTCACCTGCCAGCTGACGGTGCTGTTCACGCTGGTGCTGAAGGCTGCCCATGACCGGGGCGTGATTGACGAGGCGGCGTTATCCACGCATCTGGAGGCGTTGCGCGGGATGCCCTCGGTGATCCACGCCGCGCTGGCACAAAGCGACACGCTGGGGCGCGCGGCCCGCAAGCTGGCGGCGGCGCGCGACGTGCTCTTTCTGGGCCGCGGCTGGATGTATCCCCTGGCCAATGAAGGCGCATTAAAACTGAAGGAAATCAGCTACATACACGCCGAAGCTTATGCATCAGGTGAACTCAAGCATGGCCCCATCGCGCTGGTCGATGAAGACGTGCCCGTGATCGTCTTTGCCCCCCGTGACGGGCTTTTCGACAAGACGGTCAGCAACATGCAGGAGGTCATGGCGCGCAAGGGCAAGGTCATCCTGATATCGGACGCCGCTGGCCTATCGGAGGCGAGCCAGGGGGTCTGGGAAGCCATCGAGATGCCCGCAATCGCGGACGCGCTGACGCCGATGCTCTATGCCATCCCCGCGCAGCTTTTGGCCTATCACACCGCCGTGGCCAAAGGCACGGACGTGGACCAACCCCGCAACCTCGCCAAATCTGTCACGGTGGAGTGATGGCTCAGCAGTTTGACGCCCTCGCGGACAGCCACCGCCGCTTCATCGAAGACCAGCACATCTTTTTCGTAGGCACGGCTGCGCAAGAGGGCCGAGTCAACGTCTCGCCCAAGGATATGGCCAGTTTGGCGGTCCTCGGCCCGGATCGGCTGATCTGGCGGAACCTGACAGGCTCGGGCAATGAAACGGCGGCGCATCTGGCGCGGGTCAACCGGATGACCTGCATGTGGTGTAGCTTTACCCGGCAACCGCTGATTCTGCGGGTCTATGGCAGCGCGCGCACGCTACATCCGCGCGATGGGGATTTCGAGGCGCTCAATGCCCAGTTTCCGGAGAGTATTGCCGCGCGGCAAATTTATGACCTGCAGATCGACCTGGTGCAGACAAGTTGCGGATACAATGTGCCGTTTTTTGCCCACGAAGGCCCCCGCGACACGTTGGAAAAATGGGCCGAAGCCAAGGGCCCTGACGGTATCACAGCCTATTGGGCCGAGAAAAACCAGCACTCTATCGACGGGCTGCCGACGGGGATTTTCCCCACTGAAAGCGACTGAACCCGCCCGCGTTATTTGACAGCAGACCGCGCGCGGCGCCTTATGCCGCTGATGGACCTGCACGCCCGATATCCCGCCCTGTCCGACCTCAAACGCCGCGCGCGGCGGCGCATTCCGAAGTTTGTCTGGGAATACCTCGACAGTGCGACGGGCGCGGAGCAGACCCAGGCGCGCAACCGCGCGCGGCTGGATGCGGTGGGTCTTATGCCGCGGGTGCTGGAGGGCGAATTCACGCCGGACCTGAAGGTGGAGTTACTGGGGGAAAGCTATCCCCTGCCCTTCGGCATCGCTCCCGTCGGCATGTCAGGGCTCATCTGGCCGGGGGCGGAGCGCCACTTGGCCCGTGCCGCCGTGCGCCTGGGTATCCCCTACACGCTGTCGACCGTGGCCACCCAGACCCCGGAGGATCTGGCCCCGCACATCGGGCCGCAGGCGTGGTTCCAGCTCTACCCGCCGCGCGACGAAGACATCCGGCGCGACATGCTGGCCCGCGCCCGCGACGCGGGGTTTCGGACGCTGGTGCTCACGGTAGATGTGCCCGTCGCCTCCCGCCGAGAACGGCAGACCCGTGGCGGGCTCAAACAACCGCCCCGGCTGACCCCGCGTCTCGCGCTGCAAACAGCGCTGCGCCCGGCCTGGGCCATGGCCACCCTGCAAGGCGACCTGCCGCGCATGCGCACGCTCGATAAATACTCGCAAGGCGCGCCCAAGGATCTGCCCTCCACCGCACATGTGGGCTACCTGCTGCGCACGGCACCCGACATGGCCTACCTGCACTGGGTGCGCGCGCATTGGGACGGGCCGCTGATCGTGAAGGGCATTCTGCGTGCGGAAGATGTCGCGCCCTTAGAGGCGGCGGGCGTGGATGCGATCTGGGTCTCCAACCATGCGGGCCGCCAGTTTGATGCCGCCCCCGCCAGCATCGACGCGCTGCCCGCGATCCGGGCCGCGACCACGCTGCCGCTGATCTTTGACAGCGGCGTGGAGGGCGGGCTGGATATCCTGCGCGCCCATGCGCGGGGCGCTGATTTCGTGATGCTTGGCCGCGCCTGGCACTACGCGCTTGCCGCGCTGGGACCGGTGGGCGTGACCCATTTGGCAGACATCCTCACCCGCGATCTGGAGGCCAACATGGGCCAGATGGGCCTGCGCGATTTCAGCAGGAGGCCGCCCGCATTTCCCGTGGCTCCCGGAGCGTCGAAACACTTTTAAATCTGCTCATCAAATAGACGGTATTGCGCTGCAATGCAGCATCCCTAATATGCGCCAACGCAAACGCGCGCGCCACGTCGCTTTCAGAAAGGCCGGTCCATGCCCGATTTCTCCAAGATCCTCATCGCCAACCGGGGGGAGATCGCGATCCGCATCATGCGCGCCGCCAATGAGATGGGCAAAAAGACCGTCGCGGTCTTTGCCGAAGAGGACAAGTTGGGCCTACACCGCTTCAAGGCAGATGAGGCCTACCGTGTCGGCGAAGGGCTGGGGCCGGTGCAGGCCTATCTGTCGATCCCGGAGATGATCCGCGTGGCCCGTGAGAGTGGCGCGGATGCGATTCATCCCGGCTACGGTCTGCTGTCGGAAAACCCCGATTTCGTGGACGCCTGTGACGCCAATGGCATCACCTTTATCGGCCCGCGCGCTGAGACGATGCGCGCCCTCGGCGACAAGGCCAGCGCGCGGCGCGTGGCCATCGAGGCGGGCGTGCCGGTGATCCCGGCCACGGAAGTCTTGGGCGATGACATGGACGCCATCCGCGCCGAGGCCGCTCAGATCGGCTATCCGCTGATGCTCAAAGCCTCCTGGGGCGGCGGCGGACGCGGGATGCGGCCCATCAATGGCGAGGCGGAGCTGGAGGAGAAAGTGCTGGAGGGCCGGCGCGAGGCGGAGGCGGCCTTCGGCAACGGCGAGGGCTATTTGGAGAAGATGATCCTTAAAGCCCGCCACGTGGAGGTGCAGATCCTGGGCGACAAGCACGGTGAGATCTATCACCTCTATGAGCGCGACTGCTCCGTCCAGCGGCGCAATCAAAAGGTCGTTGAGCGCGCCCCTGCCCCCTATCTCACAGACGACCAGCGCGCGGAGCTCTGTGAGCTGGGCCGCAAGATCTGCGCGCACGTGAGCTACGAGTGCGCAGGCACGGTCGAGTTCCTGATGGATATGGAAGACGGCAAGTTCTACTTCATTGAGGTCAACCCCCGCGTTCAAGTGGAACATACCGTCACCGAAGAAGTCACCGGGATCGACATCGTGCAGGCTCAGATACTGATTGCCGAGGGCAAGACCATCGCGGAGGCCACTGGCAAGGCCAGCCAGGACGAGGTGCAGCTCAATGGCCACGCGCTGCAGACCCGGATCACTACGGAAGACCCGCAGAACAACTTTATCCCCGACTATGGCCGCATCACCGCTTTCCGGGAGGCCACCGGCATGGGCATCCGTCTGGACGGCGGCACGGCTTACTCAGGCGGCGTGATCACGCGGTATTACGATTCGCTGTTGGTGAAGGTCACGGCGAAGGCGCAGACGCCCGATCAGGCGATCGCGCGCATGGACCGGGCGCTGCGGGAGTTCCGCATTCGCGGTGTCTCCACCAACATCGCCTTTGTCGAAAACCTGCTGCGGCACCCCAGCTTTCTCGACAACACCTATCACACCAAGTTCATCGACGAGACGCCCGCGCTCTTCCGCTTTCCCAAGCGGCGCGACCGGGGCACGAAGGTGCTCACTTATATCGCCGATGTGACCGTGAACGGGCATCCCGAGACCGCCGCAACCCCGCGCCCGCCCGCGCAATACGACAACCCGCGTCCGCCTGCCCCTGCCGCCGACCCGCTGATGGGCACGCGCAACCTGTTGGAGCAAAAGGGCCCGCAGGCCGTGGCCGACTGGATGAAGCAGCAAAAGCAGCTGCTCATTACAGACACCACCATGCGCGACGGGCATCAGTCGCTTCTGGCGACACGCATGCGCTCCATCGACATGATCAAGGTCGCGCCCGCCTATGCCGCGAACCTGCCGCAGCTTTTCTCCGTGGAATGCTGGGGGGGAGCCACTTTCGACGTGGCCTACCGGTTCCTGCAGGAATGCCCCTGGCAGCGCCTGCGTGATCTGCGCAGCCGAATGCCCAATCTGATGACCCAGATGCTGCTGCGCGCGAGTAACGGCGTGGGCTACACCAACTATCCCGACAATGTGGTGCAGTTCTTTGTGAAGCAGGCGGCGGAGACAGGGATCGACGTCTTCCGCGTTTTCGACAGCCTCAACTGGGTGGAGAACATGCGCGTGGCCATGGACGCGGTGATTGACGCGGGCAAGGTCTGCGAAGGCACGATCTGCTACACCGGCGACATCTTTGACCCCGACCGCGCGAAGTATGACCTCAAGTACTACGTCGACATGGGCAAGGAGCTGCGTTCTGCGGGCGCCCATGTGTTGGGATTGAAGGACATGGCGGGGCTGATGAAGCCCGCGCAGGCGCGTGCGTTGGTCAAGGCGCTGAAATCAGAGGTGGGCCTGCCCATCCACTTCCACACCCACGACACCGCGGGTATCGCCTGCGCCACGATCCTCGCCGCGGCGGATGCGGGCGTGGATGCGGTGGACTGCGCGATGGATGCGTTGAGCGGGAACACCTCTCAGGCGACCCTGGGTTCCGTGGTCTCTGCCTTAAAGCACACCGACCGGGATACGGGCCTCTCGATGGACGCGATCCGGGAGGTCTCGGACTATTGGGAAGACGTGCGCGGACAATACGCGGCGTTCGAGACCGGCATGCAGGCGCCTTCGTCAGAGGTGTACCTGCACGAGATGCCTGGCGGGCAATTCACCAACCTCAAGGCGCAGGCATCCTCGCTGGGCCTCGCCGACCGCTGGCCGGAGGTGGCGCGCACCTATGCGGATGTGAACGCGATGTTCGGCGACATCGTGAAGGTCACGCCCTCCTCCAAGGTCGTGGGCGACATGGCGCTGATGATGGTCTCCCAAGGCCTCACGCGGGCGGATGTGGAGGACCCCGCAACGGATGTGGCCTTCCCCGACAGTGTGATCGACATGATGCGCGGCAATCTGGGCCAACCGCCGGGCGGGTTCCCGGAGGCCATTGTGAAGAAGGCGTTGAAGGGCGAGGCTCCGAACCTCGAACGCCCCGGGAAGCACCTGCCGCCCGTTGACCTGGAAGCGACGCGGGCCGAGGTCTCCAAGATGCTGGAGGGCAAGGAGGTCGATGACGAGGATCTGGCGGGCTACCTGATGTATCCCAAGGTCTTCCTCGACTACATGGGCCGGCACCGCACTTATGGCCCCGTGCGCGCCCTGCCCACGCTCACCTTCTTTTACGGTATGGACCCGTCAGAAGAGATCACGGCGGAGATCGATCCGGGCAAAACGCTGGAGATCCGCCTGCAAGCGGTGGGTGAGACAAACGAGGACGGTGAGGCGCGGGTGTTCTTTGAACTCAACGGCCAGCCGCGCGTGATCCGCGTGCCCAACAGGCTGGTCAAGGCCACGACGCAGAACCGGCCAAAGGCGGAGGCGGGCAACGACAACCACATCGGCGCGCCGATGCCGGGGGTCGTGGCCTCTGTCGGCGCAAGCGTGGGTCAGGCGGTGAAATCGGGCGATCTGCTGTTGACCATCGAGGCGATGAAGATGGAGACGGGCATCCACGCCGAACGCGACGCGGTGGTCAAGGCCGTGCATGTGCAGGCAGGCGGACAGATCGACGCGAAAGACCTATTGGTGGAGCTGGAGTAGGCGCGCTTAAGGTCCCCCCAAAAAAACTTGAGCCAAGCATGACAACAGTTCATGCGCCGTCCCGCGGGGTGGCGCAGATGCGCCGGTCGCCATTGCGGCGCCATTGGTTCAAGCCCAATGGCGACGGGGGGCGGGACGGCGCAGCAGGGCAGTGCCTGTTGGGCGGGTGCTTTGAACGAAGCGAGCTGCCTCTGATTGAGGAGTGATGCCTTAGCGCTCAGCAGTAACGTCATGCCCATAAAGCCAATCGAAGGCGCCAATCATCCGCCCGGGCACCAGACGGCTGGCCACCTGTAACCCTAAATGCGCGGCCGCGCGCAGCGGACCGGGCCGCAGATGGTAGCGCCAGGCGTTTTTCTCAGCCGCTCTGATCACGCGAGGCACGCGCGCACGGCGCAGGGCTTCATAGGCGGCCAGACCTTCCTCAAGCGGCGCGCGCGTCACCTCGCGGGCCAGGACCCAGGCGTCTTCGAGCGCCATGTTGGCGCCCTGCGCCAGAAAGGGCAGCGTGGGATGGGCCGCATCGCCCAAAAGTGCGAGATTGCCGCCCTGCCACTGCGCTGCCACCGGGTGCAGGTGCAGCCCCCATAAATTCACCGCTTCGAGTTGACTTAAAAGCGCCCTCACCTGCTCGGACGCGCCATAGAAGGCGCGCATCACGTTTGCCGGATCATCCGCGATCTGCCAGCCCTCGGGCTGCCAGCCCGCGCGTTCTTGCACCGCAACCAGGTTGACCACTGATCCGCCGCGCAGCGGGTAGCTGACCAGATGGCGGCCCGGCCCCATGTGCACATGGGCCTCAGCCGGGTGTTGAGCGGTATTGGGCACCACCGCGCGCCAAGCGACCTGGCCGGAAAACCGCGCCGTATCCGCGCCGTTGAGCAGCGCGCGGGTGCTTGAATGGATGCCGTCAGCCGCAATGATGAGGTCCGCGTTGTGCCTGCTGCCGTCTTCCAGCTGCAGTGCGGGCGGCGCATCCGGTGACACCTCGGCCACGCGCGCGCCCAGGGTCAGCGTCACGCTGGCCTCCCGCGCCGCTGTCACCAACACCGACAGCAGATCGGCGCGGTGCAGAAAATAGGTGGCGCGGCCCCGATCCCAGCGCGTCAGATCGAGCCGCGCCACCGGCTTGCTGTCTTCATCGCGCGCCAACAGCACGGCTTTGGCGCGCACCGGGTCTGCCGCCGCAAGTGCGCTTTCCAAACCCAACGCCTTGAGCACCGCCAAGCCGTTGGGGCTGATCTGCAGGCCCGCGCCCACTTCGGTGAAAGCCTCCGCCTGCTCCAGCAGCTCGACGGATGCGCCGCGCTGCGCCAAAGCCGTGGCCACGGCCAACCCGCCGATGCCGCCGCCAATCACAAGAACCCTCGATAGCGTCACGCGCCCTCCCTCTACGCAAAACGCCGGAGCATTGGCCCCGGCGTTTTCGCTCAGCTACAAAACGGTTTAATCGTCCCGGTGCACTTTCTCGCGCCGCTCGTGGCGTTCCTGCGCCTCAAGGCTCATCGTCGCAATGGGACGCGCATCCAGGCGCTTGAGTGAAATCGGCTCCCCCGTAACGGAGCAATAGCCAAACTCACCCTCATCAATCCGGCGCAGCGCGGCATCGATCTTGCCCACCAGCTTGCGCGCGCGATCGCGAGTGCGCAGCTCCAGCGCGCGGTCCGTTTCCTCTGACGCGCGGTCGGCCACATCGGGGATGTTGCGGGTGCCGTCCTGCAACCCTTCGATGGTGTCGCGGCTGCCAGCCAGCAGTTCGTTCTTCCAATTCAGCAGCTTGCGCCGGAAATAGGCCAGCTGCCGGTCGTTCATAAACGGCTCATCTTCTGCTGGCTGATAGTCCTCCGGCAAAAACACTTCTTGCTTCATCTTGGTCCCCTCAATGGCTTTTGTCTGTGGCATTGAGCCCCTCAGGCGGTGGAGATCGCTCCCTGCCGCAGCGTCTATCTTAGGCCATTATGATTGTCACTACACAATCCTGCGGCTTTTTGGTTAAAGCAGGCAGGCGCACCGCCCCATGTGAGAGGTTGAAAACAAATGAGATTTGAAGGCACCGCCGATTATGTGGCGACCGATGATCTGACAATCGCCGTCAATGCCGCCGTCACGCTGGAGCGTCCGCTGCTGGTCAAGGGAGAGCCCGGCACGGGCAAGACCGAACTGGCCAAACAGGTCTCCGCCGGGCTGGGGCTGCGCATGATCGAGTGGAACATCAAATCCACGACCCGCGCCCAGCAGGGGCTCTATGAATATGACGCCGTCTCCCGCCTGCGCGACAGCCAGTTGGGCGAGGACCGGGTGCATGACGTGAAAAACTACATCCGCAAGGGCAAGCTCTGGCAGGCGTTCGAGGCGGAGGAGAAGGTCGTGCTGCTGATCGACGAGATCGACAAGGCGGACATCGAGTTTCCCAACGACCTGCTGCAAGAGCTCGATAAGATGGAGTTCTTCGTCTACGAGACGGGGGAGACGATCAAGGCGGTCCAGCGGCCCATCGTGATCATCACGTCGAACAATGAAAAGGAACTGCCCGATGCGTTCCTGCGCCGGTGTTTCTTTCACTACATCCGGTTCCCAGACATGGAGACGCTGAAAAAGATCGTGGCCGTGCATCATCCGGGCATCAAGCAGCAGTTGCTGACCACCGCGCTGACCCAGTTCTACGAGATCCGCGATCAGCAGGGATTGAAGAAGAAACCCTCCACCTCCGAAGTGCTCGACTGGCTCAAACTGCTGTTGGCCGAAGACATGGATGCCGAGGACCTCAAGCGCGACGGTGCCTCCGCCCTACCCAAGTTGCACGGCGCGCTCTTGAAGAACGAACAGGACGTGCACCTGTTTGAGCGACTGGCCTTCATGGCGCGCGGACAGCGCTGATCGCAAAGCGCCAAACGTCTTAAAAAAGTGTTAAACGTGACGGGCGCGCGCCAAAAGTGGTGCGAAAAAGTCGCGGTTTGGGCGCTGCCCCAATTTTGCCTCAATTGCCCCAAATTTGCCTTATTTGCTCCCTAAGAAGACCGGGATGAAGGGCGAAAAGACCCGAAATCCAAAAGCTCAAAAAGGGCAGGCAGGCAATGAAAATCACCAAAAGCGCAGGTCATGCGTTCCCATCGCTTGTGCGCAATGCACAGATTGCGCGTGCGATAACCCCCTGTAAAACGGGCTACTTTTGATGAACGGGCGCTTTGTTCTCCCGCTCGTGTTGCTGCTGAATGCCTGCGTTCCAGCCTCCCAACCCGATATTGCAACCCGCGCGCAGCCTTTCGCGTCTTCTTTGCCGCCGATGAAGAATTTCGCGGCCAGCAGGCCCGCAGCACCCATCCGCTCCAACAACGATCTGGCGCTCGATTTCATTGAGTTGTCGTTTCAGATGGAAAGCGGCCGCGCGCTGCCGGTGCTGACACGCTTTGAGGGCCCCATCCGCGTGGGCGTCAAGGGATCGCCGCCGCCCACGCTGGGCTCCGATCTCAACCGCCTGATCTCGCGCCTGCGCAATGAGGCGGGGATCAACATCAATTACACGCGCAGCGCCGATGCCAACCTCGTGGTGCATGCCGTCAGCCGCGCGGACATCCGCCGCGTGTTGCCGCAGGCCGCCTGTTTCGTGGCCCCTAACGTGGACAGCCTGGCCGATTACCGCCGCTCGCGCCGCTCGGACAAAACGCGCTGGTCGCTGCTGAAAACGCGCGAGAAGATCGCGATCTTTCTACCCAATGACGCAAGCCCGCAAGAGGTGCGCGACTGCCTGCACGAAGAAGTGGCGCAGGCGCTCGGCCCGCTCAATGACCTCTACCGCCTGCCGGATTCCGTTTTCAACGACGACAACGTACACACGGTGCTCACCGGTTTCGACATGCTGATCCTACGCGCCTACTACGATCCCGCGCTGCGCTCTGGCATGACGCGGGGCCAGGTGGCCGCCGCCCTGCCCCGCATCCTCGCGCGGCTCAACCCCGCGGGCCAGAATGCGCCCAGCCGCTTTGCCACCCGCACGCCCATGAATTGGAGCAAGGCCGTGCAGACCGCCCTAGGCCGCTCGATTTCCAGCGCCAACCGGCAGCGCGCGGCCTATGAGGCGATCCGCATCTCCACCGCCATGGGCTTGGACGATCACCGCCGCGCCTTCGCCCACTACGCGCTGGCCCGCGTCGTGCAGGGCAATGACGCGGAGCTTGCGCACAAGCACTATCAACTGGCCGACCAGATCTATCGCCGCACACCGGGCACCCGGCTGCACCGCGCCTATGTCGCCACGCAGCTCGCCGCCTATCAGGTGTCGCGCGGCAATGGCGGTCAGGCGCTGATCCTGCTTTCCCCCCATATCGAAACCGCGCGGGCAGGCGAGAATGCCGCCTTGCTCTCCACCCTGCTGCTGCTGCGCTCGGAAGCGCTGGTTCTTGAAAACCGCGCGGCGGAGGCCGAACAGGTTCGGCTGGACAGCATCGGCTGGGCACGCTACGGCTTCGGCCCGGATTGGGCCGTGCGGGCCAAGATGCGCGAGATCGCATCGCTGAACCCGCTCAAAGGGTAGAATGCACAGATGGATGTTCTGATTGTCGCCGGGATCGGCGCTCTCATCGGCATTGTCTCCGCCAAGCGGCGGGGCGGCAACGGCAAGGACATGGCGCAATATGCGGCAGTCTTTGCCATCCTCTTTGCGCTCGCCGGGCTGGTCCTGTCGATCATCTATACCCGCTCGCTGGTGGGCTAAGCGACCTTACCTTTGACCTCAAAACAGGGTAGCAAGCCGCATTCCCTGCTGGAGAGGTCCGATGTTCCTGCCCTTCTTCGACAAGCTGCGCGCGCACAAGGTGCCCGTCTCGATGCGCGAGTTTCTGACGTTTCTCGACGGCATGGCCGCCGGGATCGCGACCTATGACGTGGAGGCGTTCTATTACCTCGCGCGGGTGTCACTGGTGAAGGATGAGCGCAACATCGACAAGTTCGATCAGGCCTTCGCTGCCGCGTTTAAAGGGATTGAGAACATCAGCTTGGACGAGGTTCTTGAAGCTGTGGAAATCCCCCGCGACTGGCTGGAGAAGATGGCCAAAAAGCATCTGAGCCCGGAGGAAAAGGCCGAGATTGAAGCATTAGGCGGCTTTGACAAGCTCATGGAAACGCTGAAGAAACGGCTGGAGGAACAGAAGGGCCGGCACCAAGGCGGCAATAAGTGGATCGGCACCGCGGGCACCTCGCCCTTTGGTGCTTATGGCTACAACCCCGAAGGCGTGCGCATTGGCCAGAAGGAAAGCCGCCACCAGCGGGCCACCAAGGTCTGGGATAAGCGTGAATTCAAGAACTTGGACGACACAATTGAACTCGGCACGCGCAACATCAAGGTGGCTCTGAAACGCCTGCGCCGCTGGGCGCGGGACGGCGCGAATGAGGAGCTTGATCTGGGTGGCACGATCCGCGCCACGGCGGAGCATGGCTATCTAGACGTGAAAACCCGGCCCGAGCGGCGCAATGCGGTGAAAGTGCTGCTGTTTCTGGATGTGGGCGGCTCCATGGACCCCCATGTGAAGATCGTCGAAGAGCTGTTTTCAGCGGCGAAGGCCGAATTCAAGCACTTCGACTACTTCTACTTTCACAACTGTCTGTATGAAGGCGTCTGGCGCGATAACCGCTGCCGGTGGGATGCGCAAACCTCCACCCACGAGATCCTGCGCACCTATGGCCCTGATTACAAATGCATTTTCGTGGGCGACGCCTCCATGTCGCCCTATGAGATCGCCTATCCCGGCGGCGCCAATGAGCATTGGAACCCCGAGAGCGGTGCCACCTGGCTGCAACGCGCGCGGGACCAGTGGCCCTCAAACCTCTGGATCAACCCGGTGCCGGAGAAATACTGGGGCTACACCCATTCGATTGAGATGATCCGCGAGATTTTTGGGGCAGAGGCGATGGTGCCGATGACGCTGGAGGGGCTAAGCCGAGGGATGAAAGCGCTGACGCGGTAAGCTTTAGGGCTGCGCTGCAGACGACGACGCTCGACGTGAGCCGCGCTATCGCCTGTCCGCGGGGAAGCGATCCTCGTTTTGTTCCCAGGCACTTTATTGCAGCCACTTTGGCGCGACCGATCCACGGCGCTCCAAGCTCAACCAAATCGCCTGCCCGGTCGGGCGGACAGGCGATTGCGCGGCGGCTTCGCCTTGGCTCCGCGCAGGGCTTAGGAACCAACGTCAGTCTAGCGCTCACGACGTAAAACGGTTGCCAGCTTGCTCACACATTGGCTGTCTCTCAGACCGACACGAGCAGCCATTCATGTTCAGGACTGTTTACACCTAGATTGACGCCATCATCCCTCACCCTCTACCGTCCCCACATGTCCAGCGCGCCCGTCACCTCGATTGACCCCGCCAGCTTCACCGCCGACCCCTACCCGGCCCTGGCTGAGATGCGCCGCGCCGCCCCCATCAGTTTCGTGCCTGAACTGAACGCCACCCTCTTCACCCGCCGCGATGACATCCACGCAAACGAGCGTCGCATAGAGGTTTTCTCCTCCCTCCAGCCC